>NZ_JASCAQ010000050.1:0-50941 GCF_029967685.1 Erwinia sp. V90_4 | reverse complement strand
ACGCAATCATGAATCGTGAGATGGAAAGAGTGCTCCGCATTATCGGGGCCGGGCAAAAATTGAGAGGGAGTGAGTGATGAGCAACTGGATTAAGTGTAGTGAGCGGATGCCACCCAAAGGTAAAACGGTGCTGGTTTGGTATTTGGGTGACTGGGAGTTCGGCATGACATTCGGTGCTGGAATAATGTCAATCTATGAAGGCGGTGGATGGACGGTTATTAAAGTCGATACTAATCACCAAGATATTAATTGGCAGCCACTGCCCCCGCCACCGGAGGAATAATGCACCAGATATACACAACAGAGACACTCACAGGGCTGCTGATTATCGCGGTCCTTATTTTTTGGTGCTGGGCGGGGAGGAGGGGCTGATGGAAAAGATGAATTACGCGGATTGGATGACCGCAGTTTTAACTGCAATCGCATACCTGTGGATAGTCAAAAATTCCTGCTCATGGCTGCTGAAGATAGCTGCAAGGGAGTGGTCGAATCGACGAGAGAAGGACCGCAGGCAGCGAGCTGTTAATGAGCTTTACGACTCTTTCGACCTCGACACGCTGGAGTCAGGCAGCACAATGCGCATTACAACCAGAGGCAGCCTGGTGCTGGTTATGTATCGAGCGGAGACCAAATCATGACAGCAGAAATCATTCACATATCAATAACTCCAAGCTACCGCCTTCGGCTCGATGATGGCGGCTATGTCTTCATGTCCTGGCACAACTGGTACGGCCCAGCCTTCTACCACGACAAATTGGAGCGCCGCGACTATGAGGACTGGTACGAAAATCCATTAGTTTGTCGGGCGCTAGACTGGTTTCTTGCAAGAGGTAAAAAAGCATGACAGCAGAAATCATCCCAATTAAACAGCCGGACCATTTGAGCGAAATTCACAGCGCTTTACTGCTGCTGAAGCTGTTTAACATGGAGGGCGGCCACAGCCCGCATGTAATCGATGAAGTGATTACCAAAGGCCAGATTCACGCAGAGAAATTGCGAGCACAACTGAACCGGAGGTGATAGTGCAATTCGACCTGGTAAAACATCCGGGCGGGGTATTTTCTCTAGTGAACGACAGTGACATCGAACGACTCCATCGCTTCAAAAATGGCGAAACCTACTGCGCCGACATCAAGCTCTCTCGCAACCCCCAATTTCACCGCAAGGTAATGGCCTTTTTCGGTTTCTGCTTCGAGCACTGGTGTGCCGCCCGGGCCGGGATAGGTAATGCCGACGAGCACACGCAGCGCACCCGCTTCAGGAAAGACCTGACGATACTGGCAGGCTTCTACGAAACGGTTGTGAACATCCGCGGAGAGGTGAGGGCAGAGGCAAAGAGCCTGGCGTATTCGAATATGGACCAGGAAGAGTTTGAGCGTTGCTATTCATCACTGATAAACGCCGCAATCAAGCACGTATTCGCCGGAACGCGTGACCCCAACATTCTCAATCAGCTTCGGAGCTACTTCTGAGGATTAATTATGACAGCACGATACGAAATTCGACAACTGCTCAGCAAGGCAGACAAGCCGCTCACTCACGTTGAAATAATCAAACATGTGGTCGGTAAAGACTACAACGTTAACTCGACAAAATCAGCTCTGGCAAAAATGGAGTGCATTGGCGAGGTGATTAACAGCGGCGTGTGGAGAAAGCCTCTTTACACGCTCAACACCGATTTCAAGCCGAAGGAAATCATCAGGAAAGAGAAGATGGTTACCTATCGCCGCAATCCAGAGAAGCCCAAGCATCAGGATGGGAATGGGATTTTCACCATTTGCCGCCGGAAGAGCAGGGTTTATAAATGGATCGACCTTCCTCTGCAGGCGTTACGCCAATGAGCCGACAGAAATCAGCAACACAGCGAGCAATCGACTCACTAATATTCACCCCCACCGCAAGAAGCCGCAGCAAGCGAAAGTTGGTACCGCCAGCGAGCCATGTAACCACCTACGACTATGTGTACACGCTGCTCCGGGCGAAGTTCGATCGAATGAGGAGGACGCGATGACACAACCAGCTGACAGGGCCTGTGCTGATTGTGGCCTTTCGCTGTCACCGGATGAAACATGGGTGTGCGAAGAATGTGACTCACTCTACATGATGATTGGATATGAAGTTATTCAGACAGTCAGGAGGGAGGATGGCGACAATGCTCAAGCCACCGAAGCCGAAAAAGTGTAAAGCCTGCTCTGAGAAATTCACCCCACGCAACACCCTGCAAACCGCCTGCTCTCCAAAATGTGCAATCCAACTCGCTAAGCAACTCACCCAGCGCAAGCAACAGCGCGAGGAGAAAGAGCAGCGTGCAGCCTGGAATAAGCGCAAAGCAGAAACAAAACCTTTAAGCCACTGGATGAGCATGACTCAGCGTGCGTTTAACGACTACATCAGGGCGCGGGACGGGGAAATCTGCATCAGCTGCGGAAACACTTCGGCAGTCAGCTATCACGCCGGGCATTACCGGACGACAGCGGCGGCATCACAGCTAAGGTTCAACGAAGACAACTGCCACAGCCAGTGTGCAGCGTGCAATGTGCATCACTCTGGCGCGATTGGTCCATACCGCATCAACCTGATAGCCAAAATCGGACCTCAGCGCGTCGAGGCGCTCGAAAACAACAATAACCCTCACCGATACTCCCGCGAAGAACTGGACGCCATCAGAGCGCGTTACAGAGCTTTGCTGCGTGAGCTGAATAAACAAAGAGAGGCAGCATGACCGAATACCTAAGGCAAAAGTGGAAGCTCCTCAGAATGTACCGCAGTAAATCCAGCCTGCTTTATGACTATCGGATTTTGCAAAACTTCAGCCACATCATGAGGAGGGCCACATGACCTGGTTAACCCAACTACTCAGCTACTTCAAGCCAGTCACTCCAACCATCCAGCCAACTCACACCCAGTCATGGGCAGTTACTCCAAAGGGGAAGAAAAGATGAGAATCGAACGTGATTATCAGCTGGTAGTACGCCTGGCCGATGTTCGCACCGCTGCAGATATGCGCCGTCTCTTCGGTACCGGATGGAAGACGATAAACAGATCGCAACAGGCATGGATTCGCCACCTGCTAACCGTATGGGGTGACCACCTATCCGGCGATGAGTACGAACGCGGGCAGATTAACGTGATAGGGCGCCTCATGATGCGCTGTGAATGGAGCGAGCAGAAAGCGAAGCAGATTGAGAGGGTAGTTACAGAGCTTCACTGTGAGGGCTACAGAGGGGAGGAATTGATGCGAAAAGCTCGCGATATTCTGGTTCCGCAATCATCCGCAAGCAACATCATTGCTCTCGCCAAAGAATCAGATGATGCTGCTTTCATGGAATCAGTAATCGTAAAGACGTTTGGCAGAGATAATCCCATCCGCTCTGTAGCCAGATTACGATACTGCAAGTGCAAGAGCGCGCAAAACATTGCTCAGAGCCTCATTTACTTCACCGGGATAACCTCGAAGGAGGCCAGAAACAGGATGGAATGGGCGCAGGATATTCTTGAAGGAGAATTGTTTTATGCCGTTAAGCGCGAACAGGAGAAAGAAATTACTGCATTAGTTGCTTAATAGCACGAATTGCTAAAGACAAAGGGCAATAAACCTGGCACATTGCAGCTATGCTCGGGAAGCAAAGCGAACTGAGCGCGGTGATGACGAGGAAATAATTAAACGGCGGATATAAGCCCTCTGGCATTCAGCTGAAGCATCACCGTAAGAAGCCCTGGTTAATCGCCGGGGCTTTTTTGTTTTCAAAACAGCATATAGCTTCACTGGCCAGAAAAGAGTTAATATATTTTATAATTCTCCATGGCTCAGAGGGATTCTATGTGAAAACTTTGGAAAAGAACGGGTTAACTATCAATGTATATTCTTCTGGGCAAATCGAGATTCCGGAAAGAGAGATAACCCAGATGGGTAAAAACTCTGAATATGTAAGAAAAATCCCCACCGTAACACTAACCCCAGTATCGAATGGGAAAGCAGGATACTTTCAAGTAAAAGTATGCAACAAGCGGGTAGAAGCAAGGTATTACGTTCACAGGCTGGTATGGGAAGCTTTTTTTGGCCCTATAGCAGAGGGTTACGAGATAGACCATATCGATGAAGATAAATCTAATAATGCGCTTGAAAATCTCACTATTGTTACCCGCAAGCAAAACATGGAAAAAATGAGGGCAAGCAAACCTCATGTCATAAAAAACCTATGGCAAAACAAATAGTTTACAAAATATTCTTTGGTCGAATAAATTTCTAATCTCGCCCAACAGCGGCCTCTTTCTTTTGCGCCCCCGAATAAATCATACCCTCAACCTGACATAAGTCGGTGCGGCGCACTTTAAACAAAAAATCCGCTCAATGGCGGATTCTTCGGTTAGCTACCTCACGGCACAAGGCGGAGCTTCTTCTATCGACAAGATGAAGTTTACCCGGACTTGTTCAGCTCAACATTTAGACAACTCTGAAAACGGACAAGTCCCCTACACGGGGGTTGAATGTGAAAAATATGCCTTATAAATCCGATCCGGGCTTCATTGCCACGCTGATTGCGCTGGGCATGACTGTGCTCGGGGCGGTGGCAGCATATGCCTACAAAGTTCTCAGCGGAGACGCGTTCTCGTGGCGCACGCTCTGCCTGCAGTTAATCGTATCCATATTCGCCGGATTCCTGATGATGCTGCTCGCTACTTATTGGAAGTGGCCTCAGGAGGTTACTGGTGCCATATGTGGTATGGCCGGTTGGTCTGGTTCATCTCTTATCAAGGCTCTCGAAAAGCGATTCCTTCAAAAAGCCTCTGGTGACATTGGAGTAACAGGAAATGACTAAAGACCAGTTCAGACGCGCCGCGAACATCAGTCAGTCTCTGGCTGAAAAGTGGTTCGGACCTGTCACATCTGCGATGGATGAGTTCGGCATCGACACGCCGAAGCGCCAGGCTTATTTCATGGCGCAGGTCGGCACTGAGTCCGGCGGATTCACCAGTGTGAGCGAGAGCTTCAACTACTCCGTTGCAGGGCTCGCTTTATTCGGATCGCGACTGACACCTGCACAGCGAGAGCAACTTGGGCGTAAGCCAGGAGAGTTTGCATTATCCCCTGAGCGACAGATGGCTATAGCCAACCTCGTTTATGGTGGCCGATATGGTAACAATCTCACAGGTGAGGGATGGAAGTATCGCGGGCGCGGACTGAAGCAAGTCACGTTCCGCGATAATTACTCTGCATGCGGCAAAGCATTGGGAATCGATCTCGTTAAACAGCCTGAGCTACTGCAGACCGATATGAACGCGGCACGCTCTGCCGGGTGGTTCTGGAAAGCCAATAACTGCAATCAGTTCGCTGACGCAGGTGATGTGGTTGGGCTGACAAGGCGCATTAACGGCGGCAATAACGGGCTGGATGATCGCAAGGCCAGAACAAAGATTGCGGAGAGTGTTCTATGCCAAGCCTGAACGCACTGAAAATTCTCATTCCGGTCATCTTCACTGTCATCATCATCGGCTTTATTGCAAAGCTGGGATATGACAATCAGAACCTGACAAACCGCAACGAACGCCTGCGCACATTAAACAGCGAACTGCTAAGCAAGAACAACGACCTCGCGGCCACAATAAAGAACCTTGCTGACCGCGTCGGAGAGCAGAACGAGATTGTACGGACTGAGGCAAAGCGCCGGGCCGCCGCAGAAATGAAACAGCAGGGGTTGCAGGATGAAATCAAAGACGCACTCCGTGGCAATACGTGCAGCGTTGTTGTTATGCCTGACGACGTTACTGGCAAGCTGCGCGAACAGGCAGATTCAGTACGCAACGGTAAAGACACCTCACCTGCCGATTCCAGCCAGCCTGCTAAGTGAATGCCCGGTACCGGATATCCCCAAGCACATGACATACGGCGACAGCGTGCTTCTTAACTTCAGGCTCCTTGACTCTCTCGACGAGTGCAACGGCAAGCTGAGAGCAATCAGCAAGATTGACGAAAACAGAGCCTGACTTAGGTCGGGCTTTTTTTAAGCCCGCAGTAAAACCTCCGCGCACCGCAATGCGCTTCTAACCAAACCGAATCCTATCCCTTTGAAATGAGCCTTTGAGGAAGTCAGTCTAGTGCTGGCGAGCCTTCGGTTGGCTGATTTCCATTGCGGCAAAGGTTCATTTCAAAGAAAGGTAAACGCAATGAAAGAATTAAAGCTATTCAACCATCCTGTGCGAGTGAATGACGAAGGGCTGATTTGCCTTACTGATATGTGGCAGATCGCAAAGCTAAGGGCAGAATCTGGTGATGATAAATTCCTAGCAGGAAGGGATATCAACAGTATCAGGCCATCTCAATTTGCAAGGCTGGACTCCACAAAGCTATTTATCAATGAGTTATCTAAATGTGATTTGAACACACATTTAAAAACCATACGTGGAAAGCACGGCGGAACCTTTGGCAGTCGCTATGTGGCCTACGAGTTCGCTGGTCATATCGATCCGGCTTTCAAGGTTGGCGTGTATACGGTGGTAGATAAGTTCCTTTCTGGCGAGATGGTCACCATGGCTAGTTATATGGCAGAAGCCAACATAGCAGACCACATTTACCACGAGGAAGCATCCTTGGTTAGTGACGCGGCAAGGACAATGAGCTACTGGGGTGTAGGCGGGAGAAAGCGGCACCTGACGGTTAAGCGGCAAGAAGCATACGAAAAATTACAGGTCGCCATCCCCGGCCTACCGCAGTGACCATCACAAGGCCCATTTGCGAGTGGGCCTGATGATGAATCATAAATTTAGCTTCACTAAGATTAATACTGGCGATAATGTGTAGCCTCATTTTAAAAAGGAGGATTTATGCCAGTACCACATAAGGTTGTAGAAGAGTATATTTTCGATGTGCCCGGATTAGGCACGGTTAAGGGGCGCATTGTCGAACCGATGATCCCTTTCACATCCCCTTTATTTTGGCAAACCAGCCACAGTGGTAATACCCACGTAATGAATAGTGGTGGTGATATAGACATAGTTAGAGAACTGCTTTTTCAATATGTTGACACGCTGGATTCTTCATCAAAACCTAACTCTTATTATTGATAAGCATTAAGCCGCCTCCGGGCGGTTTTTTATTGCCTGGAGAAACTCATGGCTGACACCTACCGCATCACAGTAACCACTAAGTCAGGCGAAACCCATACAGGACTCATGACCCGATCACAACCTGAGATGGTTAACGGATTCATTGGTGTTGCTCGGGAAGATGGCGCTTGGGTATACCTCGCGCCGGATGACGTGCTCAAGATGGAGTATCTGCCAGTGCAATCTGGATAAAGTCCCAGCGATTTAGATAACTATCGTCGTCTGATTTAGAAATCTTGAAGAGCGGGACCTGGTGATGCCATGTAGACAGGGCATCTACATCGCGGCTTGGAACAACATACACCGCAGGGGCTGATGTGTTGTTCATATCCTCAGACATGTTACAGAAGACATAAAACAAGTCAGGTGAAACTATTGGTCTGTGGTTACCAACAGTCCATTGCCTTGGGGCTGACCTGGCCCAAGAACCCTTAACCTGAATGCTTATGCTCTTAGAGCCGTCAATTGTCGCGATGATATCAACTCTGCTTGTGCCGCTAGTCGTTAAAGCCGCGCTTATGCCTAAGCGAGAAAGCATATATGCAACGTAATATTCTCCTGCATCACCTGCATTTTTTGTGGTGCGTTTAATAACTTCTGACATATCAATCCTTGGAATTCACATGGCACTCACTGACAAACAAGACATGTTCTGTCGCGAGTACCTCATTGGTTAGTGTGAAGAGATTATTCACCAAGAATGCTATTTATTTTATCTATCAGGTCTGCCATCTCTGTGCGCACCTCTTGCAATGGCCGACCACTCGCCTGCGAAAAATGTGACAAGAACTCTTCAAGGTTCCGCCCAACGATAGCGTCAAATCCTTCAGTGATAACAATGCCACTACGATCAATGGCTGTGGCAAACGTGCGCCCGTAGGCAAATGAATTTATGACGTACATGAACCCTCCCATGAAAAGTAAATATTAATAACAGGAAAACCATGGCGACCAAACAAAAAACTGGCCGCCCTTCTGATTATCTACCAGAGGTGGCTGCTGACATCTGTTCACTGCTTGCCGATGGAGAGAGTCTACGCAAGGTATGCGAACGTCCCGGGATGCCTGATAAGGCTACCGTATTCCGTTGGCTGGCTAAACACGATGAGTTTCGCGACCAATACGCGAAAGCCACAGAGACCCGTGCCGATGCTATTTTCGAAGAGATGTTCGCCATTGCTGATGAAGTGGCAGAAGAAGCAGCCGCGGTCGGTAAAGCACGTCTGCGAATCGATACGCGTAAATGGGCTTTGGCCCGCATGAATCCGAAGAAGTACGGCGATAAGGTCAGCCAGGATATCGACCATCGCTCTTCAGATGGCAGCATGGCAACCAAGCCAACTACTATTCAGCTACTGGCAGTAGAGCCCAAGCATGAGTGATACAGTCCAACTCCCAATCCCAGCCAAGCTTGCACCGCTATTCACCGCCGACAACAAACGCTATCGGTGCTCACACGGTGGGCGAGGCAGTGCCAAGACCCGCACATTCGCAATGATGACCGCCATCAAGGCTTATCAGGCAATGATGAATGGCGAGGCGGGTGTCATCCTGTGTGCGCGTGAATTCATGAACTCTTTGGAAGAGTCCAGTATGCAGGAAGTGAAACAAGCTATCCTCGGCGTTCCATGGCTCGCTGCTCACTTCGATATTGGCGAGAAGTACATCCGCACGATTGATAAAAGCGTCAGCTACGTGTTCGCTGGCCTGCGCCATAACCTCGACAGCATTAAGTCGAAAGCACGCATCCTGCTTTGCTGGGTGGATGAAGCCGAATCAGTCAGCGAAATAGCCTGGCAGAAGCTCAGCCCTACTGTTCGAGAAGAAGGCTCAGAGATTTGGGTGACGTGGAACCCGGAGCGCGACGGCAGCGCCACTGACAAGCGATTCCGCAAGGAGGCTGGCGAAGACTGCATTACGGTCGAGATGAACTACACGGACAACCCATGGTTCCCCGGCGTGCTTGAGGGTGAGCGGCAGAATGATGAGCGTCGCCTTGACCCCGCAACATATGCCTGGGTGTGGGAAGGCGCCTATCTCGAAAACTCTGACAAGCAGGTACTGGCCGGGAAATATCGCATTTCTGAATTCTCACACAGCCTGTGGAAGGAAGCAGATCGCCTGTTCTTCGGTGCCGACTTTGGTTTCGCTAAAGACCCAAACACGCTTACCCGCTCATTCATTCTGCACAACCGCCTGTACATTGAGTATGAGGCTTACGGCCAGCAGACTGAGTTAGACCACATGCCCGCGCTATACGACAAAATACCCGGTGTGCGCGATTGGCCGATTAAGGCTGACTCAGCAAGACCGGAGACAATAAGTTACCTCAGGCGCCAGGGCTTCAATATCTCTGCTGCTGAAAAATGGCAGGGCAGCGTAGAGGACGGCATAGCCCACCTGCGCGGATTCGACGAGATAATTATTCATCCTCGCTGTAAGAACGTGGCGATAGAGGCCCGCATGTGGTCATACAAAACTGACCGCATTACCGGCGAGGTGCTCCCGAAACTTGCTGACGGATTCGAGCACTGCTGGGATGGCATTCGCTATGGACTTGATGGTCACATCAAGCGCAAATCGCAATCAGTCGGGATGATGATTCCCAAACGCCTTCGATAAACGGATAAAGCATGAGCAAAAACCTACAACTGGCCGTCAACCATGCGTTGAACGACGCCCGGATGGCACGCGCCCGTATGGGTATGCTTTCCCCGACAATGGGCCTCGACACCAAGAGAAGTGCAGCGTGGTGTGAGTACGGATTTAAAGAAGAGCTGACTTTTGATGACCTCTACAAGCTTTATCGGCGGGGAGGCATTGCCCACGGCGCCGTTATCAAGATCATCACGCACTGCTGGAAGACATACCCTGAAATCATCGAGGGTGATAAGCAGGATAAAGCGAAGAAAGTCACTGCCTGGGAACGGTCTAACAAGTCAGTATTCACCAGCCGATTCTGGCGAGTCTTTGCACAGGCCGATGCCCGTCGCCTGGTTGGTCGCTGGTCAGGAATCCTTCTTCACATTCGCGACAATAAAGCCTGGAACCTACCCGTAACCAGGGGGCGTGGCCTGGCTAAGATAACCCCAGTTTGGGCTGGGGCGCTGAAGCCTTACAAGCTTGACGAGAATATCAACTCAGTCACCTATGGTGAGCCCATTATGTGGGAGTACACCGAGAGGCTGACTAATGGTGGTGTTCGCCGCGTGAAGATTCACCCTGATCGCGTGTTCATCCTGGGCGACTATTCAGAAGATGCCATTGGCTTCCTTGAGCCGTCATATAACGCCTTTGTGAGTCTGGAGAAGGTGGAAGGTGGTTCCGGTGAGTCATTCCTGAAAAACGCGGCTCGTCAGCAAAATATCAACTTCGATAAAGAGGTCGATTTCGGCAACCTCGCGTCAATGTATGGCGTGACAGTCGATGAGCTTCAGGATCGCTATAACGAGGCAGCCAGAGAGATTAACCGTGGAAACGACACCCTGCTAATTACACAAGGTGCTCAGGTAACACCCATGGTAACTGCTGTCTCCGACCCTTCACCTACGTATGACGTTAACCTACAGACTGCCGCTGCAGGGGTAGATATCCCGGCAAAAGTATTGGTAGGTATGCAGACAGGTGAGCGTGCCAGCTCAGAAGACCAGAAATACATGAATGCCCGGTGTCAGTCTCGCCGCGTTGGCGAACTCTCCTACGACATAGAGGACTTCACTGACAAGCTGATTGGCCTGGAAATCATCTCGCCGGTACCCGAGAAAACAGTCATCTGGGATGACCTCAACGAGCAGTCAGCATCAGAGAAGCTGGATAGTGCTGTGAAGATGGCGCAGGTAAACACTGCGTTAGTCGCAACCGGGGAGGTCGCCTTCACCGGGGAAGAGATTCGCGTTGCAGCAGGATATGAAGGTCAGACGGAACCACTGGGAGAGACGGATGAAGAAGACTCCGAAACCTCCGATACTGCCGGGAAATCCTAAAGACCCGACCGGAGTCGACAGGTTAGAGCGCAGTGCTATGAAAGACTTCGCCAGGCGCATAAAGAAGATTGGTAACGCATATGCAGCAGCGTTAGAAAGAATCCCCGCCTCACTCGCAGTTAACGCCAGGTACGAATATCAGCTCGACCCTCTGCTACTCAACATGATCCTGAATGACGCCAGTCTGTTGGTTGACTCTGTGTTGCTAGAAGGCGACCAGAATAACCTGTGGCTGACTGAAGGATATATCGAACCGTCAGCAACCAGGGGAACGGCGCAGGCTTACGCCAATCTCAGCCAGCAGTCCGCAGTTTATGCAGCCAGCCGTGAATCATTCCAGGCGCTTCTGCTGAGTGCGCCCTATCAGCGCCGACTCTCACTGGTTTATGCCCGTGTATTTGAGGAGATGAAGGGCTTCACCGCTGAGATTAAGCGAGACATGGCCCGCGTGTTAACTGACGGGGTTGGGCGTGGCTTGAATCCTCGAGAGGTTGCCAGAAATCTTCGAGACCAGGTCGGGATCGAATCCCGGCGGGCAAACACTATCGCCCGTACAGAAATAACGACGGCTCTGCGGCGCGCGCGGTGGGATGAGGCGGAAGACGCGAGGGATGGTCTGGGTCTGCGGATTATGCTTCTGCATTATTCTGCTCTCAGTCCGACAACGCGGCAAACCCATGCCATACGCCATGCCCACCTTTACACGGTGGAAGAGGTGCGAGAGTGGTATGCGACCGGAGCGAACTCTATCAACTGCAAATGCACTCAGGTTGAGACGCTGGTAGATGAAAAGGGAAATCCTCTCAACGCCAAAGCCATCGATGTTGCCCGCAAAGAATTTCAAACCCAGTG
This sequence comes from Erwinia sp. V90_4, assembly GCF_029967685.1. NCBI lineage: Bacteria > Pseudomonadati > Pseudomonadota > Gammaproteobacteria > Enterobacterales > Erwiniaceae > Erwinia > Erwinia sp. V90_4. The sequence goes on along the minus strand of NZ_JASCAQ010000050.1, from coordinate 39,002 downwards.
GCAGAAGTTAGCCACCAACAAATCAAAATGTCATTGCTGCGCAAAGGCAGCCTGAGGTTAAACCATGCCAATGCAAGTAAATATCACCGCAAAGGTGAATAGCCAGTCTATTCGCCGAGAGGTGTACAACGGTCGCGATCACATCGTCATCCCCAGCTATACACTCCCGGCAAACGTCATCATGAATAACGAACTCTATCCAGAGTCAGAGATTGATGCGCATTACCAGGGGCTTGAGGGGACACTGGCACCCCTTGGTCACCCCACGGTAAACGGTCAGTTCGTTTCCGCATTCTCCCCTGAAGGAATCAACGTTGGTTATGCCGGGGCGTGGAATCGCAACGTCAAGAAGTCCGGTAATCGCATATACGTTGAAAAATGGGTTGATGTACTAAAGGCCAATGAGAGCGAGAGCGGGCGCGAACTTATCCAGCGTGTTGAGGCCATCGAGCGTGGGGAGGATGTCCCGCCAATCCATACCAGTGTTGCGGTTTTCCGCGACCAGATGCCCGCGACCGAAGAACAGAAAGCCATGGGCGCTAACCACGTTGTGAAGATCCATGCCATGGACCATGACGCAATCCTGCTTCATGAAGTGGGTGCCGCGACTCCTGAGCAGGGGGTCGGCCTGATGGTCAATGCCGACCTTGCTACGCCGATGAAGGTAAATTCTGGCGCCCTGATTGGTGAATCATATCGAGAGCGCGAGCGCCGCCTGGAGAAAGCCGCCCGAGAAAAATTCGCCACCGGACCGGATGATTATGCATGGGTCGCTGACTTTACCGAATCACAGGTAATCATCATCCGAAACGGCGGTGATGCACAGGTGTACGGTTACATCTCTGATGGCGGGAAGATCACATTTGATGATGCCGGTGAAAAAGTCACAAGGCAGGAATCTTGGGTAGCAATCGCAGCCAACAAATTTAAATCACTTTTCACACCGCAGGAACAGCCTGCAGCAAACCACCAAACGGAGGGCGATATGCCTTTGACCAAAGAAGAACTCGACCAGATCGGCAATATCGTCAGCAGCGCCATCGCTGCAAACAACGAAGTGTCGCTAAAGCCGATTACCGAAGCACTGACAGGCATTCAGGCCAATCAGAAAACACTGTCCGACTCCCTGACCGCTAACTCCCGCGCTGAAGAAGCTACCAAACGAGCGGCAGTAGCAGCGGTGCATGGAGAAATCGTTGCAAATGCACTATCTGGCGAAGCGCTTGAAGCAATGCACAAGAGCATCGGATCGCCAGCCCCATTGGGCGCTAACTCAGCAACCAATCAGGCCCCAACTGATGCGCCAGACCCTAAATCTTACTTCGGAGGTGCTGCTTAATGGCACGTTATCGTCGAGTAAATATTGACGGTCAGTCACTGTACAAGACCGAAACACGCGCAACCGCAGCCGCTCTACTTCCGGGTACAGCTGCCGTCATCAACTCAAGCGATCAGTTTGCACAGGCAACAGCATTGCGTGGCCGCATCTACATTATCGATGTTGCATATCACCAGGGCTTGAAGATCACCGAGGCCGTACCGGCTGGTGATTCGGTTGTTGGTAATTACGTGGAGGAAGGTCGCGAACTGGCATTGCTCTGTGTGGCTGGCGCATACAAAAAAGACACCCCTATCAAGTTGGGTACTGCTGGTCAGTTCACCATCGCCACAGCAGATACCGATACGGTGATTGGCTACAGCCAGGACGAGGCGACAATTGCCGCCAGTTCTACCGACTTCATCCGCGTTCGTATGCGCGTTGGCACCGTTGCCGCAGCCTCTGGCGCGTAATCAGGAGAAACAGAATGTATTTTACCGCTGAAACACTGGCAACAAACAGCCGACTGCAGGGTCACTGGAGTGAGTTGTGGGCCAACCGTAATATCTGGAACCAGCACCACGACATGATGGTTAATGCGTATCGCACCAGCATGACTCCTGAAATGCTCGCAGCTAATGCTGTTGGTGGCTTCACTCGCGAATTCTGGGCCGAGCTGGACCGCCAGGTAATTCAGATGCGCGATCAGGAAACTGGCATGGAAATCATCAACGACCTGATGTCCGTTCAGACAATCCTGCCAATCGGCAAGACTGCGAAACTTTACAACGTTACTGGTGATATTGCTGATGACGTTTCGATCAGCATTGATGGTCAGGCACCGTATTCATTCGACCACACTGAATACGACAGCGATGGCGACCCGATTCCAGTATTCACCGCGGGGTACGGTGTAAACTGGCGCCACGCAGCAGGGTTGAGCACAGTCGGCATTGACCTGATGCTGGACTCTCAGGCATCAAAAATGCGTAAGTTCCACAAAAAACGCGTTGCCTACTATCTCAACGGTAATAGCGCAATCTCCGTGCAGGGTTACAAAGCACAGGGACTGAAGAATCACCGGAACACCACCAAAATCAACCTCGGTAGCGGCGCAGGTGGTGCCAACATCGATCTGACAACTGCGACCCCGGCACAGATGCTGGCCTTCTTCGGTCCAACCGGAGCTTTTGGCCTGAATGCTCGCAAAAACAAGGTCACTGCTTATGACAAGCTCTGGGTGAGCGCTGAGATCTGGGCGAACATGTCAAAGCCGTACCTGATTGATATCAACGGCGGCACTAATGCCATGGTAAGCGGCACCATCTTCGATGCTATCTCCAAGTTCATCCCGGCAAAATCCATCCAAATGACTTACGCCCTGACGGGGAACGAGTTCCTGGGCTATGAACGCCGTCAGGATGTGGTTTCTCCGCTGATTGGCATGGCTGTTGGTATCGTTCCGCTGCCTCGCCTGATGCCGCAGAGCAACTACAACAACCAGATCATGTCTGCTGAAGGCATCTCGGTTAAGCGTGATGGTGAAGGCCTGGGCGGTGTTGTTTACGGCGCCGTACTGGCGTAAGGGGGCGGGAATGTCTAAATACGAAGTAATTAAGCCATGGCATGGGGTATCAAAAGGCCAGACCGTTGAGATTGGTGAGTTGCACCCGGCCTTAGCCTCGCATGTTCGCCTTATTGGTAGTGAGTCGGGCGAACTGTCACCTGCAACCCCAGACGCCAAAAGCGAAGGCAAGTCTCGAAAAGAGGTTATTGCCGACCGCCTTACTGAGCTTGGTATTGAGTTCAAAGGTAACCTGGGCGCAGAAAAGCTCTCGGAGCTACTGCCGGATGGCGAACTTGAAAAGCTTTTTCCCGCAGAATAACAGCCGCCGCTAAGGCGGTTTTTTTATGCCCTGTTTCGGCGGGGCTAAGAGGTTTTCATGGTTACCCAGGAACAGGCAAAAGAGTATCTGGAGAGCCAGGGCATCACATTGCCCGACTTCATTCTTGCCGCACTTGTAGAGCAGGCCAACAGCATCCAGGAATGTCTGGATGCTAACTACCCGGCTGCTACTGCGACACTCATTCAGATGTACCTGTTAGGACTGATGGGGCTGGGGCAGGGCGATAAATATATCAGCTCTCAGTCAGCCCCGTCTGGTGCGTCGAGGTCATTCCGATACGGTTCGTTTGCAGATCGATGGAAAGGCTCCCTCGGTCTGCTAAGAGGTCTGGATAAGTTCGGATGCGCCGCATCACTTATTCCTCCAGATCCAACTCAGAAGGCCTTTGCTGGCATCTGGATTGGCAAGGGTAGCTGCATGTGTGGAGGGGAATGATGTCGATACCAGCATCATTGCGCCTTCCTAGAAAATTCCAGCGCGTGTGGGTGAAGACCGATAGCGGGAAGGAAACTACCGGCTATGTGAACGCTGCGGGAGAGTGGCGCATTAACTGCCCGCTTATTGCGGCTGAGAATCCCACTGTCGTGAGCTGGAGGGAGTAGCAATGTCATCTTTAGCCAGTTGGTCATACACGGCTCAGGCGACCATCTGGAAGCCTCTGGGGCTGGATGAGTACGGCGATTCTCTTGGCTGGTCTGAGCCACTGGTAATTGTCTGCGACTATCAGGGCGGCCTGAGCAAGCGGTTTGGGGCGATAGGCGGCGAGAAGGTGGTCAAGAACACTATCTGGACTGAGTACGCACTGGCAGATGCCGGTGATTACATCCTCATTGGTGCGTCGAGCAACCCTGACCCGATCGCAGCAGGCGCCGATGAGGTGATGCAGGCCATTCGGTATGCTGACACATTCGAGCGAACCTCTGACGACTTCGCAATTCTGACAGGAGTCTGATATGGGCGTGAAAGTTAAAGGCATCCGTCAAGCTCAGCAGAACCTCAATCGTCTGGTGGGTGATATTCAGGGCCGTAAAGCGGTGAGGGCGCTGCAGAGCGCTATGATTATCGGCTCATCGCAGGCTGCGCTATACACACCTATCGACACCTCAACGTTAATCAACAGCCAGTATCGCGAGCTCGATATAAAAGGGACGCGGCTAACCGGGCGGGTTGGCTACTCGGCTAACTATGCGGTTTATGTTCACGATCCGAATGTGCCGCAGACCTTCCGCCGGGCTACGGCGCAGAAAGAGTTCCTCACCAAAGGCTTCGAGGATACTCGCGAACTCATCGACCGCACCATTAAAAAGGAGATGTCACTGTGACCCCTCCGATGCACAAGCGCGTGCTGAACTACTTCAATGATGCAGCACTTACTACCGGCTATCTTCCTCAGCTTCTTGTGTGGAATGACACAGGAAAGCTCACCGATAACTTCATGGTTTTCCGTCCTAATGGCGGCGGACCTGTCCGCAACCAGCTTGGCGGTGACTATTACGTTATGGTCGATGTTATCGGTGCGAAAGGTGCCAATGGCGCGGTAGATGAGCGTGTACAGGCGATCATCGATTTCGTTCAGCAAAACCCAATGGTCGACGCTTGCGTTGGCTACCTGGAAAACCTCGGCGGCATTCCTGCCCCCGTCCAAACAACCGAAGGCCGCCTGGTCTATCGGCTTCAGTTTGTTGCCACCTTCGGCAGCTAAATAAACGTCAAAGAGGAATTACCCATGGCAGATTGCCAGAACAGCAACGAACGTTTGTTCGGTGGCGCAGTTGTGCTTGAAGTTGCCGATGGTTGCAGCGACACGCTGCCGCAGGAATCGGAATGGAAAGCGCTGGCCGCCGGAACGAGTAAAGGGTGGGACTTCTCACCAAACACAGTCACTTCTGATGCAGACGATGGCGGCGGCTTTGTCGAGAGTATCATCACCAACTCTGATTTCACCATCAGCTTCGAGGGTGAGGTGCGTAAGAAGGGCAAGCTCGACCAGTACGGCGTAGGCCGCTTCATCAAGTATTTCGCCGCAGAGCTGAAGGCCAGGCGCCAGCCAGGCATCTGGGTTCGCATGGAATACGGTGAAATCACCTTCATTGGCTATATGGTGGTAACGGCGCTGAGTTCTGACGGCGGCACCAATGACATCGTGACATTCACCACTGAGTTCAAAGTGGGTGACGCGACAACCATTCAAGTGCTCGACACTGACGAAACCATCCCAGCTACTGGAGTTACAGTAACCCCGGCAACGGCAAACCTGGTGGTTGGGGCTACGCGCCAGCTTACCGGGGCAGTGCAGCCGACCAATGCCACTGACCGCACCGGATCATGGACAACATCAGACGCAACTAAAGCTACGGTGAGCAATACAGGCCTGGTGACGGCAGTGGCTGCAGGTAGTGCGACTGTTACCTTCACGTCTACCGATGGCGGCTTCACCGGTACCACAGCAGTAACGGTTACTGCTTCGTAACCATTCCAAAGGGCTGGCTTCAGCCCTTAATAATGATTATGGAGACCACATGACGCCGTATAAAGAGATTGGTGAGTGCCTCATAACTGCTGGTGAAGATGAATATTTCTTCCGGCCATCATTCTCCGCAATGAGCCGCATTGGTGAGCCACAGGAGATCGTGCAGGCATTCTATGACCTGCATAACGATGAGGTTACACCGCTGCTTCAGCGAGCCATGGATGCATACGGAACCATCCCCGCATGGTTGCTCGATCATGTGAGCCGCAGGGAGATTGGTAAACCCGCAATTATGGCCGCAATGAGCGTATTGACTGCATGTTGTGAGCGTGACCTGTCTCGGCTAATAGGCGAGATTATCCCCGGCAAGTCTGGCAAATGGACGTTCGTCTGGCGAAAAGGGGCGATGCCACTGAGTGACATGGTTCTCATCGCCCAGTCACTTATCACCCACGGCATAATCGGAAAAGCTAAGGTGCGCCAGCTCCAGCGGCATGAGAGCAACAAAGCTACTACTGAGTTCAACGCCTTCGAATACATCAGCGCCGCACGTAACCACTTCGGCATGAGTCGGGACGAAGCAGAGCAGTTAAGCATGACGGAATTTCAAATGATGCTAGCCGCGAAATATCCCGAGCAGAAAGGCTTTACGCGTGACGAGTACGAAGCCGTGGCAGATGAATATCTTGCCAAGAAGGCCAGAAGACTTTCAAAGGCCAAATGATAGTGAACCGCTTCGGCGGGTTTTTACGCCCGGAGAGAAACAATGGCGACAGTTGACGGTGGAAAGCTGCAGTATGAAATCGAGATAGAAACAGCCAAGCTTATGACTGGTAGTCGTAAAGCTTCTGTAGTGCTTGAGCAGTTAAACAAAAATGCGCAGGCAGCCAGTGGTGGTTTTGACAAAGTAGATTCCTCCGGAAGAAAGGCATCAAGCACGCTTGGTTCGGTTTCTTCCGGGGCAAAAAATGCTGGTGATAACCTATCTTCTGCTGGTCGAGGAGCAGAGCAACTAGGGGGAGGCTTCTCGCGTCTCGCTAGTTTGGTTAAGGGCTACATAACCGTGCAGGCCGCCCTTAAGCTAATTGAAATAGCTGATGACATGACAATGCTGCAGGCGCGAGTAACGCGACTCAGTGGCAGCATGGAGGAGGCTAAAAACACCATGGCATCACTATCCGCGATTGCGGCTAATACAGGCAATAGTCTAGCCAGTACAGAGAAACTTTGGGAAACCCTTACCGCCAGCCTGAAAGAAGCGGGAGCAACTAACGGTCAGGTTCTTATGCTGACCGACACGCTTCAGAAAATTGGTGTGGTTGGTGGATCATCTGCGGAAGAGATGTCGAATGCACTGCGTCAGTTCGGGCAGTCGATAGCCGGTGGCGTTGTACGAGCGGAAGAGTTCAACTCTGTACTGGAGAATATGCCGGAACTGGCGCGACAAATGGCGGCTGGCCTCGGTTTGTCACTTGGGCAGCTGCGTCAGCGTATGCTGGAAGGAAAGCTGACAGCGGAGGATGCACTAAACGCGATCCAGAAGCAGGCTGGCAATGTAAATACTGAATTCGAAAAAATGCCAGTGACGGTGGATCGCGCCAAAAATAGTCTTGATGTCGCCTTCAAAAATATGATTAACGACCTCAATCAGTCTATTGGCTTAACCCAAGAGCTGGCAGGTCTGATGCAGTCTGTTGCCAACAACCTCAACTTTTACAACAAGAATGTGGGAGATTCTTCCCGCATGCCTAAGCTCATCTCCCTCCAAAAAGAGTACAACGAAGAGCTTAGGGACGGGCAACGCTGGTATGAGTCTGACACAATATTTCAGCAGAGAAGGGGGGAGGCAGCCAGCAAGCTCAAACAGGTCGAAGGAGAAATTGCTCATATCCGCGCTAAAGCAGCTAAGGACATGGAGGACTCCAGTAAGCATATAGCAGTAAAGGGCGCTGGCACTGCTAATCCGAAGCAAGATGACCTGATTAAGAAATCACAGCGCCGAATCGAACTTTCAAAGCTCGAAGGAGAGGCACGCGCAAGGCTGCAAGCTCAGTATGACGCAGAAGACGCTGGCATTAAAAGCACCGACCCGCGGGTAAAATCGCTGCAGGACCAATATGCAGAAATTTACCGTAATACTCAGGCACAGAAGACCAACAATGCCGAGGGTAAGAAGTCAGCATCACAAGCAGAGTCGATAGCAGAGAAGCTGGCCGCTTTAAAAGAGCAGGCTGCGCTGTCTGCTGACTCTACAAGAGAATTAAGCCGTGAGCAGGCAATCCTAACAGCGCAGCAATCTCTCGGCAGTGCTGCCACTCAAGATGACATCAAGCTTGCAGGACAGTACGCTGCCGCAAAATGGGATACAGGGAATGCTATCCGCGCTCAGGCCGCCGCAGAGAAGTTGCTGCCAGAAAGCAGAGAAAATGCCAGTTACAGCCAGGATGTTAAGGATCTAAACACGGCGCTTGCTGCAAAGAAAATTAGCCAAGAGCAATACAACGCCACTTCTGAGCAGCTTGAGCAGCAGCACCAAGCTAACCTTGCGAAAATTCGCGCAGACCAGGCCGTTACTCCTCAGCAAGCTGCAGCTGGAACTGTCGACCCGGTGCAGGCACTTGCGAATGAAAATGCTCAGAAACTTGCGCTGATCCAGCAGTTTGAGCAGCAGAAAACAATCACCGAGCAGCAGGGTTTGGCGCTGAGAAATGCAGCCAACACTCAGTATGAAGAGCAAAGAATCGCGGCTCAGTGGGAAATCTGGCGTCAGCAAAGCGCAGGCAATGATGCAGCTGCGGCCGCGTTCGACTCATTCGCAGGAAATGCTTCAAACGCACTGACCGGAATAATCACTGGCAGTATGTCAGCGCAAGACGCCATGCGTTCGCTTGGCTCGACCGTGCTCAACAGCCTGGTCAACTCATTCGTCCAGATGGGGGTGGAGTGGGTTAAGTCAGCCGTGACTGGGGCTGCTGCTCAAACGACAGCTGTTGCCACTACCACAGCGGCCTCGGTTGCCGGAACGGCTACCACAACGGCAGCGAGTACAGCCGCGGCAGCCACTACGACGGCTGCGTGGACTCCCGCCGCGATAGTTGCCTCGATAGCATCATTTGGTACTGCAGCAGCTATTGGTCTGGGGGCAGTTCTTGGAGTGCTGGCAACCGGGATCGCTGGAAAAAGGAAAAACGGTGGGCCTGTCAGTGCTGGCTCAATGTACCAAGTGGGCGAGGGTGGAATGCCTGAAATCTACCAGGCAAGCAGCGGTAAGCAGTACATGATACCTGGCGATAATGGTTCAGTTATCAGCAACAAGGATATGCAAGGTGGTGGAATCACGATCATCAATAATATTGAGAACTATTCCAGCAATGCAACTGTAGATACACAAGCAACATCAGACGGTAACGGTAATGTCACTATACAGACTATTGTCACTGATATTGCCAACGGTGGTGAGATAAGTCAGGCTATTTCTAATTTTCACAGCGCCCCAAGAAGGGCAAGAGGATGATATGAAAAAAAACGCCACCGAAATAGCGAATTTAGAACCAGGAAAGGAGATAAAATTTGGTGCAAACAGACCACTAAGTTTTCGCATTACAACTATTGGGGGAAGCATCATTGAATGTGTAATTCCATCAAGCGAGTATCTTATCGTAACCAATGGTGGCGACCTGACTTCGTTCGACATTAATTATCATGATGATGATTCTTGTTTAAGAGGTATTTCTGACTGAATTGGAGTAATAATGATTGCCTATCCTGAATGGCTTCCGCTCGCACAGAAGAGCGGCAAATCTCCCAGCACCGATACAGGCTTCAGGACAGAGACTCCCCAGGTAGGTCCGCCAATTTTTCAGAAGCTCACTGACGACCTGAAGACTACTTTCAGCCTGACGTGGATTTTCACCCGTGACCAGCACCGGGCGTTTATGCAGTGGCTGCGCAGCCCAAACTACCTCGATAACGGAAACCAGTGGTTCACGATGCGCCTGGGGACCGGATCGGGAGATACAGGATTAGAGGTGCAGGAGCTTCATTTTACTGCATACCCAACCTGGAGCCAGTCCGGCAGCATCTATACATGGACGGGTAGCGTTATCTGCAGGCAGCTGAACAATTCGGACGATGAGTACGACGATATTATCGTCGAACTGCCGCCGCCGTGGGCCAGCTGGCTCGATATCATCGTGACCGGCTACCCGGACAATCGCGACCCCGAATCACTACCGAGATTACCCTGATGCCGACATTACGCGAGATAAGAGCGAGGCGGCCCAATCGCATTCAGTACGAAACCATCACGTTTTATCACTCCACATTCGGCTATGTCAGCATCGTCAACAACCAGGTATTTCCGAAAAACATCGCGGGCAGCGAATACTTGCCGTGCCGTTTCGAGCTGACAGAGAGCCAGCAGAGCAGCACCCCGGTAATCGACAGCACGCTTAAATTCAGCCGCCTCGCGCAGGATTTCAAGCAAAGGCTGAAGGCCTGGAAGAGCTATGCGCGCATTGAGCCAATCACCGCGACATATGCACTTTATGACGCAGATATGCGCACGCTGCTTAAGAAATGGCGGCTGTATGTGAGTGACTGCAACATGGATGGCAGTGATGTGAATGTGTCTCTGTCGATGACAAACCCGTTGAACAAAAATGTGGGGAGGCCCTATGACCCAGCAGACTGGCCCGGCCTGCAAATCGGCTAGTGAATTCGCGGCACGCATGATCGGGGTGCCGTGGCGCAACCGCGCCTGCACTTTCGACGCATGCGACTGCTGGGGCCTGGTCGTGATGTTTTATCGCCATGTGGAAGGCCGTGAAATACACCACTCGGCGGGATATGAGGCCGACAGCGATTTCATCACCTGTTTCGCCGATGAGGTCATCCACTGGTGTAGCGTGGCGGGTCCAGAGGAGGGGGGCATCTTCATTGCGTATGACGGAGATCGCCCGGCGCACATCGGCGTGATAGTCGATGGCCGTGCGCTTCACAGTCGTGGAGAGAACGGCGCCGTTCGCAGCGATCGCCTGGCCGCAGTTGAGCGGATGTTTACAAAATTGGAGTACAAGGCCTATGCCGCTGATTGAGTTACAGAGAGTGCCCGGCACGCCGCGCGAGAGATTTAGCGTTGCCGCTGGCACGCTGCTTTCCGAATGGCTGCTGAATGCCGACACGCACAGCGATGTTGTTGTCGTTTTCAACGGGCGGGAGCTGGGCCCGGATGACGAGGTAGGATTTGCGCTGCTTGAGGGTGACAGGGTGCAGGTTTTCGACCAGCCCAAAGGCGTGATCGGCGATGTGCTAAGTCCTATTTTCAAAGTAGTCAGCAAGGTTTTCAGCTTCCTGATGCCCAAACAGTCATTTTCTGTAGCGGACAGCAACAGTAAGGAATCGCCGAATAATAAGCTGACCGGACAGACGAATGTGGCGCGCACGTATCAGGCCCGGCCGGACGTTTACGGTCAGGTGCGGGCTTACCCGGACCTCATTCAGCAGTCCATGTTCGAGTTCATCGATAACGTCAAATACGTGACGGAGTGGATGAATTTCGGCCTGGGTAAATACACCGTCGAGAGCGTGCGCTACTCAGAATCAACGCTCGGTTCTCTGGCGGGCGCTTCGTATCAGGTATTCGGCCCGGGTGAAGTTATTCCGGTGATTTATGAAGGGTTCGAATTCGATGACGTTGACGGCCAGGAGATACCCGGACCGAATGAAAGTGGCGAATTCCCCGCTTACTCCGCGACAGCCAACACTGTAGTTTCCGGCCAGTTCTCCGGCGGGCAGGTCTCAATGAAAATCGTACTGCAGTCACAGTTCGACTACTTCTACAATCTGAGCAAGCCCCACGCAGTAACGTTTGTCATCAACGTGTCCTACAACACCGCAAGCGGCCCGGTGACGCGTGACATCACGCTGAATGCCGACCTGTTCAATGCCACAATTACCGATAATGGCGCCACGATTAATCCCGTGCGTTATTACAATTTCTTCTTCAACAACCTTAGCGGCAGCGATGCGCAAACCACGCCATCGAATGCAACGATTAACACCACAAAATTCGTGCTCAATGACAACCAGCCCCTGGTTGTCGGCCCGTTTTTTGCTCCGGTCGAGGGTGGCCAACTGTGGGTTCATTTCCAGGCGCAACTCGGCGACGGTGACTATGCGAATTACTCAGGGACCATCTGGAAAGTTGACGCTGATAACAACCCGGTAGCCGGGACTACGCAGAATTTCTCCGGCGGACTCAGCAACAACAGTGGCGGATCGGACACAATTTACCGCACTGTGAAAATCACGCCAGCGGCTGGATATGGGCGCTATGCAGTGCAGGTCTATCGGACCAACAACAGTAACGATACCAGCGTGCTGCAGCTGAGCGAGGTTCATATTGTCAGGGTGAGAAATAATGAGGTGCATCCTGATGACACGCTTGTGCGGGTGACGGTCAGGGCCACCGAGCAGGCAACTGGCGTGCGAGACCGAAAATACAACGCTCTCATTACCCGGCACACTATCAGCTACAGCATGACGACGCGTACGGTTGATTACACCCTGCGGCCGTCCCGGTCATTTGCCGATGCGCTGGCTCACCAGTGGCTGGTTATTGGCGGGGAGGATGAAAGCTCAATTGACCTTTATGGCCTGTATCAGATAGCAGGTTCATTGCCGGATCCGCGCCTGGGGTACTTTGACTATACCTTCGACGACGAGGATATCTCGCTCGGAAACCGGGCGGAAACCACGTGTAACGTAGCGCGTGTGGTTGCTTTTTGGGAGGATGCCGTGCTCTCGTTCGTTCGCGATCAGCGCGTACAGTATCCGGCGACCACCTTTAACCGCTCTAACATGGTCGCTGACGAGTATAAATTGTCCTACTCAATGACCATGCCAGGCGGCTATGACGGCGTGGAAATTGAGTATGTAAGCCCTTCAACAAACAAGAAAACCTATATCCGGTACCGGGTTACTTCAACCGGCATTGTGAAAGAGGCTGCCAAGAATCCCCTCAAAATCTCTCTGAATGGTTCACGGAATGAGTACCAGGCCAATGACCGGGCGCTGGTTGAGGTCAATAAGCTGGTGCACTCGCGCGGCAAGATGAGCTGCAAAACGCTGGCTGACGGCCAGTATGTGTCCGTCGGGGATATGGTGCAGGTGCCGGACACTTACGACACCAATCAACAGTCAGGATATGTTGTGCGCCGGGCAGGGAATGACTTTGACACGAGCGAGGCTATCACATTTAGCGGCCAGATGTTCGTCACCGTCACTGACAGCCTTGGTCGCACGTCAGAGCGTTATCCCGCGACAATGAGGCCAGATACACGCTTCGGTTTTACCGCAGCCCTACCGGATATTAGCCTCAATATTTACGACGGGTACAGCGTGCAATCGCCATCACGCTATGTCATTGCGACGCAGCAGGAGATGGATGCAACGCTCTGGAAAGTTGACGACAAGAAGCCCAATGCCGACGGAACGACATCATTCACGCTGTCGGAGTACAGCGATCTGATTTACCCCTAAAAGCAAGCCCGCTCAGGTGGGCTTTTTGTTGATGTGTCGTGATCACTTAATTAGAGCTGCTAGCCCGGCAGTTGTAACCGTCTGGACGACAGTCTTGAGTGACTCCGTCGTCAGCTCAGACAGCTTAGACTTTGCCTTCTCTTTCTCCGCATCGTTCATACCTGAAAGGGCGATGAGGTCTTCAAGCACAACCACGGCATCGCGGTGGAACTTGATGGTTTGAACGTTCAGGATTGCGCTCAGACCTCCATCATCCCGTATAAAATCAATCCCTTTATGGGTTATCTTTGTAAGCGAATCAATTGTCATAGGTATGCGACGGGCCAATTCAGAACTGACTTTAGTCTCAATCAGACCATGATCAGACAGATACAATATGTTTGCTGTGAAATTTTCTTTACCCCCAAAGCCTTCAACGAATTCGGTTAGAGAACGACTGTCAGCTGTGGCCGGGTAAATGTCACATAAGTACTGCAGCAATCTTCTTTGGATGGTTCTATCGAATTTGTCCATATGTTTTCTTTCCAGCGAGATATTTTTGACATCGATAGCCCACTCAGGTGGGCTTTTTGTAGGTATCTGGACGCGGAACTCCTAGGGCTTCGTAATCGACATTTGCATCAAGAAATGCCTGAACGTCATAACCAGTTTGCTTCCTTACCAAAGCCTTTATCAACATAACCTGCTCTTTGTAAAGCTGTATGGATTCGGCTTGTAATTTCATTGATTCAACTAGCTGATTTATTGTTTCATGCAGTCCATCAATCACCTGTGAATTTTTACCCCGAACCTCTCCAGACTGCTCTCCCAAAGCCGATTCAAGCAAGGATACAACTTCAGAGTTAACAGACCGCCCGTTAGCTGCGGCGCTTTCTTGAATTTTAATTTTTAGCTCTTCAGGTAACCGAATACCTAAAGGAGCGATTGCACTTGCACCTTTCATAACCACACCCTTATACATATCTTCTACATAATGTAGTGGAAATGTCGTTGACAATCTACGCTCATGATGTAGCATTGGTTGCTACATTATGTAGTGATTGGGAGAGTTCATGTATCAAGTTAAAGATATCCCTCCAACAGGAGTGCGGTTACCGCCATGTCTGAAAGAAATCTTAAAGTCAGCGGCAAGAAATGAAGGTCGATCATTGAACAGTGAGCTTATAAAGCGCCTAGAGAAGAGCTTAAAGCAGGATGGGCTTCTTGAAACATAAAAACGACGAAGCCCCAACTGCTAGAACAGTCAGGGCCTCTATTTGTTAACCCAACTTGCGGAAGAATTAACATGAACAGTATAGCAATTATTGAAGCAGTAAACACCACCTCTTTACCATTCCATGGCCAGCACATCATCACCGCAATGGCGGCGGGCGTGGCTTATGTGGCAATGAAGCCTATTGTCGAGAACATTGGTCTTGCTTGGGGTGCTCAGCAGCAAAAACTCATGCAAAACAAGGATAAGTTCAACTATATCGATATCAATATGGTTGCCGGAGATTTGAAAAAACGCATGATGGGATGCATCCCGCTGAAGAAGCTAAACGGTTGGCTGTTCAGTATCAACCCAGCGAAGGTGCGCGACGACATTCGCGATCGTTTGGTGCGCTATCAGGAAGAATGCTTCACCGCTCTGCACGACTACTGGACCAAAGGCGCTGCCATCCGCAAGCCGGAGACAACCGTTGATGATCGCACACCGCTGCGTGGCATCGTCAACCGCATCATGGGTAAGTACGGCATGACCTATCAGGCGGTTTACAAGCTGGTTCACAAAGAGTTCGGCGTTAAGCATATCGACGAGCTGTCAGCAAAGCAGACTGCTGAGGCAGTGGAGTATCTGGCCGGGAAAGTCATTGAAGGTGAGTTCGTTGGGAAGGAATCACTTCCGACTAAAGCAACCAAACAGTTCAGCGACGAGGAAGTGGTGAATCTCTGCTACATGCAATTGTGGATGGAGAAGGCGCAACAGGCTGGCAAACAGGTTTACCCGGCTATGAAGCAGCTGCGCTCAGAGTTCTCAGGATTCTTCTACGACCTGGCGCATGAGACGCGCTTCTTCACGCAGGGGACCAAAGAGGCTCTTTTGCGAGAGGCTGCAAACTTGGACAAGGCTGAAAGGTCAGTAGTGAACGCTGAAGGCATGTTCAGGAAATTACGCGATACAAGGGGGATTCACTGATTGGCGTATGGGATGGCGCAAAAAGAAAAACCAGCAGGGTCTAGCTGCTGGCTATCAGGTGTCAAATAAAACTTCGAGGTCTAAATGACTAAACTTACTGTAGCAAAACAAAGATCTGCTGTCACTAAAATGTCGAGCCGTGAGATTGCAAAATTGACTGGGAAGCAGCATAAGCATGTACTGGAAGATTGTCGCAAGATGTTTGAAGCGCTCAATTTTCAATCGGCCGAGTTTTCGGCTGATTACCAAGATGGTAAAGGGCGCACCTACCAAGAGTATTGGCTAGACCAAGACCTGACTCTCACCCTAATGACTGGCTACAGCATTCCGCTGCGTCACAAGGTGGCAACCCGCTGGCGTCAGCTTGAGTCTGGTGAGGTTCTGCCGCAAAAGTCTAAGTCGCACTTGCCTGAGTATCGTCGCGCTCGCGCCATTAAGATGGAAGTTGAGGCAATGAGCATGGCGCTTTCATTCATGCCCAAGCTGAGCGACGTGGCAAAGCAGACTGCGATGGCCCGCGCGGTGAATGATGCGGCCGGGATTGAGCTTTTGCCGCTGCCTAAGATGGAGGAGCATTACCATACAGCTAGCGAGGTTGGCGATATGCTCGGGGTATCAGCACAGAAGATTGGCCGCATCGCCAATCTTAATGACCTGAAGACTGACCAGTACGGAATTTTCGTAATGGATAAGTCAGCCTACAGCAGTAAGCAGGTTGAAGCATTCCGCTACAACGCAGAAGGTATCAAGGCGCTACGACATCTGATTCACGGCGCCGACGTTGCATAATTAGAAACACCACCAATAAGCCCGCACTCGCGGGCATTCAAAACCACCACAACGATAACGCTGATTTCAGCGTCGAATCCTCATGGGAAAATTATGGCTACCACACCAACGCAAGACGCCGTACCGTCCGAATCACCTCGCGACCTAAAATTCAACGCGGGGAAAATTGACGAGTTTGTCACCTCTCTGGCGCTTAAATATGCTGACAGATTTGGAGGCGAACACTACACCATTGAGGGCCTGCGCTGGCTGGCACAGCAGGCTATCGCACAATACGGATGGATCCCGGTGGGAACCTTCCAGGCTGGTTCCACCATTACCCTGCCGAATCAGATTTTGAAAGACACAACAGACGGAGAGTATTACCGCTGGGACGGTGCTCTGCCGAAAATTGTGGCAGCAGGTTCAACGCCAGCATCTGCAGGCGGAACTGGAACGGGAGCCTGGCTATCGATTGGGGATGCCACACTCCGCTCGTGGGTGAACAGCAATATCTCCATCAACTTCAACAGCGTGACCGATATGATCGCCGGCAAAGCCATATCGGGTAATACCATCCCACTGATTAACGGAATGGTAGCGGTGACTTTCGCTAATCAGTACGGCGTGAAGCAGGAATCAAAATGGCTGATTTCGACAGTAAAAGACACCACGACTTACTCTGTGAGCCTTGGTAATGGAGGGTTTGCTAACCTTATCTGCCGCGCAGATATGAACTATGCTGAGTTTGCATTTGGCGGTACAGCAGCTCAGAACGTGGCAGCAGTCGATGAAGGAAACCGTGTAGCTCGCGCACAGGCTATCGTTCGCAGCCTGTCATTCCCTGCTGGCATTTATCAGATTGGCGCTTTCACGCTGGATGTTGATAAGCGTGCGTTCCGGTTCTGGGGTGCTGGATGGGATAGCACGATGCTGGTATCTACCACCTCTGGTATCTCGATGCACCATCTCGGCATTGACCCTCGCGACCGCAACAGGGACAAATTGCACTTCTACCAAGAGGTAGGCGGCTTCATGCTGGACGGAAATATTGACGGCAATGGCGCCAGCGCAGCATCTCGAAGCGTCTGTACAGCCCATTATGCAAAATTGAGCTATAAATCAGTTGGTCATCGCTGGTCTAACATCGATATATGTGCATTGGTAGTACATTGGACTGGTCTTACGGGTTCCCGCACTAACGGGGCAACTGTTACGCAATACGGCCTGCGTGCTCGGTATAACTCAATCAAACTGGATGGATATATTGGAGGGGCATCGACTACAGTGGCGTGTGCTATTGGAGGTCCGAGAACAACTCTTGCAGCAGCTGCAAGTGCAGGATCTACAACTATTACCGTAGCGTCGGCAACTGGATTTACTATTTTTGACATCATTGAAATACAGGGCGGGACAACTCTTGAAGCTCCATACATAATAGGGATATCAGGTAATATTCTAACCTTAGATAAGCCATTATCTAGTTCTCATACAAATGGCTCTGCTGTTTTAGTACCTGTTATAGGAACATCGTTAACTGGAACAGTAGAAGTTGGGCAACTGCAAGTGTGGAATTCAGGTGCGACAGAAATACATGGTTTGTATGCTGAGGAATCTAGGGTGTTTATTTATGGCTATGTCGATGGACTTGACATTCATGGTGCGTCGTTCGCTCAAGCAAATCCTTCTGTTACTATAGACTCTGGAATTGACAGAAGGTCCAGCATAAAGATTTCAGGAATAACTAATGAGTTCACAATTGCAGTTAACATTAACGAAAGAACAACAATGTCAGTAAACGACAACATTGATTTATACAACTGGCCTGAGGTAGACATTAGTCAAAATCTGCATTCCCTGCAGGGGATATACGTTAATGGTAGGTATATTTTCAAGTCAATAAAAACTGAGAGGTTCTATGATAGCTCTCAGACACCTAACTCAATAACAAGTTTTAAATTTACTGGGTTATCTACATCACAAAGTTCACCTGGGGCTACAGAGGTTCTTAGGTTCACCCAAGATAGTTCAATGAAAGGATACGATGGACATACATTTAATCTGAGTGCAACTGTAAGAAGGGCAACCGGCCTTACAGGATATCTGGAGAGAAAAGGGCAAACCTCAATAATCGGTTCAGCCATTTCTGACACCCCGGCCGCAAGCTATAAAACGCTTAACAACTACTTTAGTCCAGTTTCTGGTCTTGATATTCTCTTTGGTAGCAATACAGGAAGGGCTGGCATGACGCTGAGAGGGGAGGATGCGGGTGGGCAAGGTGTTAAGGTAATAGTTTCGGGAGAAGTCACTAACGTTATTTAAGTTCTTGCTGATTCTGAGTAAAGAAACAGTTATGATCTGTGAAAAATCATAACTGAGGCTATCGATTTGAAATTTCGCAAGGATATTAATGGGTTAAGGGCTATAGCTGTTCTTTCAGTAGTTCTTTATCACTTCGGAGTGCCAGGGTTTGGCGGTGGTTTTGCTGGGGTTGATGTTTTTTTCGTCATCTCTGGATTTTTGATGACAGGGATCATACTGACAAGAGCTGAAAACGGCACTTTTAATCTGGCTGAATTCTACCTTGAAAGGGCTAGGAGAATTATTCCAGCCCTTGCTGTTCTGTGCATGTCGGTTTTAGCATTTGGGTGGTTTTATTTGATACCAACAGATTTTAATACTCTAGCATCACATGTTCAGTCTAGTGTTTTATTTTATTCAAACATAGATTATTTTCATAACATAAACTATTTTGATTCTTCATCAAAAGAGAAATGGCTGTTGCACACTTGGTCACTTTCTGTTGAGTGGCAGTTTTATATAATATATCCAATTTTAATAATGCTTTTAAGAAAGGTTGTTTCTGAGAGAAATATGCCATTCATACTAGCATTTTTTATGCTGGCTTCTCTAATTGCATCCTGCCATATGGTTAGTGTAAATAAATCTTCAGCATTTTACTTGCTTTACTATCGAGCTTGGGAAATGCTGGCTGGAGGTGCTATTTTTAGCATTTCCTCTATAATAAAGATTAAGAGAGCTAGAGAGTTTAAATTTTTAGGTATTTTGTTGGTTATGGGCTCTGTAATACTATTCAATAACATGAGCTCATGGCCGGGTATAAATGCAGTTATTCCGGTTTTTGGTGGGGCTATATTTATATTGGGATGTAGCTCTAATTTTTTTATAACAGATAATGTTGTATTTCAGTACATTGGTAAAATATCTTATTCAGTTTATCTTTGGCACTGGCCTATTTTTGTTTATATTAATTTCATGGGCTTTGATGGTAGTACCTATGTTATTTCTGCTATTGCTCTGTCTTTTTTAATTGGTAGCCTCTCTTATCACTTAGTTGAAAGGCCTTCGATAAATATTTTAAAGAAAAATTCGACTTATAAATATAGAGAGTTGATATTTTGTTTTGTTGTGGTTTTTATTCCATATAAAGTTTCAGCATATGTGCTAAGTGATAGCGGAGTTCCTTCAAGATTTCCCTTTGCTCTCATTACTCCATCGCAGTTAGCTAAGGAGAGGGCACGGTATTGGGTTGATGGGGATAAACTGCACCCAATTCCTAAGAATGGTGAAAAGAAGATAATAATCATTGGAAATTCTCACGGCGTCGATTTGACATATGCACTTGTTGAGAATGGATTAAAAGGTGAAATTAGCTACCTGAGGACGACAAATTTATGTAGTAATTTTGGATACACACCAAACTCCACGGCTGATATTAAGCACTGTGATAAAGTCTTGGATAGCGTGTTAAGTTTCAAGGGGATAAAAGATGCTGATATCATAATTATGCACGACAACTGGAAGGTGGTTGATATTGGTGATACCAATAAAATTCTTCGTGAGTTGAGAAGTAGGACTGATTCGCCAATTTATGTTGTTGGGCCTAAGATGGATTTTGAGATGTCAGCTTCAGAAATTGTAGTTGAAGCTATGAAAAATAAAAGCGTAAACCCTAGCATGGTAAATAAATTTGCGGAAAGATATTATGATGTGAGTAGGTTTTCTTTGAATACAGATCTAATAAACTTTTTCGCAAATTCTGGTCTTGATAAATTTAACATATTTTATATTGACGCGTTGCGCGCACAATGCGGAGTAGAGCAAAAATGCGAAATAATATCGGAAGATAAGAAATTTGAGTATTTTGACACAAATCATTTTACTCTTGAAGGGTCGACTATCTTTGGAAGGAATCTTAAAAAAATCTATCCTGAGCTATTCTGATTAACTACCCGCACATGCGGGTTTTGCTCTTACCAATCATCATCCTGACAATTTTCCCTGCTAACCCGGTTAAGTATGGCGCTTCCGTGCGCCATCGCCATCACTGGCGACTAAGCAACTCTTTCACGCCGTGCTCGCTGAGCTTATCAAGCATTAGCGCTCCGGTGCTTTCCTGATTTTGTAGTTCCATAAGTTTGTGGCGCATATCGTTAAGCAGCGGTTCGATTGCTCCGCGCTTGCGAACGACCTTGCTAATAACCTGCTTCTCGAAGTCATAGAATGCAGCATGCACAGCTGATGTTATTTTCATGATTCGGCGGCACTCTTCGCCCAGTACAGGCAAGTCTTCTACAGAGAAAGGCTGCGGAGATGGTCGCCCGGTGGCAGAGCGTAGGCAGTACCAGACTCCAGCATTCCATGCCTGATCGAACTTCATTCCATTTGTCATCAGCCACACAAGGCGCTTTAGGTTTCCCATATCGGCAGGGGAAAGAGGTTCGGATTGCGGCTGCTTTTCATAACGACCAGTTTTACGGATCGTTGGCAGCACTTCGTTAAACACCCAATCCTGGAACTGTTTTGCTTCTGGCTTGTTGCTTCGGAAGATGACGCGGTACAGGTTCGGTTCGTTGACGAATGTCAGTTGCTGCTTGCCGCCATCGGTAGGGATTACATTTTTTGTAACCCCTTTGATATCCATCTGAAAGCGCGATGGACTGGCAACTGCAACAGATAATACATCGCACACATCTTTAAGGCAGAACCAAGGTTCACCGCCGATCACTTGGATGCGTATGTCATGGGATTCTTGAAATGAAAAAGATACATGATGGTTAGCTAATGCTGACATAGTAATGACCTCGTGTTAGTGAGACTTACACCACCTTCGAGACCAATCTTGGGTGGTGAGTTGTGCGGAGTTGGTCTTACCGGCTAACACGAACCCGGCGCTTCCGTAGAAGCCCCCACACAACCCACCATAATTTTGATGTGACTGTGCTATGCGCATAAAAAAACCACGTCAGGCGTGGTATGCGCCGTGTTAGATATCCGGGAGACCAATCCCGGCAACCGATTTTGCGGCTGCACGGGGAATATAGCCCCGGATATCTGAAATAGTCAAGAGAAAGGAATTTTGAAGGCGAGGCGCTGAGCGAGGTGATTGTGATCGGGACCGTCGTGCTGACGATTACGCAGCATCATGATTTCAACGGGCCGGCGATTTGATGGGCGGGGCTAGCTCCCCGCTTTAATCGTTACCTTTCCGTCAATCCAGTCATTCTTTGCCGACGAGAAAGAGCCGTGAAATTTGTTTTTTGCCTCCACTGCTACCAACTCCGCTAATTCAATGTCATTGTAGCTTCCAAGGTGCAACGTAACCCCATCGACCATTATCCTGACTCTCCATTTACTGCCTATGCGGCCAACGCCAGTGACTCCACTGGTGTTATCACTCCTCATCCCTGCATTTCTGCAATTTTCTGCATTGGTGGCCAGTCGAAGATTGCTTATGCGATTATCACGTCTGTTTCTATTAATGTGATCAATGCATGATAATGGGTACACCCCGTATGTATAAAGCCATGCAAGCCGGTGAAGAAGATAATAGTTACCGTCTACTTTTAATTTAAAATATCCACTACTATCAACGGATACTATTTTCTTCCCTGCGGCGGCGCAACCTTTGCTTTCCCTCCAAAAGAAATCACCGGATTCAGGGTTATATGTCAAAACTTCCTTGAGACGCTTTTGTGTGATAATTCGTTCTTGCATGAAAACCCCTTACAAAATTAAGAAAACTTCCCATCCAAAAAATCAGCCCACCACTGCATCATCTCGCGCCGCTTATCAAGATACTGCGCGTGGTTGTAGATTCCGCGCACAGATCCGCTGTTGGCGTGCGCAAGCTGCTTCTCAATGGCATCAGCAGGCCACTCATGCTCGTTCATGATTGTGCTGAACTGGTGGCGGAACCCATGCCCGCTCGCAAGCCCCTCATATCCTATCTGCCTGATGACAAGAAGAACGGCGTTTTCGCTAATGGACTTCTTTTTGTCATTCCTTCCGGCAAACACAAAATCTGATATTGGTCCCGTTATGGGCTTTAACCCCTCAAGCAAATCCACGACCTGTTGTGACATCGGAACGATGTGAATTCGCCGACCCTTCATCACCTTTTCGGAGATGGTGATAGTCCTGGTTTCAAAGTCGATGTCCTTCCATAGCATGGAGCGCAGTTCGATAGTTCGGAGCGCCGTGTACTGAAGAACCTGCGTTGCCACCTTTGAAACGATGCTCCCGGAGAAGCCAGCCAGCGCTTTATTAAACGCAGGTATCTGGTCGGCGGGAAGGAAAGGGTAGTTCTTTTTCCGATATCCCTTCATTGCGTCAGCCAGGTCAGGCGCCGGGTTATATTTGGCTCGCCCGGTAATTATCGCGTACCGGAATACTTCCCCGCACCTGCGCCGGGCTTTATTTGCGCGCTCCATGGCACCGCGAGATTCAAACAGGCGAATGACTTCCAAAATCTTCATTGGCTCGATGTCGTTAATATCCATGGCGCCGATCATTGGAAGGATGTCATCACGGAACATACGGGACAGCTCGTCGCCATACCCGGCAGACCACACCTGTTTTTTGTGGTCGTACCATTCGGCGTATATTGCCCCGAAGGTGTTATCAGCTACCGCCTGCTTCTTTGCCTTCACCGGATCCACACCATCAGACACTTCCTTTCTGGCGCTCCATGCTTTATCCCTCGCTTCCTGCAAAGACATCAGTGGGTATTTCCCCACCGTTAAAACCTTTTCCTTCCCGTCAATTTTATAACGCATCTGCCATACCTTCCTGCCGGAGACGGGCACGTACAGATAGAGACCGTTGCTGTCCAGTAGTCGGTATGGCCTTTCCTTTGGCTTTGCTGCTTCTATCTGCTTCACGGTCAGCATGGGTAAAATTCCGGTGGGTAAATTTATTTACTCGTTTTTTACCCGCTTAAGAGTGCGGCTGTCAACGAACCATCGCGAACTATGGCGAACTGGTAATTTAAGTGAGTGCTGAGTTTAAAGGGATTTAGCGGACTACTGCGGAGGGTGGCGAACTGGTAAATGGTGTCCCCTGCAGGAATCGAACCTGCAACTAGCCCTTAGGAGGGGCTCGTTATATCCATTTAACTAAGGGGACCGCGGCGCGCAGTATAGCGCAATTATCGCCGCGGATTAACCAGTTACCTGACTGACTGCGCGTTTAACCATCAATCCGCGCAATCCTTCTTCTCTTTATGCTGCTTACGCTTCGCCTCGGCCTGCGCTTTAGCTTTGGCCTCGGTGCTCATATCGTTGCGGATCTGCGCGTGGCTGATCAGGGCAAAGATAAAGGTGCCGCCGATGATATTACCCGCCAGCGTCGGCAGGGCAAAGGGCCAGATAAACTGCTGCCACGGGATCTCACCGTTAAACACCAGATAGAAGATCTCAACCGAACCGACCACGATATGCGCCAGGTCGCCGAGCGCTACCAGCCAGGTCATCAGGATAATAATCCAGATTTTCGCGCCGCCAGCGGAAGGGAACATCCATACCATAGTGGCGATAATCCAGCCGGATACCACCGCATTGGCAAACATCTCTCCCGGCGTATTCTCCATCACTTTCTGACTGATGCTGACAAAGGCGCTGCGCACCGTATCGTCAAAAATGGGCATATGGGTAAAGGCCAGCGCCGCCAGCGCGGTACCCACCAGGTTCCCGACCAGGACCAGCCCCCAAAGGCGCAGCAGCAGCAGCAGGTTACTGCCGCTAGGTTTATGCATTATCGGCAGCACGGCCGTCACGGTGTTTTCAGTAAACAGCTGCTGGCGCGCCATAATGACGATAATAAAGCCGAAGGTGTAGCCGAGGTTTTCCAGCAGAAACCCCCCGGGGACGTCATGCAGATTGGCCTGAAAGATCCCTTTTGCCATCAGCGATGCGCCCATCGACAGCCCGGCCGCGATGGCGGAAAACAGCAGCGCCAGCCCATCACGCTCTAACTCCTTTTCACCTTCCTGGCGGATCTGTTCATGGACCGCAGCAGCGCGTGAGGGCAACGCCTCCTCATCCACCTCGATCTCTTCGCCCTGTTCGCTCTCTTCGCTCTCAACCTGATTTTCAGTCTCTTTTTGTGTGTTATCCATTTTTCCCCCCCAGTAATAAAGTGTCCTGATAAGCGTAGCGGGTATTGTCGCTAAAAAGTGAAATGTAAGTAGATTTTATAAGAAGAGTAACAAAGCTTTAACCGCAGCGATGTTTTCAGCTGTTTTTGTGCGCTTTAGGGCGTACAGAGCCGCAAAACCGCGCCGGGCGCGACCTGCCGCGTTTCAGCGAACGTAAAGCCTGTGGTACTATTCGCCATCAAATTTAACAAAGTGTGATCTTCCTCCCATGCTGGCAGCCAGAAATCTGACATGTGTTCGCGACGAAAGGGCGCTGTTTCGCAATCTCAGCTTTACCGTTGCGGCGGGTGAAATTGTGCAGGTTGAAGGGGCGAATGGGGCAGGGAAAACCTCACTGCTGCGAATTCTTGCCGGCCTCAGCCGGGCGGAGCAGGGAGAGATCCTCTGGCAGCAGGAAAGCATCCAGCGCCAGCGCGAAAGCTATCATGCCAGCCTGCTCTACCTCGGCCATCAGCCGGGGGTGAAGGCGGTGCTGACGCCGTTTGAAAATCTCAGTTTCTGGCATGCCGAACGTACGGCGGATGAGCTGTTTCAGGCGCTTGAGCAGGTTGACCTCACCGGTTATGAAGATGTGCCCGTCGCAGCCCTTTCCGCCGGGCAGCAGCGGCGCGTGGCGCTGGCGCGGCTGTGGCTGAGCCAGGCCGCACTGTGGATCCTCGATGAGCCGCTGACGGCAATCGATAAATCCGGCGTGGAGAAACTGATGGCGCTGTTTGTGCAGCACGCAGAGCAGGGCGGGGCAGTGATCCTCACAACCCATCAGGATCTGCCAGGGGCCGCTCAGCGCGTCAGCCGTATTCGTCTCACTTGCGCAGGGGAGCCGTGATGTTCTGGCGCGTACTCAAGCGTGAACTGCGCATTGCCTTTCGCAGCGGCGCGGAGATTATTAATCCGCTGTGGTTTTTCCTGATTGTGATTACCCTGTTTCCACTCGGCATCGGCCCGGAGCCGCAGCTGCTGGCGCGAATTGCCCCCGGGATTGTCTGGGTTGCGGCGCTGCTCTCCTCGCTACTGGCGCTGGAAAGACTGTTTCGCGATGATTTTCTCGATGGTTCGCTGGAGCAGCTGCTGCTGCTGCCCGCACCGCTGCCGATAACGGTTTTGGGCAAGGTAGCGGCGCACTGGATCGTCACCGGCCTGCCGCTGCTGCTGCTGTCGCCGCTGGTGGCGCTGCTGCTGTCGCTGGATTTTGCCAGCTGGCGCGCGGTAGCTCTGACCCTGCTGCTGGGGACACCCACCCTGAGCTTCCTCGGTGCCATTGGCGTCGGGCTGACGGTCGGGCTGCGGCGCGGTGGCGTATTGCTGAGTTTACTGGTGCTGCCGCTGGCGGTACCGGTGCTGATTTTTGCCAGTGCGGCGATTGATGCTGCCGGGATGGGCTTGCCGATTGATGGTTACCTGGCCATTCTCGGCGCGCTGCTGGTGGGGAGCGCCACGCTGGCGCCGTTTGCCACCGCAGTAGCTTTACGGGTAAGCGTGCACTAAACGGCTAACAGAGACCGGTGCGCGCGGCAGTTCCGATGCAGATACCAGAACGATTTCTTTTATTGTGAGCAAAATAATAATGTGGAAATGGATACATCAACTGGGCCAGCCCGAGCGGCTGTACCCGTTATGCGGCCGTTTTGTGCCGTGGTTTGCCATTCCCGGCATCGCGGCGCTGCTGCTGGGCTGGGCATGGGGATTCGGTTTTGCCCCATCAGATTATCAACAGGGTAACAGCTATCGCATCATCTATATCCACGTGCCTGCCGCGATGTGGTCAATGGGCATCTATGCCTCAATGGCGATTACGGCCTTTGTCGGGCTGGTGTGGCAGTGGAAAACCGCCGATCTTGCCGCCGCCGCAATGGCTCCGGTGGGGGCGGTATTTACCTTTATTGCTCTGGTGACGGGTTCCGCATGGGGTAAGCCGATGTGGGGGACCTGGTGGATCTGGGATGCACGCCTGACCTCGGAGCTGGTACTGCTGTTCCTTTATATGGGCACTATCGCGCTCTATCACGCCTTTGACGACCGCCGCATGGCGGGCCGCGCGGCCAGTATCCTGATCCTCGTTGGGGTGGTTAACCTGCCCATTATTCACTACTCGGTGCAGTGGTGGAACACGCTGCACCAGGGGTCAAGCGGGGTGTTGCAGCAGGCGATAGACCCGAGTATGCGCACGCCGCTGCGCTGGTCAATCCTCGGTTATCTGCTGATATTCGTCACCCTGACGCTGATGCGCCTGCGCAATCTGCTGCTGCTGAGCGAGCGCCACCGCCCGTGGGTGGCTGCCGTGGCGGCAAAAGGGGGGCGTAAATCATGACGCCGGCATTCTCTACATGGCACGACTTCTTTGCCATGGGTGGCTACGCCTTCTATGTCTGGCTGGCCGTAATCTGTACGCTGGTTGCCCTTGGCGGCCTGGTACTGCATACCGTTTTACAACGTCGTCGGCTGCTGGCGGATATTCGTCAGCGCCAGGCGCGTGAACAGCGCATTCGTGCGGCAAAAGTGAAAAAAAACGCCGGTGAAGCGGCAGGAGAGCCATCGTGAATCCCCGTCGTAAAAATCGCCTGATGCTGGTGATGGTGGTGCTCGTCGGGCTGGGGCTGGCAACGGCTTTAGTGATGTACGCACTGCGTTCTAATATCGATCTGTTCTACACCCCTGGTGAAGTGGTGTATGGCAAAGGTGAAACCCACGTTAAGCCGGAGCCGGGGCAGCGGCTGCGTATTGGCGGCATGGTGATGCCGGGCAGCGTTAAGCGCGACCCGGATACGCTGAAAGTCGCCTTCCAGCTGTATGACAACAGCGCGGTGATTAACGTCAGCTACGAAGGTATTCTGCCTGACCTGTTCCGCGAAGGGCAGGGCGTAGTGGCGCAGGGCGTACTGCAGGACGGTACGCACGTTATCGCCAAAGAAGTGTTGGCCAAGCACGATGAAAAATACACGCCACCGGAAATCAGTGACGCGATGAAGAAGAATCACACCCATCCTGCCGCTAACGACAATAACGGAGGCCAGTCATGATCCCCGAAATCGGCAGCTTCCTGCTGTGCCTGGCGCTGGCGCTCTCCCTGCTGCTCAGCGTCTACCCGCTGTGGGGCGCGGCGCGCCACGATCGTCGGCTGATGGGGCTGGCCCGTCCGCTCTCCTACGGGCTGTTTGCCTGTATCGCGGCAGCGTTTATTATCCTCGTTCACGCCTTTGTGGTGAATGATTTCAGCGTGGCGTATGTGGCCACCAACTCCAATACGCTGCTGCCGGTTTACTACCGGGTGGCTGCCACCTGGGGCGCGCATGAGGGATCGCTGCTGCTGTGGGTGCTGCTGCTGAGCACCTGGACGCTGGCGGTGGCGCTGTTCAGCCGCGCGATGCCGCTGGAGGCGATTGCCCGCGTGCTGGCGGTGATGGGGATGATCAACCTCGGCTTCCTGCTGTTTATCACGCTAACCTCGAATCCGTTTACCCGCACGCTGCCGGACTTCCCTATCGACGGCAGCGACCTGAACCCGATGCTGCAGGATATTGGGCTGATCTTCCACCCGCCGCTGCTGTATATGGGCTATGTCGGCTTCTCGGTGGCGTTCGCTTTTGCGATTGCCTCGCTGATGGCCGGACGGCTGGATACCGCCTGGGCGCGCTGGTCGCGTCCGTGGACCACGGCGGCCTGGGTGTTCCTCACCATCGGCATCGTGCTCGGTTCCGCCTGGGCTTATTACGAGCTTGGCTGGGGCGGCTGGTGGTTCTGGGATCCGGTCGAGAATGCCTCGTTTATGCCGTGGCTGGCCGGAACGGCGCTGATCCACTCGCTGGCGGTTACCGAGAAGCGCGGCACCTTTAAGGCCTGGACCGTGCTGCTGGCGATCGCTGCCTTCTCCCTCAGCCTGCTGGGCACTTTCCTGGTGCGCTCCGGGGTGCTGGTGTCGGTGCACTCGTTTGCCTCCGATCCGGCGCGCGGCATGTTTATCCTCGCTTTCCTGATTATTGTTATCGGCGGTTCGCTGCTGCTGTACGCCATCAAGGGCAGCAAGGTGCGCAGCCGGGTGCAGAACGAGGTGTGGTCGCGGGAATCCTTCCTGCTCGGCAACAACGTGCTGCTGATTGCCGCGATGCTGGTGGTGCTGCTCGGTACGCTGCTGCCGCTGGTGCATAAACAGCTGGGGCTGGGCACCATCTCCATCGGCGAGCCGTTCTTTAATACGCTGTTTACCTGGCTGATGGCTCCGCTGGCGCTGATGCTCGGCATCGGTCCGCTGGTGCGCTGGCGTCGCGATGAGCCGCAGAAGCTGTGGAAGCGGCTGGCGATTGCCGTGGTTGCTACCCTGCTGCTGTCGATACTGCTGCCGTGGCTGATGCAGGACCGCATTGAAGCGATGACGGTTGTGGGGCTGATGATGGCGATCTGGGTGATTATCCTGACGCTGCTGGAGCTGCACGAGCGCGCCACTCACCGCCACAGCTTCCTGCGCGGGCTGCGCCATCTGTCGCGCAGCCACTGGGGCATGGTGCTGGGCCACCTCGGCGTGGCGGTAACGGTGATCGGCATCGCCTTCAGCCAGAACTACAGCGTGGAGCGCGATGTGCGTATGAAGGCGGGTGACAGCGTGGATATCCACAACTATCACTTCACCTTCCGCGACGTGCAAAGCCTGCAGGGACCGAACTACTCCGGCGGCGTGGGCATTATCGACGTGACGCGCAACGGTAAACATGAGGCCACGCTGCACGCGGAAAAACGTTACTACAGCGTGGCGCGCACCATGATGACCGAAGCGGCGATCGACGGCGGCTTTACGCGCGATCTCTATGCGGCGCTGGGCGAAGAGCTGGGCGGTAATTCGTGGGCGGTACGCATCTATTACAAACCTTTTGTGCGCTGGATCTGGTTTGGCGGCGTGTTTATGGCGGTGGGCGGCATTTTCTGCCTGCTCGACCCGCGCTATCGCGCCAGTAAGAAAGCGCAGAAGGAGCTGGCATGAGCAAGAAAATCCTTTATATCCCGCTGATCCTGTTTCTGCTGCTGGCGGCGGCGCTGCTGTGGCAGCTGACCCGTAACGCCAACGGCGATGATCCGACGCGGCTGGAGTCGGCGCTGGTCGGCAAGCCGGTGCCGGTATTTAAGCTGGAATCACTCGACCAGCCGGGCAAAACCTTTGACCAGTCAGTGCTGACCGACGGTAAACCGCTGCTGCTGAACGTCTGGGCTACCTGGTGCCCAACCTGCCGCGCGGAGCATCAGTACCTCAACACGCTGGCGACCAAAGGCGTGCGCGTGGTGGGCCTGAACTATAAAGACGACCGCCAGAAAGCGATTAACTGGCTCAATACGCTGGGTAACCCGTATGCGTTGAGCCTGTATGACGGCGACGGGATGCTGGGGCTGGATCTGGGCGTGTACGGCGCGCCTGAAACCTTCCTGATCGACGGTCACGGGATTATCCGCTATCGCCACGCGGGCGATCTCAACGAGCGCGTGTGGAATGACGAAGTCAAACCGCTGTGGCAGAAATATAGCCAGGAGAGCGGTTCGTGAAATCTATTCTGATCCTTATGGCGTCACTGCTGTTTAGCAGCCTGGCGCTGGCCGATAATATCGATACTTATCAGTTTGATTCAGTCACCCAGGAGCAGCAGTACCGCCATCTGACCGAATCGCTGCGCTGCCCGAAATGCCAGAACAACAGCATTGCCGACTCAAACGCGATGATCGCCGGGGATATGCGCCTCAAGGTGTATCAGCTGCTGCGCGCAGGGCAGACGCCGGAACAGGTGAAGGCGTATATGGTGGCGCGCTACGGTAATTTTGTCTCTTATCAGCCGCCGCTGACTGCCTCCACCCTGATCCTGTGGGCTGGCCCGGCGCTGTTTGTGATAATTGGCGCGCTGGTGATTATTTTGCGCAGCCGCAAACGCACGCCGCATGTCGAGCTGGATGCCGCCGAGCAGCAGCGGCTGGATGCGTTGTTAAATAACAGGAAGCAACCATGAGCGCACTTTTGCTAACCCTTCTGGCGCTGCTGATCGCCGCCTGCCTGCTGTTTGTTCTGGCCTGGCGCAGAAATAGCGGCAGCGTGAGTGACCGCGATACGCTGAACCAGACTTTTTATCATCAGCGCCTGCGCGAGCTGGAAGAAGATGAAGCGCAGGGCGTGGTGGCCGAGCGACCGGAGATGGTGCGCGAACTGCAGCAAACGCTGCTGCTGGACGTGCCGCCGCACTCCGCCCAAGCTGAACGTCAGGTCAGCCGCTGGGTGCTGCTGCCGGGCGTGCTGCTGCTGCTTGCCGTCAGCATCGGTTTCTATCTGAAAACCGGTGGCCTGTCGCAGGTGCTGGCGTGGCAGCAGGTGAACAACGAACTGCCCGCGCTGCGTGCCCAGGTGATGGACCCGCAGGCCCGCCCGCTGAGCATGGAACAGCTGGCGCGCCTGGCATTAGGCATTCGCAGCGAGCTACAGCGCGACCCGACAAATCTCAACGACTGGATGATGCTCGGCCGGCTGGGCATGGTGCTGAACAACGCCAGCACGGCCAGCCAGGCGTTTCGTCATGCATTACAGCTGGCGCCAACCGATGAGCAAGTGCGCCTGAGCTATGCTGAAGTGTTGACCCGTTCTGAAGATCCGCAGGACAACAGCCAGGCAACGGCAATGCTGGAAGAGATGGCGCGTCATGACGGCAGCGATTTGCGGGTGCTGGGCTTATTGGCATTTAATGCTTTTGGTCAGCAGCGCTATGCGGAGGCGATTAGCGCCTGGCAAAAGATGTTACAGTTGTTACCGGCTGACGATCGGCGCGTGCTGATGATCCAGCGCAGCATCGAGCAGGCCAAAAGCGCATCCGGTAAGCAAAATAGCCAGCTGGCACTAACGGTCGCTCTGTCGCCTGCGGCAGAAAAAATGTTACCAGAGGGCGGAGTGTTGTATATTTCCGTGTCAGACGGGAACTCACCGGTCCCCGTGGCGGTGAAAAAGTTACCGCTGAGCCATTTTCCTTTATCGCTCACTCTGGATGACAGCAATGCCATGATGCCGCAGCGTCTGTTATCCGCGCAGCACCAGTTACAGGTCCGCGTGCGTATTTCACGTGATGGCAGCGCCAATCCGCAGCCGGGAGACTGGTTCGGGCTGAGTGCGGTCACCCCGTTTGCCGGGCAGCAGCAGATGGCTGTTGAAATTAACCGGCAAATGTCATCCGCTGGGCGATAATTTATAAAACAGTACAGGGAGAAAACTATGAACTATCGCCTGACGGGCTTAGTGCTGGCGAGCGTACTGATGGTGGGTTGCGCTAGCTCTAAACCGGGGGATGAACCACAGGGTCGTTCCGATCCGCTGGAGGGTTTCAACCGTTCAATGTTCAATTTTAACTACAACGTGTTGGATCCTTATGTCGTGCGTCCCGTCGCGGTGGCCTGGCGTGATTATGTGCCGGTGCCTGCGCGCACCGGCCTGGGGAACTTCCTCAGCAACCTCGATGAGCCTGCCACCATGGTGAACTACTTCGTGGAAGGGAATCCGTACAAGGCGATGGTGCATTTTAACCGCTTCTTCCTGAACACCCTGCTGGGCATGGGCGGCTTTATCGATGTTGCCTCCATGGCTAACCCGAAACTGGCAAAAGAAGAGACGCGCGCCTTCGGCAGCACGCTCGGCCATTACGGTGTGGGTTACGGAACTTATGTGGAGCTGCCGGGCTACGGTGGCTTTACGCCGCGTGAAGATATTGGCGGGCTGGTCGACGATGTGTACCCACCGCTCAGCTGGCTGACCTGGTGGATGTCGATTGGTAAATGGACGCTGGAAGGGATTGAAACCCGTGCCCAGCTGCTGGATTCCGACGCTATCCTGAAAAACTCGAAAGATCCTTACGCCTTCGTGCGTGCGGCCTATTTCCAGCATCATGATTTCCTTGCCAGCGACGGCAAGCTGATCCCGCAGGAAAACCCGAACGCGACGGCGATTGAGGGCGATCTGAATTCTATCGACTCCCAGTAAATACCCGATTAGCTTCAGGCAATAAAAAACCCCACTGATGTGGGGTTTTTTGTACTTAGAGCCTGCCGGGCAATCAGAACTTGTAGTTAAAGCTCGCGCCATACAGCCACGCTTTACCTTCAGAATTAAAGGTATAAGGGGTTGCTACGCCGCCATTTCGCGCGGTGGCAACCGGGTCGGTACCCTCTTTAATCGTTACGCTCTGGCCGTGCATGTAGGAGACGCCGACATCGACTGAAGCATTATCGTTAAACGCGTAGGACGCGCCGGCGCTCAGCCACAGGCGATCCTGATCGGGAATCGAGATTGAGCGTTTGTCAGAAGGGACCGGGCTGTCATCAAAGGCGATACCGGTACGGAAGGTCCAGTTTTTATCGTAAAAGTAGCTGGTACCCAGCGCGATGCGGTAGGCATCGTGGTAGCTCTCGTCCTTCAGGAACAGATCATTGCCGTTGCTGTCAGTGGCGCGCAGTTCCTGGAACTGGCTCCAGCTGGTGTAGGCCAGGCTGTAGTGCACCGCCCACTGAGGCGCGACTTTGTGATAACCGGAAACTTCCCACATCTCTGGCAGATGCAGCGACAGCGACCCCGGAATTGTCTGGCCGCTGGTGCCGGTTGGCAGGCCGAACTGACCGCCAATCGGGTTATAAGCTACCGGGATATCGCTGCGATAATCGCCGTCGAAGTCGATTTTAACTTCAGAACGGTAGGTCAGGCCGAAGCGGTTGTTGTCATCCACTTCATACAGGATACCGGCGTTCCAGCCGTAACCCCATTCGTCACCTTTCAGATGGGCAATCTGCGTATCGGCCGGTGCAGCAGGTAATCCTGCGGCAGGCAGTAGGGCACCAAGCTCACCGATATTACGTTCGATTTTGGCACGGGCGTAGACAGCATCAAAACCTACGCCAAAGCTGAAGTGCTGATTAAGACGATAGGCGGTGCTTAAATTCAGGTTCATGGTCATTAAATCGGTTTTACCCGCAAACGGACCGCCGGCATAACCATCATTAAATTCTGTTGCCAGACCGTAATTAGAGGTGGCGCTGGCGCCAACCCACCACTGGTCGTTTATTGGCTGAACGTAGTGAATATTAGGAACCCACTGCGTTGGCGCAATATTATCGGCGTTCAGGCTGTTGCCGGAACCGGATTCACCGCTAATATTCACGTCCGGGTCGATAAATACCCCGCCGATGGAAAACATCGGGCGGTCCATCAGTGCCATGGTTGCCGGGTTACGACTGGCGGACGCGGCGGTATCACCCATCGCGCCTTCACCAGAATAGGCACGACCCAGGCCAATCGTAGAAAATTCGTTTAGCTGAAAGCCGGCTGCGACGACATTCGAAGAAACAAGCGCCACTGCTGCTGCGAGTGCAGACTTAGCAAACAGGTTTTTATGGTTCATGACCACAACCTCATTATCGGATTTTTATTAAACTCTGTTACTTAGCGTAACAAGGGATCGCGAATTCTAGGGACTGACAGACAACCAACAAATCAGACCAGTGGCGCAAGTATAGGTCTGACCTGTATATGTGTTGCAATAATGTTTTTTAAATATTGCGGAAATGATGCTGGAAAAGAGATCTGGCTAACAAAAAACTTACACTTGATATTTGCTGGTCTTAGTCTGACTTGTTTTGGATCAAATAATAGTGTGATTTTCGTCACTTAACACGCTGTTTTTGCCCGATGGCTGGAGCTGAAAACCGGGCAAGCGTAGACTGACGCCAGTCTAAATAATCTGCCGCCGCATCTGGGTGGCATGCCGGAGGATGTATGAGCGATGCCATTAACCGCTGTAGTGCCAGTGAAACGGCGGCCTGTTGCTGTGTGGATGTGGGCACGATAATGGATAATACCGACTGTACTGCCACATTCAGCCAGCTATTTAGCACCCATGCTGAAGCCCAGGCGATGCTGCAGTCGCTGAGTGAAAAAGCGCGGGCGGTGGAATCTGAACCCTGCACTATTGACAGTCGCATCAGCGAAACGCCACAGGGCGTACAGCTGGACTGTGATTTTACCTTCAGCTGCCAGGCTGAAACGATGATCTTCCAGCTCGCTCTGCGTTAATCTCCGTGGCGGAGGAGCTCTCCTTCGCCAGATTCGTGTTTCCACTCGCATTTTTCTCTTCCCGTCGTAGCGCCCGCATCAATTCTGATTACACTTATCAGGTCCGACCTCTTTGGCAATGATGCCTTTATCGACACGACACAGGTGAGAATAATGAGCAAAGCATTACCTTTGCTGACCCGTCAGGGCGATCGTATCGCCATTACCCACGGTTTACGTACCCCCTTTGCCCGCCAGGCAACGGCTTTCCACGGTATTCCTGCGCTGGAGCTTGGCCGCATGGTGGTGAGTGAACTGATGGCGCGCAGCGAGCTGCCGGCTGACATCATTGAGCAGCTGGTCTTCGGCCAGGTGGTGCAGATGCCGGAAGCGCCAAATATTGCCCGTGAAATCGTGCTGGCCAGCGGACTCAACGTCAGCACGGATGCTTACAGCGTCAGCCGCGCCTGCGCCACCAGCTTTCAGGCGGTAGCCAACGTGGCGGAAAGCCTGCTGGCGGGGACGATTCAGGCAGGCATCGCCGGCGGGGCTGACTCCACTTCCGTGTTGCCGATTGGCGTCAGTAAAACCCTGGCGCGCACGCTGCTCGACCTCAGTAAAGCACGCAGCGTCGGGCAAAAGCTCAGGCTGCTTTCCCGCCTGCGCCCGCGTGATTTAATGCCGGTGCCGCCTGCGGTTGCGGAGTATTCAACCGGGCTGCGCATGGGCGATACTGCCGAACAGATGGCGAAAAGCCACGGCATCACGCGTGAACAGCAGGATGCGCTGGCGCACCGTTCTCATCAGCACGCCGCGCGTGCCTGGCAGCAGGGGCTACTGAGCGCAGAAGTGATGACGGCGTTTGCGCCACCGTGGAAGCAGCCGCTGGAGCAGGACAACAACGTGCGCAGCGACGCTAAGCCGGAAGATTATGCGCGCCTGCGCCCGGCCTTTGACCGCCAGCACGGGACGGTGACGGCCGCCAACAGTACGCCGCTGACCGACGGTGCGGCGGCGGTGATCCTGATGACGGAATCGCGCGCGCGCGAGCTGGGCATAACCCCGCTCGGCTATCTGCGCAGCTATGCCTTCACGGCGATTGGCGTGCGCGAAGATATGCTGTTAGGGCCATCTTATGCTTCACCGCTGGCGCTGGATCGTGCCGGAATTACCCTTGCCGACCTCAGCCTGATCGATATGCATGAAGCCTTCGCCGCCCAGACCCTGGCTAATCTGAAAATGTTTGCCGATGAGCGTTTTGCCCGTGAGGTGCTGAACCGTCCGCACGCGCTGGGGGAAGTCAATCAGGAACAGTTTAACGTGCTAGGTGGCTCCATCGCTTATGGCCACCCGTTTGCCGCCACCGGGGCGCGTATGATTACCCAGACGCTTAACGAGCTGCGGCGGCGCGGCGGCGGCTTAGGGTTAGTCACCGCCTGCGCGGCAGGTGGCCTCGGTGCAGCCATGGTTCTGGAGGCGGAATAATGGAACAGACAAGCGCATTTACGCTGACGATGCGCCTGGATAACGTGGCGGTGATTACCCTCGACGTACCGGGCGAGAAAATGAATACCCTGAAAGCGGAGTTTGCTGCGCAGATCCGTACGGCAATCCGCAATGCGCGCGCCAATCCCCGGCTGGCTGGCATCGTACTGATTTCCGGCAAGCCCGATTCCTTTATTGCCGGGGCAGATATCAGCATGATCGCCGCCTGTGAAAATGCTCAGCAGGCGCAGTCGCTGGCCGAGCAGGGGCAGAACGTGATGGCCGAGATTGAAGCGCTGCCGGTTACGGTGGTGGCAGCTATCCACGGTGCCTGCCTGGGTGGTGGTCTGGAGCTGGCGCTGGCCTGCCACCGCCGGGTTTGCACGCTCGACGACAAAACCCGCCTTGGCCTGCCGGAAGTGCAGCTGGGGCTGCTGCCCGGCTCCGGCGGCACCCAGCGCCTGCCGCGCCTGATTGGCGCCTCGACCGCGTTGGATATGATACTTACCGGCAGAACGCTACGCCCCCGCGCCGCGCGCAAATGTGGGCTGGTGGATGATGCCGTCGCCCACAGTATCCTGCTGGATACCGCCGTTAAGCTGGCGCTGCAACCGCGTACCGCCCGTCAGCGTCTTCCGCTGCGCGAACGGCTGTTAGCCGGCCCGGCGGGGCGTGCCATCCTGTTCCGTCTGGCCCAGCGCCAGACGCAGGCGAAAACTCACGGCAACTATCCGGCGGCGGATAAAATCCTTAGCGTGGTGCGCTGCGGGCTGGAGAAGGGCAGCAGTAGCGGTTATGCCGCCGAAGCCCGCGCCTTTGGCGAGCTGGCAATGACGCCGCAGTCTGCCGCACTGCGCAGCCTGTTCTTTGCCACCACCGCAATGAAAAAAGAGCGGGGCGCACAGGCGCAGCCGCGCGCATTGCGCAGCATTGGCGTGCTCGGCGGGGGGCTGATGGGCGGGGGCATTGCCTGTGTGACCGCCACGCGTGCCGGATTACCGGTGCGCATCAAGGATGTCAGCCCGCAGGGTATCAATCACGCGCTGAAAACCAGTTGGGATCTGTTAAGTAAAGGCGTTAAAAGACGCCGGATAAGCGCGGCCGAACGCCAGCAGCAGATGGCACTGATCAGCGGTAGCACGGATTACCAGGGGTTCAGCCAGCGCGATATGGTGATCGAAGCGGTGTTTGAAGATCTGGCCTTGAAGCAGAAAATGGTGGCGGAGATTGAACAGCACTGCGGCGCAGAAACGCTGTTTGCATCCAATACCTCTTCGCTGCCGATTGCCGAAATCGCTGCCGGCGCGCAGCGCCCGCATAACGTTATTGGTCTGCACTACTTCAGCCCGCCGGAAAAAATGCCGCTGGTTGAGGTGATCCCTCATGCGGGAACCGCAGCAGAGACGGTGGCGACGGCAGTCTCTCTGGCAAGAAAGCAGGGTAAAACCCCCATTGTGGTGGCGGATAGCGCTGGCTTCTACGTTAACCGCATTCTGGCGCCCTATATGATCGAGGCGATGCACTGCCTGCTGGAGGGCGAACCGATCGAATCTGTTGATGCGGCGCTGGTTAAATTTGGCTTCCCGGTCGGTCCGGTGCAACTGCTGGACGAGGTCGGTATTGATGTTGGCACCCATATTATGCCGATCCTCGAACAGGCCTGGGGAGAACGTTTCGCCTTGCCGCCAGCGCTGGGTGCGGTGCTGAATGACGACCGCAAAGGGCGCAAAAACGGGCGCGGCTTTTATCTCTATCCGCAGAAAGGACGAAAAAAACAGGTGGACAGTGCCATTTACCGGCTGCTGAACATCACGCCAAAACACCACCTTGACGCACAGAATATCTCGCAGCGCTGTGTGATGATGATGCTGAATGAAGCGGCGCGCACCCTGGAAGAGCAGGTGATTGCCAGCGCGCGCGACGGTGATATCGGCGCGGTATTTGGCATTGGTTTCCCACCTTTCCTCGGGGGGCCGTTCCGCTATATGGACCAGCTGGGCATTGCTGAAGTGGTTAACAGTTTAGAGTTGTTAATGCAGCGTCACGGCGCGCGTTTTGCTCCCTGCGCGCTGCTGAAAAAAATGTTGGAACAGCAGCAAACGTTCTATAAACCGGACGTAAATCTGAATAGTTTTCGTGATTCAGCGGGTTAGTCTGGTCACGGGGTGAGTTACTTATGGCGGGTGCCCACCAGGGCGCTCAATAAGTAAACAATCGGTTGACTATACTCAAGGCATTGGGGTACAACACAGCGTTCATTCTCTGAATGAAGAGTCGGTTGGCGTTGTCCCCCGGCGTTTTTGTTTAACAACAGCGGTGCTATATGCAAGTTTTCATAATGCGTCACGGCGATGCGGCTTTAGATGCAGCAAGTGATTCAGTTCGACCTTTGACTCACTGCGGCTGTGATGAAACCCGTCAAATGGCGACCTGGCTTAGCGGTCAGTCGGTTGATATTGAACGGGTGTTGGTCAGTCCCTATCTGCGCGCCCAGCAGACTCTCAGCACGGTGCGTGAAGCGCTGCCTCTGCCGGAAGGTGAGGATGTGCTGCCAGAATTAACCCCGGGTGGCGACCCCGGGCTGGTGGCGTGCTACCTGCACGCGCTGGCGAATGAAGGCGTGAAGTCGGCGCTGGTGATTTCACACCTGCCGCTGGTGGGCTATCTGGTGGCAGAGCTGTGCCCGCAGGAAGCTCCGCCGATGTTCGCCACTTCCGCCATTGCCTGCATCGACTTCGATGCGGAAAATGTGCTGGGCAAGCTGGAGTGGCAGGTCTCTCCGGCGAAATTAGCCAAGGCGATGTAATCGCCTTGGGGGCCGGCCCCAAAA
>NZ_JASCAQ010000049.1:0-51108 GCF_029967685.1 Erwinia sp. V90_4 | reverse complement strand
AACTGGTTTGGGACCAGTGGGTCGGAGGTTCGAATCCTCTCTCGCCGACCAATTTAAGAAACCTGCTTGAAAAAGCAGGTTTTTTTTCGTCTGTAGCCAATGAGGATGAGAACCTCCGAAGGAGGTTTGAGCCGAGCGCAGCGAGACAACGTTGCTTTAGCAACGGCCCGCAGGGCGGCTCGCAGAGCCGCAATCCTCTCTCGCCGACCAATTTAAGAAACCTGCTTGAAAAGCAGGTTTTTTTTCGTCTGTAGAAAACTCCCCCCTCAAAACTTGCGCTTATAAACCTTTCATGCTTTTCACCCTGAACTGCTTTTAAAGTGCGATCTGCTTCAAAAACCCCCATATCTGACAAGGTTAAGATTGGCCGCTTTTTCAACAAAAAGGTGTCAGAAATGGCAATCCCAGCTTATATGTGGGTTAAGGATGATGGCGGAGCCGATATCAAAGGTTCTGTGGATGTCACTGGCAGAGAAGGTAGTATTGAAGTTGTCAGTTTTATGCATGGCTTAAATATCCCCACCGATGACTTTACCGGTAAATTAACGGGTGTGCGCGTGCACAGCGCGATGGAAATCGAGAAAGAGTTTGATTCGTCCAGCCCCTATCTTTACAAAGCGGTTTCAACCGGGCAAACGCTGAAGTCAGTAGAGATAAGGTGGTATCGGATCAATCATGCCGGGCAGGAAGAAGTTTACTTCATCATGTTGCTGGAAAACGTAAAAATCGTCGGTATTAATCCGATTATGCATAATATTAAAACGCATGAAAAGATGAATCACCTCGAATCCGTTTTAATTCGCTATGAAAAGATAACCTGGAAATATTGCGAAGGCAATATTCTCCACTCTGATACATGGAAAGAGAGAGCCTAAAGGGATATGGCGTAGTAATACGCCATTTATAATAAAAGGAGACAGAGATGGCTTGGGTATATGAAGTAAATAAAAAGAGTTTTTTCTTAAATGATGATTTCAAGTTTAGTGCAAGATATGCTGGTGCGCCGGGCTATAAAAATGATACGCAATACGAGTGTCTGGCTAACAAAGGGCCATTACCCAGAGGAAAATACCGTATTGTGGGCCAACCCTTTAAGCATCCCACTGCAGGTCGGTTCACGCTGCGTCTGGAACCTTATGCCAGTAACAATATGTGTGGAAGGGTGGGTTTTTGATCCACGGGGATAGCCGTAAACATCTTGGTGAAGCATCAAACGGATGCATAGTAGCTAACCCTGAAGATAGAAAGGCAATATGGGACAGTATGGATAAGGAATTAATCGTAAAATGAAAAATATCTTACTGATACTAATCACCTTGTCAGCTTCTGCATTTGCCGATGTTATCAAAGATGACCCGTGTAAATCACCCAAATCTTCAACCGGAATTCAAATGATGCGAATTATGGAG
Organism: Erwinia sp. V90_4; assembly: GCF_029967685.1. Taxonomy (NCBI): domain Bacteria; kingdom Pseudomonadati; phylum Pseudomonadota; class Gammaproteobacteria; order Enterobacterales; family Erwiniaceae; genus Erwinia; species Erwinia sp. V90_4. Next base: position 49,699 of record NZ_JASCAQ010000049.1, on the reverse strand, counting down.
GATCAATTGGGTATGGGGATTTTAATAGATACGGTAGACCAAAGTGCAACAACAACAGAATTGATCGCTAATACTAAAGTGAGTGACCGGCTGGCAAGTCAATTCGCAAGGGAGTCATATAGGAAAAGTCCTGACGACTGGCTATCTGTTAAGGATTATAAAAAAATATACAGTGAAGATGATGCTCGCAATCTCATCATTAAATTCCATTATTACAACAAGGATAAAAAGGAAAATATTTTCCTGGTATCCGCGCTGGCTAATAAATATGAATGTGGGGTGCGGTTTAACGGCTATATTGTCGTTAAGCGGGAATTCTAAAGCTGGCTCGGCGGAGGAATCAAAGCAGTGGTCCATCCTTTACAGAATGAAGGAGTCTGCCACTGATACCTTTCGTCTCCGTTAGGTGACGTCTATCGTATTGTTTTAAAATGAATTTACTCATACTTGCATTACTTGTCTCCGATTAGAGACGCCTTCAGGCGGGAGATGTTGGTTTTTAACGACAGCATTCCTGAGCGGTTTTAGCTTTTCTGAACTTTAAATCAAGATAAATCATAGAGATATATTTTTAAGAGTCATAGTTATGCCATTCTGGCACGGCATATGCAATAATTTCCCCGTAGATGCTCATTCCACCTCTTATGTTTGCTAACGCTTCATAAACCTGGGAATGACGCAGAGCCACATTACGGTACCTGTTGTCCAGCCAGCCAATATCGCTTACGCCTTATTGGATTTATCGGGCAAAACGTTGAGTCGGGTACCAATCGGTTGTCTTAACCGACCTGATATTTAGACCTGCCAGATGGCAGGTCTTTTTTTTTGCATCGGATTGGCTACAGGAAGGGTAGGGGCCGGGCATGCCCGGCCGCAGTTACGGCGTGTTCTTCAGCGTCAGCAGCAGGCCGTCGCGACGCATGCTGGCCGCTTCTTCCGGCTTGTGCTGGCGGTCCAGCGTATCGGCCAGCCAGGCATAGTCAAACGCGTCCGGGCGCTGCGCGAGCGCAGAACGGAAGGCTTCACTGGCCTGTTCCCACTCCCCGTGCTGCATCAGCAGTTGCCCCAGCGTGCTGTACAGCAGCGGCGTGGCGCCGTGCTGCTTAATCTGCTGGCGCAGTGCTTTTTCCAGCTGCTCCGGGTTACCGGTTTTCAGGCGCGGCATCAGCAGCACCAGGCGCTCGTCATACTGGCGCTTCAGGCCATCCAGCACGATTTGCTGCGCGGTGTCATGGTCGTCACAGACGATCAGGTGATCGGCCATGGCGACCTGCAATGCAGTTTCATGACGCGTTTTACGGCTCTGATTCTGCCACCAGCGCTTCAGGCCATCGCTGCCCTGATCGGCCATTGCCTGGCTCATCAGACCCAGCCATGCCTGCTGCTGTAGCGCAACACGATGAGTTTCATCACCCACCTGCACTTTCTCCATCGCTGGCAGAATATCTAACAGCGCGCTCCATGCCTGAGTACGCACGTAAGCCTGCTCGGCCAGGCGCAGCACTTCAGGATGACGCGGAGCAATCTCCAGCAGGCGGTCAACGCCGTGACGGGCGGCGTGATCTTCATTGCGTGCCAGCTGGATGCGCACGCGGGTAATCTCAACCGGCAGCGGGTCGCCGTCGTTGAGCTCGGTGGCACGTTCCAGATGCTGATTGGCGCGGATTTCGTCACCGCGCTGCTGGGCGGCCTCAGCGGCCAGCAGATAGTTGACCATCGGCTGCTCAGCGTGATCGGCATGGCGCGACAGCAGTTTTTCCACCTGCTGGTAGTCACCTTCCGCCAGCTTCACCAGCGCAGCATTGGTCTGCTTGCGGGCGCTACGGCGTTTACGACCTGTGAACCAGCCACGGGTGCGGGCACCGGTGCGGAAAATGCGGCGCAGCAGCCATTCGATAGCGAGGATCGCCAGCAGCGCCAGCACCAGCATAATCACCAGGCCAGTCACGCTGGTTTCAATATTCCAGTTATCGGTCTGGATCAGCACATAGCCCTGATGGCCCGCTATCATTGGGCCAATCACCACGCCAGCGATTAACAGCAGGAAAAGAAGGAGAACTTTTAACATGGTTATTCTCCCTGCTGCGTGGGTTTAGCGGCATTAACAGAAGGTTGTGCCAACAGGTTACGTACGCGGGTCTGCATCAATTTATCCAGCAGTGGCTGGCTTTCCAGCGCGTCCGGCACGTCCATCGACACGCTCTGCTGGCTCAGTTCATCGAGCTGGCTGAGAAACGCCTTGGTGCTGGCATCGTTAGTATCGAACCAGGCACGCACCCAGGCGGAAACGGTATCGATCGACTGCTTATAGATTTCGTCCTGATGGCGCGGTACGGCCTGGGCGGCAATCAACAGGCGCGAACGGATATTTTCACGCAGATAAACGTCCTGATTCGGTGCCAGCAGCGGCTCAGCGGTGGCATCGCGGCGGCGGATGGTGATGAAATCATCCATAAAGTTATGCCAGCTTTTCACCAGGTTCTGGCGCCATTCACGCAGGGATGAAGAGAGTTCGCCGCTGTCGGCATCCATTGGCTCATCATCGCTGTTGTTGTCGGCAAGGCGCAGATTATCCACGCCGTTAGACAGCTGGTTCAGCTTAAGGATGATGCCGTCATAGTCGACCTGGCTGAGGGTGGAAAGCGTGCTGATATCCTGCGCCAGGGCGCGACGTGCGTCGATCAGGCTGGGATCGTTCATGTCGGCCAGGCTGGCGTCGGCGCTCTTCAGCAGCGCGGCGGCGGTGGTGACATCCTGATCGCTCCACAGCTTACGCCCGGCCATTTTCACCAGATAATCAGACTGGGCCAGCAGCCAGGTCTGTGCATCGCTGCCGGAAATCGTCGCAACCTTCTCTTTCAGTTCGTCGAGCTGCTGGCTCATCGCCGTTTGCTGCTGACGCGCTGTATCCAGTGCGCTGGTCTGCGTTGCCAGCTGCTGAACCAGTGACTGCCGGTCGCTGACCGACTGCTGCTGCAGTTCAGAGAGCTGTGCGGCCAGTGCCTGGCTGGCAGCAGCCTGCTGTTGAGCCTGATGCTTCCCATACATATAGAGGCCACCGCCCACTGCCAGCGCAATCGCGATAGCGACAATGCTGAGCACGGTGGCGCTATTTTTCGCTTTACGCGCTGGCGTAGATTCAGGTGTTGAGGTTTCAACCGCTGGGGTGGTCTCTTCAACCATGGCGGAGGAATCTTTGTGTTCCGTCATAATGGCTCATCCCATATTAAGTGCGCGTAGTAACGCGTCATTATCGGCACCCCCGGCGACACAGATGTTCGCCCAGCCCAGTTCCCTGGCCAGGGTAGCCAAACGTTCACTGACGACAACAAGCCGACAGTGCAGAAGCCATTCATCCCGATCGACCTCGGGGAATAGCGAGTAAAGCTGTTGCAGCATCTCACCGCTGGTGACCACCAGGGTATCTATTCCCTGATTGCGCCAGCGCCGGCCCTGCTCCGCGCCGTGGTAATACTTTGCACACCGTTGATAGCACTCAATAAACTCTACCTGAGCGCCACGGTTAAGCAAAGTTTCCGCCAGTAATTCACGCCCGCCGTTGCCGCGCAGAATCAACGCCCGCTTGCCAGCGACCGCCTGCAGCGCCGGGAGTTGAATAAGAATTTCACTGGTTTCCTGCTCGTGCGGCCAGACTACGTCGTAACCGCTGACGGCATGCAGCGCCAGCGCGGTGCTGCGGCCTATAGCATAATAGTTCAGGCTGGCGGGCCATGTTGCTCCGGCGCGCATTAACGCAGGCTGAGCATAGTGAATGGCGTGCTGTGAGAGAATAAACACCAGATCCCCGTCCTGCAATGCGCTCAGGCGTGCGGGTAGAAGGTCCAGCTGAGTTCCGGGGGTAAATTCAATCAGCGGAAAGGCCCAGGCAACCTGGCCGCGTGCGCACAAACGGCTGACCAGCTCATCTGCGGCAGGTGACGGACGGGTTACCAGGATACTCATGTTGGTGGATTTCCCTGATAAACCTCGGCGAGAATTTCGCGCGCGCCGTTATCCAGCAGCTCTTCCGCCAGCGAAATTCCCATTTTCTCGGCATCCGCACGCGGGCCACGGCGTTCACCGCTGACCATTTGACTGCCGTCCGGTGAACCCACCAGACCGCGCAGCCACAGCTGCTCACCTTCCAGCAGCGCGAAGCTGCCGATAGGCACCTGACAGCCACCTTCCAGCCGGGTGTTCATCGCACGTTCAGCCAGCACGCGGCAGGCCGTGTCTGCATCATTCAGCGCTGCCAGTAGCCCGATGGTGTAAGCATCATCAAGGCGGCACTCAATGCCCACCGCGCCCTGGCCAACGGCAGGAAGCGACTCCTCAGCGGGCATGATCTGGCGAATGCGATCGCCAAGGCCCAGGCGCTTTAATCCGGCCACGGCCAAAATAATCGCGTCATACTCTCCGGCATCCAGCTTGCTTAAGCGAGTGCCGACGTTACCCCGCAGCGAGCGGATCACCAGATCCGGACGACGTGCGCTGATCTGGCACTGACGGCGCAGGCTGGAAGTGCCGACAATGGCCCCCTGCGGCAGCGCGTCAACCGAATCATAATGATGGGAGACAAACGCATCGTGCGGATCTTCTCGTTCACAGATCGTCACCAGCCCCAAACCCTCAGGAAAAGCGACCGGGACATCTTTCATCGAGTGCACGGCAATATCGGCGCGGCCTTCCAGCATCGCCTGTTCCAGCTCTTTGACGAACAGACCCTTGCCGCCCACCTTCGCCAGTGGGGTGTCAAGGATCACATCACCCTTGGTGACCATCGGCACCAGTTCGACGCGCAGCCCCGGATGGCTGGCGGTTAAACGCTGCTGTACGTACTCCGCCTGCCATAAGGCCAGCGGACTTTGCCTGGTGGCAATTCTTAAAATTTTGTCTAACATGCTTGATACCGTTTTGATCGTTCACTGATTATCCTATCATTGAACCGGGAAGGCTGTCAGTTAAACGGCGGCACACGGACGTATTGCAGTGGGTTGAACGCAAAATGTGCTAAACTGTTAAGTAGCGCAACTTTCTTTACGGTCAATCTGCCAGGTGTTAGATTGATCACGTTTCCAGCAAAAATCTGCACGACTATTTTTAAAGCAAACGGCAGATTTCGGAAACCGAACTTTTATATACCCTTTTCAGTCCATAAGGGTGTAAGCACTGGGACAATCAGGCGAGACGTCTTGTACCTCTACATTGAGACACTGAAACAGAGACTGGATGCCATTAACCAGCTGCGCGTTGACCGCGCACTGGCCGCTATGGGACCTGCATTCCAACAGGTTTACAGTCTGCTGCCGACCTTATTACATTGTCATCATCCGCTGATGCCGGGTTACCTTGAAGGTAACGTTCCACATGGCATCAGCTTCTACTCGCCTGATGAAAGCCAGATTAGCTATCTTAATGATTTGGAAGATAAATCCGGATCTCTTGCCGCCATTCCCGCCGCGGGTGAAATGCCGATTACCGGCGTTTACTCCATGGGCAGCACCTCCTCTATCGGCCAAAACTACACCTCTGACCTCGATATCTGGGTCTGCCATCAGTCATGGCTGGACAATGACGAGCGCCTCAGCCTGCAAAAAAAATGCACCCTGCTGCAGAAGTGGTGCGCCTCGATGGGGGTGGAAGCCAGCTTCTTCCTGATTGATGAAAACCGCTTCCGTCATAATGAGAGCGGTAACCTGGGTGGAGAAGACTGTGGTTCAACCCAGCACATTCTGCTGCTTGATGAGTTCTATCGCACCGCCGTGCGCATGGCGGGCAAACGAATTCTGTGGAATATGGTGCCGCGTGAAGAGGAAGAGCATTACGACGACTATGTGATGTCGTTGTATCAGCAGGGTGTGCTGACGCCCAACGAGTGGCTCGACCTCGGTGGCCTCGGCACGCTGTCGGCGGAAGAGTATTTCGGCGCCAGCCTGTGGCAGCTGTATAAAAGTATCGACTCGCCGTACAAAGCCGTGTTGAAAACCCTGCTGCTGGAAGCCTATTCATGGGAATATCCGGCCACCCGCCTGCTGGCAATGGATATCAAACAGCGCCTGCACGATGGAGAAATCGTCTGCTACGGGCTGGATCCTTACTGCATGATGCTGGAGCGGGTAACGCACTATCTGACCAGCATTGACGACCACGCACGCCTTGATCTGGTGCGCCGCTGTTTCTATCTGAAAGTGTGTGAGAAGCTCTCACTCGCGACAGAGGATGCCGGCTGGCGCCGCGAGATCCTCAGCCAGCAGGTAAAAGAGTGGGGCTGGGACAGCGCACGTCTGGCGATGCTCGACAGCCGAGCCGACTGGAAAATCGGCCAGGTACGCGAAGCGCACAACGAGCTGTTAGACGCGATGATGCAGAGCTATCGCAACCTGATCCGCTTTGCGCGGCGCAACAATTTAAGCGTGAGTGCCAGCCCGCAGGATATTGGCGTACTGACGCGTAAACTGTATGCCGCGTTCGAAGCGCTGCCGGGGAAAGTCACGCTACTGAACCCGCAGATCTCCCCGGATCTCTCTGAGCAGCACCTGACCTTTATTCACGTGCCTAACGGCCGCGCCAATCGTGCAGGCTGGTATCTGTACAACCAGTCGCCGGATATGAGCTCGATCATCAGCCATCAGCCGCTGGAATATAACCGCTATCTCAATAAGCTGGTGGCGTGGGCATGGTTCAACGGATTGCTGACCAGCAAAACAAGGCTGCATATTAAAGGCAATGAGATTTGCGACCTGGCGCGTCTGCAGGAGCTGGTGGCCGATGTGTCACACCATTTCCCGCTGCGCCTGCCTTCTCCGACGCCCAAAGCGCTCTACAGCCCCTGCGAAATTCGCCATCTGGCCATTATCGTCAATCTCGAATATGACCCGACGGCCGCGTTCCGCAATCAGGTGGTTCACTTTGATTTCCGCAAGCTGGACGTGTTCAGCTTTGGCCAGCAGCAGCAGTGCCTGATTGGCAGCATCGATCTGCTGTACCGCAACTCGTGGAATGAAGTGCGTACCCTGCATTTCAACGGCGAGCAGTCGATGATCGAAGCGCTGAAAACCATCCTCGGCAAAATGCATCAGGACGCCTCACCGCCGGATAATGTTGAGGTGTTCTGCTACAGCCAGCATCTGCGCGGACTGATCCGTACCCGCGTGCAGCAGCTGGTGTCCGAGTGTGTTGAGCTGCGTCTCTCCAGTACCCGCCATGAGCCAGGCCGTTTTAAAGCGCTGCGCGTGGCGGGCCAGACGTGGGGGCTGTTCTTTGAGCGCCTCAGCGTGTCAGTACAGAAGCTGGAAAATGCCGTGGAGTTCTACGGTGCTATCTCCAATAACAAGCTGCACGGCCTGTCGCTGAAGGTGGAAACTGACCAGGCGCGCTTACCGGCAGTGGTGAACGGCTACGCCAGCGAAGGGATTATCCAGTTCTTCTTTGAAGACACGCGCGACGATCGCGGCTTCAATATCTATATCCTCGACGAAACTAACCGCGTTGAGGTTTATCACCATTGCGAAGGCAGTAAAGAGGAGCTGGTGCGCGACGTCAGCCGCTTCTACTCCTCTTCACACGATCGCTTCACCTACGGTTCCAGCTTTATCAACTTCAATCTGCCGCAGTTCTACCAGATTGTGCCGCTTGACGATCGCTTCCAGGTGATCCCGTTTCGCAGTCAGACTCTGACCCAGCTGTGCGCCACGCTACCGGAAAGCGGCTCCAGCGAAGATTACGCCCAGCGCTATCAGATGCATTAATAGCGTCACGGCGGCTTCTGCTGCGCGATTCGCTTTTCCTGTTGCTTTTCGAACTTCAGCTGCGATGATAGACAGCATTAGGTATCTTTCACGAGCAGAAAAGAATGAAGAAAACGATTTGCCAGCTGGCACTGTTACTGACTGTCGTCAGCCTGGCGGGATGCGGGCTAAAAGGGCCGCTCTATTTCCCAAAGGATGAGCAGCCGAAGTCACAGGCGACCCAACCGGTCCAAACCACGCCATCAACGACGCCATCCACCGATACCGGGCAAACGCCTGCAAGCGGCGGGACGAGTGTGCAACCGGCTCAGTAACCCATGACGCACCCGGCGGAGCAGAAAATGCAGTTCTCAAAAATGCACGGCCTTGGCAACGACTTTATGGTTGTGGATGCCGTCACGCAAAACGTCTATTTCTCTCCAGAGCTGATCCGCCGCCTGGCCGATCGTCATCTGGGGATCGGCTTTGATCAGTTGCTGATCGTCGAACCGCCTTACGATCCCGATCTCGATTTTCACTACCGTATCTTCAACGCCGACGGCAGTGAAGTTGCGCAGTGCGGCAATGGCGCGCGCTGTTTTGCCCGCTTTGTGCGCCTGAAAGGGCTGACCAATAAAAGCGATATTCGCGTCAGTACGCAAAATGGCCGCATGGTGCTGAGCGTCAACCAGGATGAACTGGTGTGCGTGAATATGGGCGAGCCGAATTTTGAGCCGCAGCAAGTGCCGTTCCGCGCCAACAAAGCCGAATCTATCTATCTGATGCGCGCCGCTGAGCAAACGGTGATGTGCGGCGTAGTGTCGATGGGTAATCCTCACTGCGTGCTGCAGGTTGAAAGCATTCAGACCGCCACGGTCGAGGTCCTCGGACCGGTGCTGGAAAGCCACGAGCGCTTCCCGGAGCGCGTTAACGTCGGCTTTATGGAAGTGGTCAGCCGTGAACACATTCGCCTGCGCGTCTATGAACGCGGCGCGGGAGAAACCCAGGCCTGCGGCAGCGGCGCCTGTGCGGCGGTGGCGGTGGGAATTCAGCAGGCGCTGCTGAGCGATAAAGTGCGGGTCGACCTGCCTGGCGGCACGTTGCACGTCGCCTGGAAAGGTCCGGGGCATCCGCTGTACATGACCGGGCCAGCCACTCACGTTTACGACGGGTTTATTCATCTATGAAATATGTCGGGGAGCCACAGCAGGAAGAGAGCGAACTTCTGCTGGACGATCGCGCCGTCAGCGATTTTCTGCTGCAAAATCCAGACTTCTTTATTCGCAATGCGCGCCAGGTTGAACAGATGCTGGTACCGCACCCGGTGCGCGGCACCGTGTCGCTGGTCGAGTGGCAGCTGGCGCGCCAGCGCAACCATATCCAGCAGTTGGAAGAAGAGATTACGCTGCTGATGGAGCAGGCGAGCGCCAACCAGCAGCTGTTCGATCGGCTGTTTGCGCTGCAGGCGCAGCTGGCTTCGGCCCCGAGCCTGCATGAGATGCTGAATCGTCTGCACCGCTGGGCGCGTGAATTTGGGCTGGCCGGGGCGAACATCCGCCTGTTCAGTGAGAAATGGCATATCGGTGCGCCATCCGATTTCACCCAGCTGGCGTTGCCGCGTCAGGCTTTCGAATCCGTGCGCATTCAGCGTCTTGGCAAGCAGAATCACTATCTCGGCAGCCTCAACGGCCCTGAACTGCTGCTGCTGTTACCGCAGGCGAAAGCCATCGGTTCAGTCGCCCTGTCGCTGCTGGGCGAAGAGGGCGACCTCGGCGTGCTGATCTTCAGCAGCCGCGACAGCCAGCACTATCAGTCCGGGATGGGTACCGTCCTGCTCCAGCACCTGGCGCTAATGCTGCCGCAGCTGCTGTCGCGCTGGATTGAGCGCGTGTGAGCAGCGAATCGCCTCTGCAACCTGCCGTAGAGGGCTTCCTGCGTTACCTGAAGGTTGAGCGCCAGCTCAGCCCGCTGACCCAGATCAACTACCAGCGCCAGCTGACGGCAGTTATCGCCCTGCTGGACGAACTCAAGGTCAGCGACTGGCCGCGCCTCGATGCCGCGCTGGTACGTTCGCTGGCTGCACGCAGCAGCCGCAGCGGACTGAAACCCGCCAGCCTGGCGCTGCGCCTCTCTGCGCTGCGCAGTTTTCTTGACTGGCTGATTAGCCAGGGCGTGATTAAAGCGAACCCGGCGAAAGGGGTGGCGACGCCGCGTGCGCCGCGCCACCTGCCGAAAAATATTGATGTCGATGAAGTGGATCGCCTGCTGGAGATCGACCTTAACGATCCGCTGGCGGTGCGTGACCGGGCGATGCTGGAAGTGATGTACGGCGCAGGGCTGCGTCTGTCTGAACTGGTCGGTATCGACCTCGGTCATCTCGACCTCGCGACGGGTGAAGTCTGGGTGATGGGTAAAGGCAGCAAAGAGCGCCGCCTGCCGATTGGCCGCACGGCGGTGCTGTGGCTTGAACACTGGCTGGCGCTGCGCGAGCTGTTTGTACCCGAAGATAACGCGCTGTTCCTGGCGAAACAGGGCCGGCGTATCTCGGCGCGCAATGTACAGAAGCGCTTTGCCGAATGGGGCGTGAAGCAGGGGCTGTCGGGCCACGTACATCCGCACAAACTGCGCCACTCTTTTGCCACGCATATGCTGGAATCCAGCGGAGATTTGCGTGCGGTGCAGGAGCTGCTGGGTCATGCCAACCTGACCACCACCCAGATCTATACTCATCTCGACTTTCAACACCTGGCGTCGGTTTACGATGCTGCTCATCCCCGTGCGAAACGAGGAAAATCCTGATGCACTTTTACCGACCACTGCGCCCGATTGCGGCGATGACCTTCGATCTCGACGACACCCTGTATGACAACTCCCCGGTGATCCGTCGTACCACTAAAGAGTCCCACGCTGCGCTGCAGGCGCATCATCCTTTACTGAAGGATTACAGCGTTGAACAGTATCAGCAGGTGCGCGATCGCCTGCTGGCCGCCGAGCCGGAAATCTATCATGACGTTAGCGAATGGCGCCGCCGTGCGGTTGAGCAGGCGATGCTGGATGTCGGTATTGCTGCGACCCAGGCCGCCAGCGGCTCGCGCGAGGTGATGGACGTGTTCGCCCACTGGCGCAGCCAGATCGACATTCCTGAAGAGACGCACCAGACGCTGAGCGCGCTGGCCAAACGCATTCCGCTGGTGGCGATCACCAACGGTAACGCTGAACCGCATCTGTGCGGGCTGGATCACTACTTCCAGTTTGTGCTGCGTGCCGGTCCGGACGGGCGTGCTAAACCGTATCAGGATATGTATCAAACGGCGGCTGAAAAGCTGAATCTGCGTCCTGAGCAGATCCTGCATATCGGTGACGATCTCACCACCGATGTTGCCGGTGCGGTTCGCTGCGGGATGCAGGCGTGCTGGATTAACCTGCGTGAAGGGAATCTGATGCATATCGACGATACCCGCCTGCTTCCCACGCTGGAAATTTCGCAGTTGGCTTCTTTAACTGCGCTTGTATAATAAGCTGGTTAAATATCCAGTGGGTGGCCTGACGCCGCCCCCGATCTCCGACGGTGCCTATGGACGTTTCTGACCTGCTCGACAGCTTGAATGACAAACAACGCGAAGCCGTAGCCGCCCCGCGCAGCAACCTGCTGGTGCTGGCCGGTGCCGGCAGTGGTAAAACCCGCGTGCTGGTGCATCGCATTGCCTGGCTGATGGCGGTTGAAAACTGTTCTCCGTATTCGATCATGGCCGTCACCTTCACCAATAAAGCGGCGGCGGAGATGCGCCACCGCATCGAGCAGCTGATCGGCACCAGTCAGGGCGGCATGTGGATCGGGACCTTCCACGGCCTGGCGCACCGCCTGCTGCGTGCGCACCACCTCGATGCTAACCTGCCGCAGGATTTTCAGATCCTCGACAGTGAAGACCAGCTGCGCCTGCTTAAGCGCCTGATCAAGGCGATGAACCTTGATGAGAAGCAGTGGCCGGCCCGCCAGGGGATGTGGTACATCAACGGCAAAAAAGATGAAGGGCTGCGGCCGAAACATATTGAGAGCTACGGCAACCCGATTGAGCAGACCTGGCTGAGGATCTACCAGGCCTATCAGGAAGCCTGCGATCGCGCCGGGCTGGTGGACTTCGCCGAGCTGCTGCTGCGTGCACACGAGCTGTGGCTGAACAAGCCGCATATCCTTAATCACTACCGCGAGCGCTTCACCAATATTCTGGTGGACGAGTTCCAGGATACTAACAACATCCAGTACGCCTGGATCCGCATGCTGGCGGGCGACAGCGGCAAAGTAATTATCGTCGGCGATGATGACCAGTCAATCTACGGCTGGCGCGGGGCGCAGGTGGAAAATATCCAGCGTTTCCTCAACGATTTTCCCGGCGCGGAAACTATCCGTCTTGAGCAGAACTACCGCTCGACCAACAACATCCTTAAAGCCGCCAACACCCTGATCGCTAACAACAACGGGCGCCTGGGTAAAGAGCTGTGGACCGAAGACAGCGACGGTGAACCGATCGCCATTTACTGCGCGTTTAACGAGCTGGACGAAGCGCGCTTTGTGGTAAACCGCATTAAGGTGTGGATGGAGAACGGCGGCGCGCTGAACGACTGTGCCATTCTCTACCGCAGTAACGCCCAGTCGCGCGTGCTGGAAGAGGCGCTGCTGCAAACCAGCCTGCCTTACCGGATTTACGGCGGGATGCGCTTCTTCGAACGGCAGGAGATCAAAGATGCGCTGGCCTATCTGCGTCTGATCTCTAACCGCAACGATGACGCGGCATTTGAGCGCGTGGTAAATACGCCAACGCGCGGTATTGGCGACCGCACGCTGGATGTGGTGCGCCAGACTTCGCGCGAGCGCCAGCTGACGCTGTGGCAGGCTACGCGTGCGCTATTGCAGGAGAAAGCGCTGGCCGGGCGTGCTGCCTCCGCGCTGCAGCGCTTTATCGAACTGGTCGACTCGCTGGCGCAGGAAACGGTTGAGATGCCGCTGCACGTACAGACCGACCGGGTAATCAAAGACTCCGGCCTGTGGATCATGTACGAGCAGGAGAAAGGTGAGAAGGGCCAGGCGCGTATTGAGAACCTTGAGGAGCTGGTAAACGCCACGCGCCAGTATGCCTATCAGGATGAAGATGAAGATCTGATGCCGCTTCAGGCGTTCCTGTCCCATGCCGCGCTGGAAGCGGGTGAAGGCCAGGCTGACAAATGGCAGGATGCGGTGCAGCTGATGACCCTCCACTCGGCCAAAGGGCTGGAGTTTATGCAGGTGTTTATCGTCGGCATGGAAGAGGGGATGTTCCCGAGCCAGATGTCGCTGGATGAGGGCGGGCGGCTGGAGGAAGAGCGTCGTCTGGCCTACGTTGGCGTGACGCGTGCCATGCAAAAGCTGACCCTGACCTATGCGGAAACCCGACGTTTGTATGGCAAAGAGGTGTATCACCGTCCGTCGCGCTTTATCGGCGAGCTGCCGGAAGAGTGCATCGAGGAGGTTCGCCTGCGCGCCAGCGTTACCCGGCCGGTGAGTCATCAGCGCATGGGCACGCCGGTAGCACAAAACGACAGTGGCTTTGCCCTTGGTCAGCGCGTGCGCCACGCCAAGTTTGGTGAAGGGACTATCGTCAATCTGGAGGGCAGCGGCGAACACAGTCGTCTGCAGGTCGCGTTCCAGGGGCAGGGCATAAAGTGGCTGGTTGCGGCCTACGCGAAACTGGAAACAGTCTGATACTTTACGGGCGCGTGGCCTGCTTGACGGCTTTTTCGTCTCAGCGTAACATGCGCCCACCATTACCCTTAGAGGACACCCGCCTTGGACACACCCAGTACATACTGGCTCATTGACCTGCTCACCAGGTACAACTCCTAAGGCTATCCTCCTTTGCCGATAGCCTTCGTGGTTGTTGGCGACCCCCGTATATCGTCGCACTGAGTCAGTTTTGCTCGCTGACTGAAACGCTTGTTTCCCGTGTTCAACGCTTTGTCCCATTTGTTGTTACGAATTGGGAGTACAGCTATGCTGAGCGCATTTAAACTGCATCAAAACCGTCTGACCCGCCTTGAACTGGATGATGCTGATGCCAGTGAAGAGCTGACGGGGTCCGTTTGGGTCGACCTGATTGAACCTGAAGAAACCGAGCGTGACCGTGTGCAGACCGAACTGGGTCAGAGCCTTGCGACACGTCCTGAACTGGAAGATATCGAAGCCTCGGCGCGTTTCTTCGAAGACGAAGATGGCCTGCATATCCACTCCTTTTTCTTCTATGAGGATGCGGACGATCACGCGGGTAACTCCACCGTGGCGTTCACCATCCGCGAAGGGCGACTCTATACGCTGCGCGAGCGCGAGCTGCCGGCGTTCCGTCTCTACCGCATGCGCGCCCGCAATCAGACGCTAATCGACGGCAATGCCTTCGAGCTGCTGCTTGACCTGTTTGAAACCAAGATCGAACAGCTGGCGGATGAGATTGAAAATATCTACAGCGACCTGGAAAAGCTCAGCCGCGTGATTATGGAAGGGCAGCAGGGCGATGCCTTCGACGAAGCGCTGTCGACGCTGGCGGAGCTGGAAGATATTGGCTGGAAAGTGCGCCTGTGTCTGATGGATACCCAGCGCGCGCTTAACTTCCTGGTGCGCAAGGCCCGCCTGCCGGGTAACCAGCTGGAGCAGGCGCGCGAGATCCTGCGCGATATCGAATCCCTGCTGCCGCACAACGAGTCGCTGTTCCAGAAGGTCAACTTCCTGATGCAGGCGGCAATGGGCTTTATCAATATTGAGCAGAACCGCATTATCAAGATCTTCTCGGTGGTTTCGGTGGTGTTCCTGCCGCCAACGCTGGTGGCTTCCAGCTACGGGATGAACTTTGAATTTATGCCGGAGCTGAAGTGGAGCTTTGGCTATCCAGGGGCGATTACCCTGATGATCCTGGCGGGGCTGGCACCTTACGCCTACTTTAAGCGTAAAAACTGGCTGTAAGATAAGAGTAAAAACCCCGCGTTCAGCGGGGTTTGCTTACGTAGACAATTACTGGCAGCTTGAACGACCGGTTTTATTGTTAACTCATTATCAGTAAATAGCAGCACGACTCTGCTCATTAACCTCGCGCTGAGGTTAAGGCTGACGAGGCTTCTCATCAGACGCGGCATTTTGCCACGGTTAGGGATGGTTGATGCGGCGGGACGATGAATACAAGACGGGTCCTGGAGTGGCGCATTGCCTGATAGTGAGATGCGACAGGGTGAAGGTGACTGAGTGGAGAAAAGGAAAGAAAGATGGGATCGGGACCCCGCCTGGTCATTGTGAGATCCCTCTCCCGAACCGCTAATTAAATCAGCGGCTCAATCAATTGCAGCAGCGCTGCAATCAGGTTAAGTACCGCAGCAATAATTGCCAACATAACCCGCTCCTCCATCTCTGTGGAGCGCGACGTCACCACCGGTTTCGCCTCCCTTCGCCTGTACCTCCGGTGTTTCCATCTGTTGAGGAAGGATATGCCACGCTACCGTTTAAAGGCCCTGTCAGCACCACCTGTTACAGGCAGGACTTATTAGTTAATACACTGAATAAGCCAACACCAGGGATAAGGTCACGGCAGCAAGGTTAATCATAATTTCCTCAACCGCGTGATTATATCCCTGGAGATGAATTAAACAACGCTTGGATTGATTTAATTTTGCACAGATGATATTTTCCAATCGTTGAGGATCGATATGCCACGCAGGCTTCCCCGGTTTATCGGCAGAAGCCAAAAGTCAGAATTAAACCCCGCCACCAACGGGGTTTTTTTCTGCCCTGAATTCTTACGCCCTTCCTGGGCTGGCGCATCCCGGCGGTAACGCGTACTCTTTAACCTCTTCTTTCAATAGATAAAGTTTTACTCTATGGAACGCATTTCCCTGCACGGGCAGTGGGCGATTCTGCTTGGCGTCTCGCTGTTACTCGGTTTTATACTCCAGACTTTTCACGTACCGGCGGCGCTGCTGCTTGGCCCGATGATTGTTGGCGTGGTAATGGGGCTATGTGGTGCAACCATCCGCATTGATAAACGTATTTTCGTGCTGTGCCAGGCGGTACTGGGCTGCATGATCGCTCAGAGCCTGTCGCCATCTATCCTGCAGCCGCTGATTGCCGACTGGCCGATAGTGCTGGCGGTATTGATCCTGACGCTGGCGGCCAGTGCGCTCTCCGGGTTTTTACTGGTGCGCTTTAGTAGCCTGCCGGGGCCGACCGGGGCGTGGGGATCCTCCCCTGGCGGGGCATCCGCCATGGTGGCGATGGCAGGGGACTTTGGGGCTGATACCCGGCTGGTGGCATTTATGCAGTATCTGCGGGTACTGTTTGTCGCTACCGCTGCCGCCATTGTGGCGCGTATCGGCTTAGGCGACAGCGCACATGCGGCCGATACTGACTGGTTTCCCGCACTTGGCTCGCCGTTTGCCGCCACGATTGGCGTGATGCTGCTGGGCGCATTTCTCGGGCAAAAGTTTCGCATTCCTTCCGGCGCACTGCTGCTCCCGGCGATTATTGGCGCGACATTGCACTCCAGCGGAACGCTGAGTTTGCAGGTGCCGGAGTGGCTGCTGGCGCTGGCCTATGCGCTGATTGGCTGGACCGTCGGGCTGCGTTTTACCCGCCCGGTATTTCTGCTGGCGCTGCGCACGCTGCCGCAGATGGTGATATCGATAATTGGTCTGATGCTGCTGTGTGGCGCGATGGCATGGATGCTGACCAAAACGCTGCATGTCGATATGCTCACGGCCTATCTGGCAACCAGCCCCGGCGGGTTGGATACCGTGGCGATCATTGCGGCCGGCAGCCGGGTGGATATGGCGTTTGTGATGGCGATGCAGACGCTGCGTCTGTTTACCATTCTGTTCACCGGCCCGGCGCTGGCACGTTTTCTCTCGCGCTATGCGCGCAGCTGACTCAGCCAATCATATAGGTGGCCGTGGCGCTGGCGATATGCAGGCCCGCATCGTTATGCAGTTCGACGCGCGCCACCGACACTTTATTACCGCCGCGCAGCAGGCTGCTGCTGGCGATAAAGCGCTCACCGCGCCCCGGACGCAGGTAATCCACCCGTAAATCGATGGTGCCCATGCGCGATAATCGCTGGCGCAGCTCCTCTTCGGTAATACTCTCCTGGCGGGTCAGCGCGCTGGTGACGCACACCAGCCCGGCGGCGACATCCAGCACCGATGCAATCACCCCGCCGTGCAGGATCTTCTGCGCGGAGTTGCCGACCAGCATCGTCTGGTTGGCCAGGCTAAGCTCGGCGTAATCGGACTCCAGCCGGTCAAGTTCCAGCCCCAGGGCGCGGTTGAAGGGCATGTGGTAGACAAAAATTTCACCGATCAGGCGGCGGGCGGCAGCCTGATCCATAGGTACTGCTGACATTATCGGCTTTTCCTGTGATGCGTGCTGAGTAAAAGTCAGGTTAACGGAGTGTGTATATTATGCTTCGTTGTTAGTGCTTTCCACTTTCGAAAATGAGCACTAATCCCTCATGATTTTTCTGTGTAGAATGGCGTGCTTTTTATTCAATCATTCGCCTCTCTGGGAGAACCCTATGGCTCTGCTGAAAGGATTGCTGGCGTCAGCAATTCTGTTTCCTACATTAGTGCTGGCTCAGGAAGCCACGGTTAAAGTGATTCATGACCGTCCTGCGGTGAAGGGCAGTATTATTGCCAACATGCTGGAGAAACACGACAACCCGTTTGTCCTGTTGCCTTATGAAAGCAACTATCTGCTGTATACCGATACCAGCAACATAAATAAGGAAGCGATCGAGTCTTATAACTGGGACAAAACGAAACACGATGAAGTGAAGTTTCAGCTGAGCCTCGCATTCCCGCTGTGGCGCGGCATTCTCGGTGAAAACTCGGTGCTTGGCGCATCCTATACTCAGAAATCCTGGTGGCAGCTCTCTAACCGCAGTGCCTCTTCGCCGTTCCGCGAAACTGACTACGAGCCACAGGTCTTCCTCGGCTGGGCAACAGACTACAGCCTGGGCGGCTGGACGCTGCGCGATGTGGAAACCGGTGTGAACCATCAGTCCAACGGCCGCTCCGACCCAACCTCGCGCAGCTGGAACCGCGTCTATGCGCGTCTGATGGCGGAAAACGGCAACTGGCTGGTGGAAGTGAAACCCTGGTACCGTATTCCAGAAAATGAAAATAATGACGATAACCCGGATATCACTAAGTACATGGGGTATTATCGCCTGACGGTGGGATATCAGTGGGGCGAGAGCATCTTCAGCGTGAAGAGCCAGTATAACTGGAACAGCGGCTACGGCGGCGCTGAACTGGGCTGGAGCTACCCAATGACTGAGCATGTGCGTTTTTACACGCAGGTGTATAGCGGTTATGGTGAATCCCTGATCGATTACAATCATCGTCAAACGCGCGTCGGTGTCGGCGTGACGCTCAACGACCTCTTCTAAGGTCGCCGCTTACCGGGCAGGCACTGCCGCCCGGTTAAAAATTCAGTCACTTCAGATTTTGGGGACAATGTGTCTACGGCAGCAGTCATCAATAAAGAAACGCTGGCAGAGCAGGTATTACGCGATACCTTCGGCTACCAGCAGTTTCGTCCGGGGCAACAAACTATCATTCAGGAATCGCTTAACGGCCGCGACTGTCTGGTAGTCATGCCGACCGGCGGCGGAAAATCACTCTGTTATCAGATCCCGGCGCTGGTGCGCGAAGGGCTGACGCTGGTGGTGTCGCCGTTGATCTCGCTGATGAAAGACCAGGTGGACCAGCTGCTGGCAAACGGCGTGGCGGCAGCCTGCCTCAACTCGACGCAGAACCGTGAAGAGCAGCAGGAAGTGATGGCGGGCTGTCGTACTGGCCGCATCCGCCTGCTGTACATTGCGCCTGAACGTCTGATGATGGACAACTTCCTCGACCAGCTGACGCACTGCAATCCGGCCATGCTGGCGGTCGATGAAGCTCACTGTATCTCCCAGTGGGGCCACGATTTCCGTCCGGAGTATGGCGCTTTAGGCCAGCTGCGCCAGCGCCTGCCGGATGTGCCGGTGATGGCGCTGACCGCGACCGCCGATGAAACCACGCGTAACGATATTGCCCGCCTGTTACAGCTTGACGATCCGCTGATCCAGATCAGTAGCTTTGACCGCCCCAATATCCGCTACACGCTGGTGGAAAAATTCAAACCGACCGAACAGCTGCTGCGCTATGTGCAGGATCAGCGCGGTAAGTGCGGCATTATTTACTGTAACAGCCGGGCAAAAGTGGAAGACACCGCAGCCCGACTGCAAAGCCGTGGGCTCAGCGTCGGGGCTTATCATGCCGGAATGGATAACGCCCACCGTGCGCACGTGCAGGAAGCGTTTCAGCGCGACGATCTGCAAATCGTGGTGGCGACCGTCGCATTCGGCATGGGCATCAACAAACCCAACGTGCGCTTCGTGGTGCACTTTGATATCCCGCGTAATATTGAATCCTACTATCAGGAAACCGGCCGCGCCGGGCGTGACGGTTTGCCTGCTGAAGCGCTGCTGCTGTACGATCCGGCCGATATGGCCTGGTTACGTAAGTGCCTGGAAGAGAAAGCGCCAGGCCCGCTGCAGGATATCGAGCGCCATAAGCTGAATGCGATGGGCGCGTTTGCCGAAGCGCAAACCTGCCGCCGCCTGGTGCTGCTGAACTACTTCGGCGAAGGCCGTCAGCAGGCGTGCGACAACTGTGATATCTGCCTCGATCCGCCGCGCCGCTACGACGGACTGGTGGAGGCACAGAAAGCGCTGTCCTGCATTTACCGCGTGGGTCAGCGTTTCGGGATGGGCTATATCGTCGAGATCCTGCGCGGGGCCAACAACCAGCGCATCCGCGATATGCAGCATGATAAATTGCCAGTCTATGGCATTGGCCGCGAGCAGACGCACGAGCACTGGACCAGCGTGCTGCGCCAGCTCATTCACCTCGGTCTGGTGACGCAGAACATTGCGATGCACTCGGCGCTGCAGCTGACCGAAGCCGCCAGGCCAATTCTGCGCGGGGAAGCGCCGCTCCAGCTGGCGGTGCCGCGCCTGGTCAGCATCAAGCCGCGCAGCAGCAGCCAGAAGTCGTTCGGCGGCAACTATGATCGCAAGCTGTTTGCCAAACTGCGCAAGCTGCGTAAAGCGATTGCGGATGAAGCGAACGTGCCGCCATACGTGGTATTTAACGATGCGACGCTGATTGAAATGGCAGAGCAGATGCCGATTACCGCCTCAGAGATGCTGAGCGTGAACGGGGTCGGTCATAAGAAGCTGGAACGTTTTGGCAAGCCGTTCCTGGTGATGATCAAAGAACACGTCGACGGCGACGACGTGGAGTAATGGATACCGGCGGGCCAAGCGGAAAACGGTCGGCCTCTCCTGCACTTGCCGCGGGCGACATTTTTGCCGCCCGCCCCCAATTATTCAGGCCATTCTGCGCGCCGAAGCCAGCAGCGCACCCACCGCCATAAATAACCCACCAAACGTCCGGTTCAACAACTTCATCTGTTGCGGGCCTTTAATCCATACCGCAATGCGCGTCGCCAGCGTGGCGTAGCCAATCATCACAATGATATCGACCACCACCGTGGTGACGCCGAGCACCAGATACTGCATCGCCTGGGGCTGATGCGGAATAATGAACTGCGGGAACAGTGCGGCGAGGAAAATGATGCTCTTCGGGTTGGTCAGATTGACCAGCACTGCTCGGCGAAACAGCTTGCGGCGCGGCATCGCCTTCGCCACCGCGCCGAGATCAATCGCGCCGGATGAGCGCCACTGCTGAATACCCAGCCACACCAGATATGCGGCACCCGCCCACTTGAGAATTTCAAACGCCAGCACCGACTGAGAAAACAGCGCACCCAGCCCAACGCCGACCAGCACGATATGCAGCGAAAGCCCGACCTGCAGCCCGGCAATGGAGGCCACTGCACCGCGATAGCCGTGGCTAATGCCGGTACTCATGGTGTTAATCGCCCCGGAGCCGGGCGACAGGCTTAAAATGCTGGTTGTTAACAAATAGGTTAGCCACCATTCGATGGTCATGGGGTAAAGCTCCCTGAAAACGCTCAATTGTGACACAATACGACATTGTTGAACGTTGCGCTATGGGTAACAATGTCCGCTGCCCGCAGTTTGTCTCTTCTGGAAAACGCCCGATGGAACATCTTAAAAACAGCTGGCTGACGCGGGAGAGAGCCTTCGCCGCTTTTGCCACCGGCCCGCTGCTGGATTTCTGGAAGCAGCGTGAAGAGGGTGAGTTTACCGGCGTGGAAAACGTGCCGATCCGCTATGTCCGCTTCATCTCCCCGCAACACGATAAAGTTATTTTGCTGTGTCCCGGCCGGATTGAAAGCTATGTGAAATATCCCGAGTTGGCCTACGACCTGTTCCACAGTGGGTACGACGTGGTGATTATCGACCATCGTGGCCAGGGGCGCTCCGGCAGGCTTCTTGCTGATTCGCATCGCGGACACGTGGTGGAATTTGAAGATTACGTCGACGATCTGGAAACCCTGTATCTGAAAGAGATCGTCGCACGCCACTATCGTCACCGCTACGCGCTGGCCCACTCGATGGGCGGGGCGATCCTCGCGCTGATGCTGGCGCGCCAGCCAGCAGCCTTCGACGCGGTGGCGCTGGCATCGCCGATGTTCGGCATCTATCTGCCGATGCCGCTGTGGATGGCGCATCAGATCCTTAACTGGGCGGAGAAACGCCCGGCGGTGCGCGATGGCTATGCGCTCGGCACCGGGAAATGGCATGCGCGCCCCTTTGCCATCAACGAGCTGACGCACAGCCGCGAACGCTATCGCCGTAATCTGCGCTTCTACGCTGACGACCCGGGGCTGCGCGTCGGCGGACCCACTTATCACTGGGTGCGTGAAGGCGTGCGCGCCGGGCAGAGCATCCTCAGCCAGGCCGCGCAGATTGCCACGCCGCTGCTGCTGCTGCAGGCATCAGAGGATAAGGTGGTGGATAACCGCGCTCAGGATCTGTTCTGTCAGACGATGGTGGCGGCAGGCCAGCCCTGTGCCGGCGGCAAACCGTTGGTGATTGACGGTGCCCGGCACGAGATCCTGTTTGAGAGCGACCGCATGCGTGCCGAAGCGCTGGAGGCGATCCTCACCTTCTTTGCACGCCACCCGTAAGTGGCCAGTATTCAGTGACCGGCGGGGAGTCCCGCCAGAAAATGTTAACCAGAGGTTTTATGTTCCATATTGTTGCTTCAGACCTGGATGGCACGCTGCTGTCACCGGATCACACCCTTTCTCCTTTTGCGCGCGAAACGCTACAGCTGCTGACGCGTAAAGGCGTGCACTTTGTCTTCGCCACCGGTCGTCACTACATTGATGTGGCGCAGATGCGCGACAGCCTCGGCATCGACGCTTACATGATCACCTCAAACGGCGCGCGCGTGCACAACACCGCCGGTGAGCTGGTGTTCAGCCATAATCTGGATGAAGATATCGCGCAAGAGCTGTTTGCCATGCAGCACGCCAACCCGGATATCTACACCAACGTCTATCGCGATGAAGAGTGGTTTCTTAACCGCCATCGTCCGGAAGAGGTGGATTTCTTCCGCGAATCAGACTTTAACTACCAGATTTTTCAGCCGGGCCAGCTGCAGACCGACGGCATCAGCAAGGTGTTCTT
The DNA here is from genome assembly GCF_029967685.1 of Erwinia sp. V90_4. Taxonomy (NCBI): domain Bacteria; kingdom Pseudomonadati; phylum Pseudomonadota; class Gammaproteobacteria; order Enterobacterales; family Erwiniaceae; genus Erwinia; species Erwinia sp. V90_4. The sequence goes on along the minus strand of NZ_JASCAQ010000049.1, from coordinate 27,297 downwards.
TACCTGCGCGATCCCCGAGATGCTGGTGCCGCTGGAGCAGGCGCTGATGGCGCGCTGGGGCGACCGGGTAAATGTCAGCTTCTCGCTGCCGACCTGTCTGGAAGTGATGGCGGGCGGCGTGTCGAAAGGACATGCGCTGGATGCGGTTTCAAAATCGCTCGGCTATTCGCTGCAGGAGTGCATCGCCTTTGGTGACGGCATGAACGATAAAGAGATGCTGAGCATGGCGGGTAAGGGCTGCGTGATGAGCAACTCGCATCAGCGCCTGAAGGATATTTTGCCGGAGCTGGAAGTGATTGGTTCAAATGCCGATCTGGCGGTGCCGAAGTATCTGCGCGAGCTGTTTAACGTCTAAGCTTTTAAAACGGGTCAGGCATGCCTGACCCCTACGTTTTATCGTCCTAAAAAATGCACCGCTTTATCCGGGAAGTCGGTAAACAGCCCGTCGACGCCGGCCTTGTGGTACAGCAGGTCATACAGCTGGTCGACATCACTGACATACGGCGGCAGCCGATCGGCGCGCACGGTGTAAGGGTGCACCACCATCTTATTCAGATGCGCTTCTTTAACCATGTCGGTGACGCGCACGTCGCCGCGCTGTGATCCGTCCGCTATCAGCATGTGGTAATCCGGCCCGATACCGTCGGCATACTGTGCAATCGTCTTCATCGCACCCGGTTTAAACATCCAGTCGTAGCTGTAATTTACCCACTTGCCGTTCTGCTGCTCCTGGGTTTCATCCCATTTGGTATAGGCAATCAGCTGCACCAGCTTGAGGTTCATCGCGCGCTGCGGTTCCAGCTCGGTTTTGATGCGCTTCACTTCGTTATAGTCAAAGCACTGCAGATAAACCTTATCGTCCTTGCCGCTATAACCATACTGTTTCAGCACATCCAGCACCTTCGCCGAGATGTCTTTGCCCTCCTTACGATGGAACCACGGTGCTTTGATCTCGGTATAGATACCGATGTTCTTGCCGGTAGAGTGGTTCAGACCCTGGATAAACTCCAGCTCCTCCTCGAAGGTGTGCACGCGGAAGTCCGATTTTCCCATCGGGAAACGTCCTGGGAAGGTCTGTACTTTTTTGCCGTTCTCAATCTCAAACCCTTCGCTGAACTTCAGGCTTTTAATCTCGGCCAGCGTAAAGTCGATGGCGTAATAGCGCCCGTCTGCGCGGGCACGCTGTGGGAAGCGCGTGGCAACATCGGTGACGCGATCGAGGTAGTGGTCATGCAGCACCACCAGACGATCGTCTTTGGTCATCACCAGATCCTGCTCAAGATAATCGGCACCCTGGGCGTAGGCCATCGCCTTCGCCGGCAGCGAATGTTCCGGCAGATACCCGCTGGCACCGCGATGGGCAATCACGATGGGTGCGGTACTCGCGGCCGTAGCCGCGAGAGAGGTCGAAAGCAGTAAAGTTGCGATAACGTTTTTCAACATAATGGCGTCTCCTTTCAGCGAGTTTTCAGTGCCTGCTTGTGTTTGTTCTCACTTACCATGGTCATAAACAGCAGGATCACTGCCAGTACGCAGCCGCCGATCATCACCATAAAGCCGCCGTCCCAGCCGAAGAAGTCCACGGTGTAACCGACGATGGCACTGGCCGCGACGGAACCGCCGAGGTAGCCAAACAGCCCGGTGAATCCGGCCGCCGTCCCTGCCGCTTTCTTCGGTGCCAGCTCCAGGGCATGCAGGCCAATCAGCATCACTGGGCCGTAGATCAGGAAGCCGATAATCGTCATACACGCCATATCAACGCCCGGATTGCCGGCCGGGTTCATCCAGTACACCACGGTGGCAATCGTCACCAGTACCATAAAGAACACGCCGGTGGCACCGCGATTGCCCTTGAAGACTTTATCCGACATCCAGCCGCACAGCAGCGTCCCTGGAATACCGGCGTACTCGTAGAAGAAGTAGGCCCACGAAGATTTATCCAGCGTGAAGTGCTTCACCTCTTTCAGGTAGGTCGGTGACCAGTCGAGGATGCCGTAACGCAGCAGATAGACGAACACGTTCGCCAGCGCGATATACCACAGCAGCTTGTTGGGCAGGATGTACTGCATAAAGATCTGTTTCGCCGTCAGCTCTTCTTCATGCTTTTCATCATAGTCCGGCGGATAGTCGTTCTTATACTCTTCAATCGGCGGCAGGCCGCAGGATTGAGGGGTGTCACGCATTAAAGCAAAGGCAAAGATGGCGATAAGAATGGCGCCAAAGGCAGGCATATACAGCGCGGCTTTCCAGTCGTTAAACCACGCCATCCCCAGCAGGAACAGCAGTGGAGGGATCCCGCCGCCAACGTTGTGCGCGCAGTTCCACACCGACACGATACCGCCGCGCTCTTTTTGCGACCACCAGTGCACCATGGTGCGTCCGCACGGTGGCCAGCCCATTCCCTGGAACCAGCCGCACAGGAACAGCAGCACGAACATCACCATAATGCTCGACGTCGCCCACGGCACGAAGCCCATAAACAGCATCACCACCGCGGCCAGGATCAAGCCAGCAGGCAGAAATACGCGCGGGTTTGAGCGGTCCGATACCGAACCCATAATAAATTTGGAGAAGCCGTAAGCAATGGAGATCCCGGACAGGGCAAAGCCGAGGTCGCCGCGCGAAAAGCCCTGCTCAACCAGGTAAGGCATTGCCAGTGCGAAATTCTTTCGCACCAGATAGTAGGCGGCGTAGCCAAAGAAAATACCCAGAAAGATCTGCCAGCGCAGTTTGCGGTACAGCGGATCGACGCGGCTGTCATCGACACGCGGTTGATGTGCAGCAGGTTTGAAAATACTTAGCATGTAAACGGCCTCCCGTGGCTTATAAAACTGACACCCTGATGGATGTTCAGCAAAAGGAACAAAATCCGGCCAGTGCAGGGTTAAATGTTCCATTTCGCGCACAGCCTAGTGGTTATCAGCACAAAGGACTGTGAAGAAGGGCGCAGATGTTACACTTTTATGACAAAGTGGCTATATGTGCATCACAAAATGATGAAATATTTTCGCAATGAAACGATAAAGCGTGATGACTATCACGTTTTGAGCGAGAGGGGATGCTGCTGTGTTCGTTTGGTGAGTGGTTATGTTCTAAATGGAAGATATGAGGAAGGGAAGATAAATGCGATTAACGCAGTCGGGCGTTAATCGCATCAGGCGTTAAGCCTGCGCTTTAGGTTTGGCCGGGCGAATTTTCATCGTCAGGCCTTTGAGGAAGTTACGCAGGATCTGATCGCCACATTCGCGGTAGTTTTTATGCCCCGGTTTACGGAAGATCGCGCCGATCTCTGACTGACCTACCGCAAAATCGGTGCTTTTCAGCAGCTCAATAATGTCGGTGGTTTTCAGGTCGAATGCCACGCGCAGCTTTTTCATCATGATGTTGTTGGTCATCTTGCGTTCGATAGAGGGCGCCGGGGCATCTTCGCTTTTGCCGCGACGCTCGAAAATCAGACCGTTGAGAAAGTAACCCATGATGACATCCGGGCAGGCGCGAAAACCGGGCTCTTCCTCTTTCTTCAGGAAGCTGGCAACTTCGGCTTCTGTTACTTCGCTCTCTGCCAGCGCCAGAATGCTTACCACTTTCGCATCGCTTAAATTCAGCATGTAACGCACGCTGCGCAGGACATCATTATTCGTCATAGGAACTCTCTTTCATTGAAACCATAGCAATGAGCGCATTATAGAGACAATTCGTGAGTTAAACAGGAAAAACCGCCAGCGGCAGGCTGGCGATGGTGTTACAGAGGATTGATCGCGGATAACGGCGTGCCGGGGCGTGAAGCGTCACGCACCAGCGGCAGGTGATCGCAGGCGTGCTGACGGGCGGAACGGATAAATGCCTCCACGATTGGCTGGCGCTGTTCGCCGTCGCGCACGGCGGCATATAGCCTGCTCCACAGGCCGTCCCCTAACGTTTTCGTCACCACCAGCCCCTGGTGTTCAAAACTTTCTACCACCCAGTGCGGCAGTGCGGCAATGCCCATCTGCGCGGAAACCATCTGAATCAGCAGCAGCGTATTATCGACGTTTTTCAGCGCCGGGCTGATCCCCGCGGGCTGCAGGAAATGGCGCCAGATATCCAGGCGCTGGCGCTGTACCGGGTAGATCATCAGCACTTCACTGGCCAGATCCTCCGGCGTGATGTGATCCTTCTGTGCCAGTGGGTGATCCGGGGCCAGCACCAGGCGTACCTCAAAATCAAACATCGGCGTATAGAACAATCCGCTGCGCGGCAGAATATCTGAGGTCAGGACGATATCCAGCTCGCCCTGCTGTAAAGCGGGCTGTGGATCAAAGGTCACGCCCGACTTGAAGTCCATTACGACCTGCGGCCAGCTCTGACGGAAGTTATTCAGCGCGGGCGTCAGCCACTGAATACAGCTGTGACACTCAATGGCAATGCGCAACGTGGTCTGATGCGGCTCGTGGCATGCCTGAAGCGCGTGCTGGATCTGCGGCAATACCTGCTCTGCCAGCTGAAGCAGGATCTCCCCCTGTGGCGTAAAGCGCAGCGGCTGGCTTTTTCGCACAAACAGGCGAAAGCCAAGGCGCTGCTCCAGATCGCTGAACTGGTGAGATAACGCTGATTGCGTCTGGTGGAGCTGAGCGGCAGCGGCGGCCAGCGACCCGGTATTTCGCAGTGCCTGCAGCGTTCGCAGGTGCTTGAGTTCGATCATGAGAGTCCTTCACATCGACAGTGAACATTTTGCGCTTGTGGTGAATACACTACCTGCGGATTATAGCGGTGTAAACATCTGGATGGCTAAATGAGTCAGCCAGCCCGGTAAAAATGGATTCTACGAGGCAAAACTGATGACTATTCTGAACCATACACTTGGATTTCCGCGTGTCGGTCTGCGCCGCGAACTGAAAAAAGCACAGGAAAGCTACTGGGCGGGTAACAGCTCTCAGGAAGCGCTGTTAGCGACCGGTCGTGAACTGCGCGCCCGCCACTGGCAGCAGCAGAAAGAGGCCGGTGTTGACCTGCTGCCGGTCGGCGATTTCGCTTGGTACGATCACGTCCTGACGACCAGCCTGCTGCTGGGGAACGTTCCGGCGCGCCATCTCAATAAAGACGGTTCAGTTGACCTCGACACCCTGTTTCGCCTGGGCCGTGGCCGTGCACCCGGCGGTGAACCGGCGGCGGCGGCAGAAATGACCAAATGGTTTAACACCAACTATCACTACATGGTGCCGGAATTTGTGCAGGGCCAACAGTTCAAGCTGAGCTGGACTCAGCTGCTGGACGAAGTGGATGAAGCGCTGGCGCTTGGACACAAAATCAAACCCGTGCTGCTTGGCCCGGTAACCTATTTATGGCTGGGGAAAGTGAAGGGCGCCGCGTTTGACCGCCTGAACCTGCTCAAAGCGATCCTGCCGGTTTACCAGCAGGTGCTGGCTGAGCTGGCAAAACGCGATATCGAGTGGGTGCAGATTGACGAACCTGCTCTGGCGCTGGAACTGCCAGCCGAATGGCTTGCGGCCTTCAAACCTGCTTATGCTGCATTGCAGGGCCATACCAGACTGCTGCTGACCACCTACTTCGACAGCATCGGCCAGAATATCGATACCATTCGCGTACTGCCGGTGCAGGGCCTGCATGTGGACCTGGTGCACGGTAAAGACGATATCAACGCGCTGAACCGCCAGCTTCCGGCGAGCTGGCTGCTGTCGGTTGGGGTGATCAATGGCCGTAACGTCTGGCGTGCCGACCTCAGCCGCTGGTTTGAGCGCCTGCAACCGCTTGTCGCCGCCCGTAAGCAGCTGTGGATTGGCTCTTCCTGCTCGCTGCTGCACAGCCCGATTGACCTGAGCGTGGAGACCCGCCTCGATGACGAGGTCAAAAGCTGGTTCGCCTTTGCCCTGCAGAAATGCGCAGAGCTGTCGCTGTTGAGCCATGCGCTAAATAACAGTGACCCGGCCTCGCTGGAAGCCTGGAGCGCCCCAATCCGCGCCCGGAAATTCTCGACCCGAGTGCACAATCCGGCAGTAGGCCAGCGCCTGGCGGCAATAACCGCTCAGGACAGCCAGCGTAATCACCGCTATGCGGTGCGCGCGGAGGCTCAGCGCCAGCGCTTCCAGCTGCCTGCCTGGCCCACCACCACCATCGGTTCGTTCCCGCAGACCAGCGAAATTCGTGGCCTGCGCCTCGATTTTAAGCAGGGGCGTCTGGATGCTAACCACTACCGCACCGGTATCGCTGAGCACATCAAGCAGGCGATTGTCGAGCAGGAGCGCCTGGGGTTGGACGTGCTGGTCCACGGGGAAGCCGAGCGCAACGACATGGTGGAGTACTTTGGGGAAAACCTCGACGGCTTCATCTTTACGCAAAATGGCTGGGTGCAGAGCTACGGCTCACGCTGTGTGAAGCCACCGGTGATTATTGGCGACGTCAGCCGCCCGCAGGCCATCACCGTGGAGTGGGCAAAGTATGCCCAGTCGCTGACCAACAAGCCGGTGAAAGGTATGCTGACCGGTCCGGTGACCATTCTCTGCTGGTCATTCCCGCGTGAAGACGTTTCGCGTGAAACCATCGCTAAGCAGATTGCCCTGGCGCTGCGTGATGAAGTGGCAGACCTGGAAAAAGCGGGAATTGGCATCATCCAGATTGATGAGCCAGCGCTGCGAGAAGGGCTGCCGCTGCACAAATCCGATTGGGCCGCCTACCTGGAGTGGGCAGTGGACGCTTTCCGCCTGAACGCCGCCGTGGCGCAGGATGACACTCAGATCCACACCCACATGTGCTACTGCGAGTTCAACGACATTATGGATTCGATCGCTGCGCTGGACGCCGACGTGATCACCATTGAAACCTCACGGTCCGATATGGAGCTGCTGGAGTCGTTCGAAGAATTTGAGTACCCGAATGAGATTGGCCCGGGCGTGTACGACATTCACTCGCCGAACGTGCCGTCGATAGAGTGGATAGAAGCGCTGCTGCTGAAAGCGGCTCAGCGCATCCCGACTGAACGTCTGTGGGTTAACCCGGACTGCGGCCTGAAAACCCGTGGCTGGGCTGAAACCCGCCAGGCGCTGGCGAACATGGTACAGGCGGCGCAAAACCTGCGTAACGCCAAAGCGTAATTATCTGTGTTGTTGATGTGTATTTGGGGCGCTAAGCGCCCCCTTTTTTAGGCCTTTGGCGCAACGCCATACTGTTTAAACCATGCCAGCATACGTTGCCAGCCGTCCTGGGCGGACTCGGCGTGATAGCTGGCGCGATAGTCAGCATTGAAGGCGTGACCGGCATCGGGATAGACAATAATTTCCGCATTCGCATTGGCCGCCCGCAGTGCCTGACGCATGGTTTCCACGCTCTCCTGCGGGATGCTGTCATCTTTACCACCGTACAGCCCTAATACCGGGGCATTCAGATCGACGGCGATATCGACCGGCTGCTTCTGCTGCTTCATGGTTTTATCACCGACCAGCTTGCCGTACCAGGCGACGGCAGCCTTCAGCTGCGGATTGTGCGCCGCATAGAGCCAGGTAATGCGCCCGCCCCAGCAGAAACCGGTAATCGCCATATTGCGCATATCGCCGTCGTGACGCGATGCCCAGTTAGCCACATGATCCAGGTCGGCCAGCACCTGATTGTCCGGCACTTTACTCACCAGCTCTGAGAACAGGGTTGGGATATCGTCATATTCGCTCGGGTCGCCCTGGCGGAAGTAGAGCTCAGGAGCGACAGCCAGATATCCCTCCGCCGCCAGGCGGCGACAGATATCGCGGATGTGTTCGTGAACGCCGAAGATCTCCTGGACGACTAACACCACCGGCAGCGGGCCTGTGGCATTACGCGGTTTGGCGTGAAACGCCGGCATATTCTCCCCCTGAGAGGGAATCGAGGTTTCCCCGGAGATAATCCCGGCGCTGTCGGTAATAATTGTGGTGGCAGCCGTCGGCAGGACTGCGGGCGCAAAGCCTTTCTCGCTCAGTTCTTGAGTCATGTTATCTTCGTTTTTCATGGTTCTCTCCGTGCAGGCGCGAATGCAATCAGCTAACTATAGCCAGGAATGCGATGGGGTCAGAGCTTGAGTGAGGGTATCTCTTTATCACCTGATAAAGCTGAACCACAGGGCAAGTTGTGTCAAAGTGGCATGAGCAAATAATGAAATGTGATGCTGGTCACTATTTTCAGTGTAAGGCGTGTAACTTTCATTTTAATCAGCGACATTAATCACACTAAAAGGCGCCGTTATTCCTTACAGTAGCGCTTAATTTACTATCCCCGCTTTCCGCGACAGGAGTTTGAAATGGCACATTCTGACGTTTTCCATCTTGGCCTCACTAAAGCCGATCTCCAGGGCGCGACGCTGGCCATCGTGCCTGGCGACCCGGAGCGCGTAAAGAAAATTGCTGCCCTGATGGACAATCCTGTCCACCTGGCTTCACACCGTGAATTTACCACCTGGCGCGCCGAGCTTTCCGGTAAGCCGGTGATCGTCTGTTCGACCGGTATCGGCGGTCCTTCGACGTCTATTGCCGTGGAGGAGCTGGCGCAGCTCGGCGTTCGCACCTTCCTGCGCGTGGGTACCACCGGTGCTATTCAGCCGGACATCAACGTTGGCGATGTGCTGGTGACGACCGGTTCCGTACGTCTCGACGGTGCCAGCCTGCACTTTGCGCCGCTGGAGTTCCCGGCGGTAGCGGATTTCACCTGCACCACCGCGCTGGTCGATGCGGCGAAAGAGGCCGGCGCGCGCACCCACATCGGCATCACTGCTTCATCTGATACTTTCTATCCGGGCCAGGAACGTTACGACACCTGGTCAGGCCGGGTGGTGAGCCGCTTCCAGGGGTCGATGAAAGAGTGGCAGGAGATGGGCGTGCTGAACTATGAAATGGAGTCCGCTACCCTGTTGACTATGTGTGCCAGCCAGGGACTTCGCGCCGGAATGGTCGCTGGGGTAATTGTTAACCGTACCCAGCAGGAGATCCCGGATGCGGAAACCATGAAAAAAACCGAAAGTGACGCGGTGAAAATCGTGGTTGAGGCTGCACGCCGCCTGATCTAAATTTCTCACTTTGCGGGCAGCGTCTGAAAGCTGCCCGCATACCGCAACCGCCCCCTCATTTATCTGCGTACCCTCTCCAAAATTTCTCCTAAGCCCGTGAGCAAGTTGCTTTTTATCTGGACATTTATACAGTGCGCCTCTATTTTTCCCCTGTCAGGGTTTCAGCAGGAGAAGCAGGGTGGATCCAACAATCGTTTATAGCGCAGGTATCGGTCTGGTCGGGCTACTGGCAGGGTGGCTGTTCGCCTCTTATCGCAGCCAGCAGCAGCTGGCGAAGGGCGAGACGGAGCGGCAGCTGCTGTTACAGGCGTCTGAGCAGGCGCAGGCTGAACGTCAGCGCTTACAGCAGCAGCTTGAGGCCCAGTTACTTGTCCATAAGCAGAGCGAGCAGGAGCTGCGCCAGCTGCACGCTGCGCATGCCGCAGCCGGTGAAAAGCTACAGCACCTCGATCACTGGCGCGCAGAGAGCGACCAGCTCACGCGTGAATTGCGCACTCAGCTGGAGATCAACAGCGCCCAGGAGGCGGAGCTGCGTGAAGTTACCATCCGCCTGGAAGAGACGCGCATGGCGGCTGAAGAGAAGCAGCGCCTGCTGGTCAACAGCGAGCAGCGCCTTAATGCGCAGTTTGAAAACCTGGCAAACCGAATTTTTGAAAACAGCGGCCGTCGCGTCGATGAACAGAACCGCCAGAGCCTGAATGGGCTGATTACGCCGCTGCGCGAACAGCTGGAGGGCTTCCGCCGTCAGGTGCAGGAAGGTTTCGGTCAGGAAGCGCGCGAACGCCATACGCTTTCTCACGAAATTCGTAACCTGCAGCAGCTCAATGCCCAGATGGCGCAGGAAGCGATTAACCTCACCAAAGCGCTGAAGGGCGATAACAAAACCCAGGGCAACTGGGGGGAAGTGGTACTCAGCCGGGTGCTGGAGGCTTCCGGCCTGCGCGAAGGTCATGAGTATGAGACTCAGGTAAATATACAGCTGGAACAGAGTGGCCGCATGCAGCCGGATGTCATTGTGCACTTGCCGCAGGGCAAAGACGTAGTGATCGACGCCAAGATGACGCTGGTGGCCTATGAACGCTACTACAATGGTGAAGATGAAGCCGGGCGTGAAGCGGCGATTAGCGAGCACATCGCCGCCATCCGCAGCCACCTGCGGGGCCTTAGCCGAAAAGATTACCAACAATTGCCCGGTTTACGCTCGCTGGATTATGTGTTGATGTTTATCCCGGTGGAGCCGGCCTTTCTGCTGGCTATCGACCGTCAACCAGAGCTGATCAATGAGGCGCTAAACCTCAATATCATGCTGGTCAGCCCGACCACGCTGCTGGTGGCGCTGCGCACGATCAACAACTTATGGCGCTATGAGCATCAGAGCCGTCATGCCCAGCGCATTGCCGACCGGGCCGCCAGGCTCTATGACAAAATGCGCTTATTCGTTGACGATATGAGTGCGATCGGCCAGAACCTGGATAAAGCTCAGGAGAGCTACCGTCAGGCGATGAAAAAACTGTCGGAAGGGCGCGGCAACCTGATTGCGCAGACGGAAGGCTTCCGCCAGATGGGCGTTGAGATAAAACGCCCGATAAATCCTCGTCTGGTCGAGCAGGCGCTGCCCGCGGAAGAGGGGGAGGAAGATGACGCTGCCGGGGAAGCAGAAAGTGAAGAATTTTCTCCTGCCGCAATGCCACACCGCATCAATGAATAAGCGTGTGGCAAGTGCCTGGTCAGCGTGACTCTGGTACACTTGGCAAATATTTGATTGTAGAGCAGGCAAAACAAATGGCAGATGAATCAAAGGACACCACCCACTTCGGCTATCGCACGGTAGCGAAAAACGAAAAGGCCGAGATGGTGGCTGATGTTTTCCATTCCGTTGCGGCCAAATATGATCTGATGAATGACCTGATGTCTATGGGCATCCACCGCATCTGGAAGCGTTTTACCATCGACTGCAGCGGCGTGCGCCGTGGGCAGCGCGTACTTGATTTAGCAGGCGGCACCGGCGATCTCACGGCAAAATTCTCACGTCTGGTCGGTGAGACCGGTGAAGTGGTGCTGGCCGATATCAACAGCTCAATGTTGAAAGTGGGCCGTGAAAAGCTGCGCAACAAAGGCGTCATCGGCAACGTAAATTACGTTCAGGCCAATGCCGAAGCACTGCCGTTCCCGGATAACTACTTCGACTGCATTACTATCGCTTTTGGTCTGCGTAACGTGACCGAAAAAGAGAAAGCGCTGGCCTCGATGTTCCGGGTGCTGAAGCCGGGCGGGCGTCTGCTGGTGCTGGAGTTCTCCAAGCCGCAGTTCGAACTGCTGAACAAAGCCTATGACGCTTACTCTTTCCACATCCTGCCGCGTATTGGCGAGCTGGTGGCGAAAGATGCAGGTAGCTACCGCTACCTGGCAGAATCCATCCGAATGCATCCCGATCAGGAAACCCTGAAGCAGATGATGATGGACGTTGGCTTTGAAAACACCACGTATCACAATCTGACGGGCGGCATTGTTGCCTTGCACCGCGGATTTAAGTTTTAAGCAGGAAAACGCATGACATTAACGCCGCTGTTAACTGCCAGTCTGGAGAGCGCGCTTAACCAGATTTTATACCGCGATCGCGGCCTGAAGGCGGCGCGTCAACGTCTTAACGGGCGTAGCCTTGCTATCGTTCTTGCGGAACTGCAACAGCCCGTCACCTTCGTCTTCAGTGAAAACCAGGTGGATGTGATAGGTGCGTGGGGTGACACGCCAGACTGTACGGTGAAAACCCGTCTGGCAACCTTGCCCAAACTGCGCGACCGCCAGCAGCTGACGGCCCTGATCCGCAGCGGCGAGCTGGAGGTGGAAGGTGACCTGCAGCTGGTGCAGCAGTTCTCTGCACTGCTGGACCTCGCAGAACTCGACCCGGCGGAATATCTTGCCCCGTGGATTGGCGACATAGCTGCGGAAGGGCTGACAAAGTTTGCCCGCCGTGGTTTCAACGCGCTGCGCCGTGATGTCGAGCGTAAGCAGAGTTATCTGGGCCAGACGCTGACGGAAGAGTGGCGGCTGGCACCGGGTAAGCTCGAGCTCGCCTGGTTCAGTGAAGAAGTGGATGCCTTAACCCGATCGTTGGATGCCCTTGATGCCCGAATTAATCAGCTGGAGGTCAAATGACCTTCGGTGAACTGCGTCGTCTCTACCTGATTATCCGCGTTTTTCTCAGCTACGGTCTGGATGAACTGATCCCCAAAACCCGCCTGACTTTACCCATTCGCCTGTGGCGCAAATGCCTGTTCTGGATGCCAAATCGCCACAAAACTCAGCCGCTGGGCGAGCGTTTGCGTCTTGCGCTGGAGCAGCTCGGGCCGGTGTGGATCAAGTTTGGTCAGATGATGTCGACCCGCCGCGATCTGTTCCCGCCACACATTGCTGACCAGTTGGCAATGTTGCAGGACCGCGTGGCGCCGTTTGATGGTGCCAAAGCGTTGAAGCTGATTGAGCATTCACTCGGTGCGCCAATTGAGAGCCAGTTCGACGACTTCGAGATCGTCCCGCTGGCTTCTGCCTCGATTGCTCAGGTTCACACGGCGACGCTGAAAGAAAACGGTCGCGAGGTGGTAATCAAAGTGATCCGCCCTGACATTCTTCCGGTCATTAAAGCGGATATGCGCTTGATCTACCGCCTGGCCCGCTGGGTGCCGCGCCTGCTGCCTGATGGCCGCCGTTTGCGCCCGCAGGAAGTGGTCGCCGACTATGAAAAAACGCTGCTGGATGAACTGAATCTGCTGCGCGAAGCCGCGAACGCCATTCAGCTGCGGCGTAACTTTGACAACAGCAGAATGCTGTATGTCCCAGAAATCTATTCCGATTACTGCAGTGAAAATATGCTGGTTATGGAGCGTATTTATGGCATCCCGATCTCTGATGTGGTGACGCTGGAGCAGCACGGTGTCAACATGAAGCTGCTGGCCGAGCGCGGCGTGCAGGTGTTCTTTACCCAGGTGTTCCGCGACAGCTTCTTCCATGCGGATATGCACCCGGGCAATATTTTCGTCAGCTATGAACACCCTGAAGATCCGCAATATATCGGCATTGACTGCGGTATCGTCGGCTCGCTGAACAAAGAAGATAAGCGCTACCTGGCGGAAAACTTTATCGCCTTCTTCAACCGCGATTATCGCAAAGTGGCTGAACTGCACGTCGATTCAGGCTGGGTGCCGCCGGATACCAATGTTGAAGACTTCGAGTTCGCCATTCGTACCGTGTGTGAGCCGATCTTCGAGAAGCCGCTGGCAGAGATCTCTTTCGGCCACGTGCTGCTTAACCTGTTTAACACTGCGCGACGTTTCAATATGGAAGTGCAGCCGCAGCTGGTACTGTTACAGAAGACGCTGCTGTATGTTGAAGGCGTCGGCCGCCAGCTTTATCCGCAGTTGGATCTCTGGAAGACAGCCAAGCCGTTCCTTGAAGACTGGATTAAAGACCAGATCGGCATTCCTGCTATCGTGCGTGCACTGAAAGAGAAAGCGCCGTTCTGGGCAGAGAAGATGCCGGAGCTGCCGGAGCTGTTTTATGACAGCCTGCGGCAGCATAAGCAGCTGCGTCACAGTGTTGACCGCCTGGCAAGCGATCTCAAAGGGGAGCGGACCAGGCAGCATCAGTCACGCTATCTGTTTGGCGTGGGCGCCACGCTCCTGCTGAGCGGAACGGCTATTCTGCTGACGCGCCCTGAGTGGGATATGTTCTCCGCCGCCCTGATGGCTGCAGGTGCTGTCGCCTGGCTGATAGGTTGGCGCAGAACAAACTGATTGTCATGAAAGGTAAATAGGCAGTTTATTGTGCGTGGGTGGGGTTTGCGCATCGTCAGCACGACATAAGCTGTTATATACTCGAAATTCGCATCAATTATTGATATCAGAGGTAATAATGGGTGGCATTACACTTCCACATTTGTTGATCATCGCCGTACTGGTTGTCCTGCTGTTCGGTACTAAGAAACTGCGTTCGCTGGGTTCTGACCTCGGTTCATCAATCAAGGGCTTTAAAAAAGCTATGAGCGATGAAGACGACAAGGAAAAGGATAAAGCGCATGCTGATGATGCTGACTTCAACGCCAAACTGGCGGACAAACAGCATACTGAAGCAAAAAAAGAAGACGTTAAGAACGACAGGGTATAAACCGTGTTCGACATAGGCTTTAGTGAGCTGGTACTGGTATTCGTTATTGGCCTGGTGGTTCTGGGTCCGCAGCGTCTACCCGTAGCGGTTAGAACAGTGATGGGCTGGATCCGCGCACTGCGTTCGCTGGCGACCAGCGTGCAGAATGAACTGGCGCAAGAGCTGAAAATTCAGGAGCTGCAGGACGGCCTGAAGAAAATCGAACAGGCGAGCAAAGACAGCCTCTCCCCTGAGCTTAAAGCCTCGGTGGAGGAGCTGAAGCAAACGGCTGACTCGATGAAACGCTCTTACCTTGGTGATAATGAAAAAGCTGACGATGAAGCGCACACCATTCATAACCCGCTGGTAAAAAACCCGCAGGAATCCCATGAAGGCGTGACGCCAGCCGAAGCGGACCATCAGGCCAGCGCGCCGGCACAGGCACCGGTCACCGTGACCCAGACCGCCGCGACGCCGCAGCCTGAAGTCAACCCTGAGCCGGCTGTACCCGCTGAACCGAGAGCCCCCGTGAATTCCACTCAAGCGAGCGATAACGTAAAACATGGCAGTTGAAGATACCCAACCGCTTATCAGTCATCTGATCGAGCTACGTAAGCGCCTGCTGAACTGCATCATTGCTGTTCTGGCAATATTTCTGTGCCTGGCTTACTTCTCCAATGATATCTACCAGCTGGTTTCCGCACCGCTGATTAAGCAGATGCCTGCGGGCGCCAGCATGATCGCCACCGATGTCGCCTCGCCATTCTTTACGCCGATTAAGCTGACAATTATTGTCTCGCTGTTCCTGTCGGTACCGGTGATCCTCTATCAGGTCTGGGCATTCGTTGCGCCTGCGCTGTATCGCCACGAGCGCAAGCTGGTTATGCCGCTGCTGTTTTCCAGTTCATTCCTATTCTACCTGGGGATGGCTTTCGCCTACTTTATTGTCTTCCCGCTGGCGTTTGGCTTCTTCGCCAAAACCGCGCCTCAGGGCGTACAGATTGCCACCGACATCAATAACTATCTCGACTTCGTGATGACGTTATTTATGGCGTTTGGTGTGTCGTTTGAAGTGCCGATTGCTATCGTGCTGCTGTGCTGGACCGGTGTGACCACGCCAGAAGATCTGCGCGCTAAGCGCCCTTATGTGCTGGTTGGTGCGTTCGTCGTTGGGATGTTGCTGACGCCGCCGGATATCTTCTCCCAGACGCTGTTAGCCATCCCGATGTACTGCCTGTTTGAAGTCGGGGTTTTCTGCGCACGCTTCTATGTGGGTAAAAATCGTCGCGATGGAGATGAAGAAGAGCAGGACGCCGAATCGGAGTAATTGCCGCGAACGGCTGCCTCTGGCAGAACATATTGAGTTTACTAACCGCCCGTCAGGGCGGTTACTGTTTGGAAGAGACTATGTTTGATATTGGTGTGAACCTGACCAGCACGCAGTTTGCTAAAGATCGCGCTCTGGTGGTGAAACGTGCGCGCGAAGCGGGCGTTGAAGGCATGTTGATTACCGGGACCAGCGCGCTGGAGAGCCAGCAGGCCTGCAGTCTGGCGCAGCAGCACCCGGACTATTGCTGGTCCACTGCCGGCGTGCATCCACATCACGCCAGCGAGTGGTCGGCGGAAACCGCGTCAACCTTACGCCGCCTGGCAGAGAATCCACAGGTCGTCGCCATTGGCGAATGTGGCCTGGACTTCAACCGCAACTTCTCTGACCCGCAACAGCAGGCTTACGCGTTTAACGCGCAGCTGGAGCTGGCGGCTGAGCTGGCGCTGCCGGTTTTCCTGCACTGCCGGGAAGCGCACCAACGTTTTATTGAGATCCTTGAACCCTGGCTGACAAAACTTCCGGCGGCGGTGCTGCACTGTTTTACCGGCACGCGTGAAGAACTGGAATCCTGCCTGTCGCTGGGATTGTCGATTGGCATTACTGGCTGGGTATGTGATGAGCGGCGCGGGCAGGAACTGCGTGAGCTGATGCCATTGATCCCGGCAGAGCGCCTGCTGCTGGAAACCGATGCACCGTGGCTACTGCCGCGTGACATGCGCCCGCGCCCGGCGACGCGCCGAAATGAGCCCTGCTTCCTGCCGCATATCGTTCAGCAGGTGGCGCTGCTACGGGGTGAGGATGCACACACCCTGGCGCAGCAAACGGCGCTGAATGCGCGCACGTTGTTCCGGCTTTAAGGGGTGAAGTCTGTCGCTGAGAAGAGTGACGCTCTTGCGGATGAATTACAGCTTTTGAAACTGGCGATTGCCAACGCTGCGAACCACCTGCTTATTAAGCAGGTTAAGCAACAGCATCGACCGGGCTTCACCATCGGGCTCGGTAAAGATTGCTTTCAATCCTTCAAATGCCCCTTCGGTTATGATCACGGTATCACCGGGCTGCGGCAGGTCGTGATCGATAACAATTTCTACCGGGTCATTTTGCAGCGCGGTGATCACATCCAGCGGCACGGTGGCGGGCTGGTTTCCAAAGCGGACAAAATGGCTCACGCCACGCGTTGCGCTAATGGTGGTGGTGTGGATGGATTCCGGATCAAACTCAATAAAAAGATAGTTGGGAAATAGCGGCTCGCTGACCTGAGTACGTTTTCCGCGCACGGTTTTCTCTAAAGCAATCATTGGGCTAAGGCAATGCACGGCCTGACGCTCAAGATGTTCTTTCGCGCGCAGCAGCTGACCTCGTTTGCAATAAAGTAAATACCAGGATTCCATAACGTCACTTTCCAATTATCTGGCCGATAAGGATAGCAAAATCGCTCACATAGATATAGCGGGATTGGCAGTAACCGCGGGTTTTCACGCGCGTTCTTATTAACGAAACACATAACCCTATGGCTTTAAATTAGCAATAATTAGCCGCGCCGTTTGCCAATATACGCGCTATTTGAATTTGACGTCATCTGGCAAGTTGTATCAGTATCCAGCTCTGTCTATTGGCAACGTTGAACAGGCGAAAGTGGAACTGTTCCTGCTGCGTAATGACAAAATGGCGCATGGTGAGCCGCAGGTGCCGTTCCACTGCGGCTAAACTTCATAACAAAACTAACGACGAGCGCAGGATCGGCACTATAATGACCGACTCACTGACCGTACTGATGGAAAGTCATGAAATACCACGACTTACGCGACTTCCTTTCTCTGCTTGAACAGCGTGGGGAATTAAAACGCATCAAACACGAGATCGATCCCGATCTGGAAATGACCGAAATTGCCGACCGCACGCTGCGTGCCGGCGGCCCGGCGCTGCTGTTCGAAAACCCCAAAGGTTACGACATGCCGGTGCTGTGCAATCTGTTTGGTACCCCGGATCGCGTGGCGATGGGCATGGGCCAGGAAGATGTTAAGGCGCTGCGTGAAGTTGGCCGCCTCTTGGCCTTTCTGAAGGAGCCGGAGCCGCCGCGCGGTTTTCGCGACTTCTTCGACAAAATGCCGCAGTGGAAACAGGTGCTTAACATGCCGACCAAACGGCTGCGTAATGCGCCGTGCCAGGAGCAAATCTTCGAAGGGGATGAGGTGGACCTGAACCGCATCCCGGTGATGAAATGCTGGCCGGATGATGCGGCCCCGCTGGTCACCTGGGGGCTGACGGTCACCCGTGGGCCACTTAAAGAGCGGCAGAATCTCGGTATTTATCGCCAGCAGGTGATTGGCAAAAACAAACTGATTATGCGCTGGCTGTCACACCGTGGCGGCGCGCTGGACTTCCAGGAGTGGTGCCAGCAGCATCCGGGCGAACGCTTCCCGGTTTCGGTAGCATTAGGCGCTGACCCGGCCACTATTCTGGCGGCCGTCACACCGGTGCCGGATACCCTGTCGGAATATGCTTTTGCTGGCCTGCTGCGCGGGACCAAAACCGAAGTGGTGAAATGCGTTTCTAACGATCTTGAAGTTCCCGCCAGTGCTGAAATTGTGCTGGAAGGCTACATCGAGCCGGGCGAAATGGCGCCGGAAGGACCCTACGGTGACCACACGGGTTACTATAATGAAGTAGACAGCTTCCCGGTGTTCACCATCACGCATATCACGCAGCGCCGCGATGCTATCTATCATTCGACCTATACCGGGCGTCCGCCGGATGAACCTGCGGTGCTGGGCGTGGCGTTGAATGAAGTGTTTGTGCCGATCCTGCAAAAGCAGTTCCCGGAAATTGTGGATTTCTATCTGCCGCCAGAGGGCTGCTCTTATCGCCTGGCCGTGGTGACGATCAAGAAACAGTATGCCGGGCATGCCAAACGCGTCATGATGGGCGTCTGGTCTTTCCTGCGGCAGTTTATGTACACAAAATTTGTTATCGTTTGCGATGACGACGTTAATGCGCGTGACTGGAACGATGTGATCTGGGCCATCACTACGCGCATGGATCCGGCTCGTGATACGGTACTGATCGAGAATACGCCGATCGACTATCTCGATTTTGCCTCACCGGTTTCCGGCCTGGGGTCAAAAATGGGGATGGATGCGACTAATAAATGGCCTGGCGAAACGCAGCGCGAGTGGGGCACGCCAATCCGTAAGGACCCGGCGGTGACTGCTCGCATTGATGCGATTTGGGATGAGTTAGGCATCTTGAGTGATACACCAGCGCGCTGAAGCGCTGGCGGTCAAATGATAATGACGACCCGACAGAGGGAACGCATGACAACCTTAAGCTGTAAAGTGACCTCAGTAGAGGCGATTACCGATACCGTGTACCGCGTACGACTGATCCCGGAGGCGGATTTCAACTTCCGCGCCGGTCAGTACCTGATGGTCGTGATGGACGAGCGTGATAAGCGTCCGTTCTCACTGGCTTCTACGCCGATGGAAAAAGATATTATCGAACTGCATATCGGTGCTTCCGAGCTGAATCTGTATGCGATGGCAGTCATGGAGCGCATTCAGCAACAGCGTCAGATCACCGTAGATATTCCTCACGGTGACGCGTGGCTGCGCGAGGAGGGCGATCGCCCCCTGGTGCTGATTGCAGGCGGTACCGGTTTCTCCTATGCGCGTTCTATTCTGCTGACCGCACTGTCGCAGCAGCCGGATCGCCATATCGCCATTTACTGGGGTGGGCGCGAGCTGAAGCACCTGTATGATTTGGATGAACTGAACGCGCTGGCAGTTAAGCACCCGAATCTGCAGGTGATACCGGTTGTTGAGCAGCCGGAAGAGGGCTTCACCGGCCGTAACGGCACCGTGCTGACTGCCGTAATGCAGGATTATACCAGCCTTGCCGGGCACGATATCTATATTGCCGGTCGTTTTGAAATGGCGAAAATTGCCCGTGAGCGTTTCTGTGCCGAGCGTGGCGCACTGGAAGCGCACATGTTTGGCGATGCCTTTGCCTTTATCTGATGGTTCAGGGGGCAGCAATGCTGCCCCCGCAGGATAAAAAAACCGCCCTGACGGGCGGTAAATTAGCAATAAAACTGCCAGATCAACGTATCACAGACGCTCGAAAACCGTCGCGATCCCCTGGCCCAGGCCAATACACATTGACGCTAAACCAAACTGTGCATCGCGGCGCTCCATCAGATTAAGCAAGGTAGTACTGATACGTGCTCCCGAGCAGCCCAGTGGATGCCCTAACGCAATGGCACCGCCGTTCAGATTGACCTTCTCATCCAGTTGCCCCATCAGCCCCAGATCTTTAATGCACGGCAGTACCTGCGCAGCAAAAGCCTCGTTCAGCTCAAAAATATCGATATCTGCAGCGCTCAGCCCGGCGCGTTTCAGCGCCAGCTGCGAGGCCGGAACCGGGCCGTAACCCATAATCGACGGATCGCAGCCCACGACTGCCATCGAGAGAATACGTGCGCGCGGCTTCAGGCCCAGCTCCAGCGCACGGGATTCGCTCATAATCAGCATCGCGGCTGCACCGTCGGAAAGTGCCGAACTGGTACCTGCCGTCACGCTGCCGTTAACCGGATCAAATGCCGGGCGCAGTGCGGCCAGGCTTTCAACGGTGGTTTCAGGGCGGATTACCTCATCAAAGTCATAGCGTTTGAGGACGCCGTCGGCGTCGTGCCCGGAGACCGGGGCGATCTCATTGGCGAAATGCCCTGCCTGGGTAGCGGCAGCTGCACGCTGATGCGAACGGGCAGCAAACTGATCCTGCATTTCACGGCTGATACCGTGCAGGCGTGCCAGCATTTCTGCGGTCAGTCCCATCATGCCTGCGGCTTTTGCTACGCTGCGGCCCAGGCCAGGGTGGAAATCCACGCCGTGATTCATCGGCACATGGCCCATGTGCTCCACGCCGCCGATCAGACAGGCGCGGGCGTCACCGACCATAATCATGCGCGCCGCATCGTGCAGCGCCTGCATGGATGAACCACACAGGCGGTTAACGGTGGTGGCAGGAACGCTGTGAGGGATTTCCGCCAGCAGCGCGGCATTGCGGGCAATATTGAACCCCTGCTCCAGCGTCTGCTGCACGCAGCCCCAGTAAATATCATCCAGCGAGGCGGCTTCCAGCGCCGGGTTACGGCTCAACAGGCTACGCATCAGATGGGCGGAGAGATCCTCAGCGCGCACGTGGCGGAAGGCTCCCCCTTTCGAACGGCCCATCGGCGTGCGGAGGGCATCAACGATGACTACTTTTTCCATTTTGCTTTCCTCACGCAGTTTTCAGAGTGGCGTCAGCCAGGGGGGTTGCCTGTGGATACCAGCTGGCACGTTGCGCTGCCTTGTCACGCAGTGCCTCCGGCACCTGATACAGCGCACCCAGTTCGGCAAAAGGTTCGGCACCCGCGACAAAAGTATCGCTGCCCAGGGTATCCAGATAGCGGAATGCTCCGCCGTGGAACGGAGGAAAACCGAGGCCATACACCAGCGCCATATCGGCTTCCGCCGGGCTGGCAATGACGCCCTCTTCAAGGCAGCGCACCACTTCATTAATCATCGGGATCATCATGCGGGCGATAATTTCCTCATCGCTGAACACCCGTTTCGGCTGGCAGACGCTCTGCAGCAGACGATCGGTTTCGCTATCGCCGACCTTTTTCGCTTTGCCTTTGCTGTCGGTTTCCCAGCGCCAGAAGCCCTGCTGATTTTTTTGTCCATAGCGTTTAGCGTCGAACAGCACATCAATGGCATCGCGGTAATCTTTCTTCATACGCTGAGGGAAGCCATCGGCCATCACGCTTTGGGCATGGTGCGCAGTATCAATACCGACCACATCGAGCAGCCATGACGGGCCCATTGGCCAGCCAAACTGTTTTTCCATCACCCTGTCGATTTGGCGAAAATCGGCACCGTCGCGCAGCAGCAGGCTGAAGCCGGCAAAGTAGGGGAACAGCACGCGATTGACGAAGAAGCCTGGGCAGTCATTCACCACAATCGGCGTTTTGCCCATTTTGCTGGCCCAGGCAACCACTTTGGCGATGGTTGCATCAGCAGTTTTATTACCGCGGATCACTTCAACCAGCGGCATACGCGGTACCGGGTTAAAGAAGTGCATGCCGCAGAAGTTTTCCGGGCGGGTTAAGGATTCCGCTAACTGGCTGATGGGAATAGTTGAGGTGTTCGATGCCAGAATCGTATCCGGGCGAATATGACTTTCCGTCTCCGCCAGCACGGCGGCTTTGATCCTGGGATTTTCCACTACCGCTTCCACCACCACATCGACGCGGTCAAAACCGGCATAATGTAGCGTTGGCTGAATGGTGCTGATGACGCTGGCCAGCTTCATGCCGTCGATTTTGCCGCGCGCCAGCTGTTTGTTCAGCAGCTTGGCAGCCTCGCCCATGCCCAGCGCCAGCGATTTCTCGCTGATATCTTTCATCACCACCGGCACGCCTTTCCAGGCCGACTGATAAGCAATACCGCCGCCCATAATCCCGGCGCCCAGCACGGCTGCCTGTTTGGGTGTTTCCACATCGCGCGTCAGTTTTTTCGCTTTGGCTTTCACTGCCTGATCGTTAAGGAAGATGCCAACCAGCGCCCGCGCTTCATTAGAACGCGCCAGCGGTACAAAAGCGGCGGTTTCCAGCTGTAATGCTGCATCACGGCCCATCCCGGCGGCGGCTTCAATGGTTTTGACCGCGGTAATTGGCGCCGGATAGTGTTTCCCGGCGGTCTGCATCACCAGCGCTTTAGCCGTGCTGAAGCTCATTGCCGCTTCGATTTTGCTCAGCTTCAGCGGCTCCAGCTTCGGCTGGCGGCGTTCACGCCAGGCCTGTTTACCCGCAACCGCCTCTTTTAATACGCTTAGCGCTGCGCCGTGTAGTTTTTCTGCTGCGACCACGGCGTCCACCAGGCCCAGCTTCAGCGCCTGAGCAGCATCGATATCTTTACCGGCAGCGATAATTTCCAGCGCGCTATCCGCCCCTAACAGGCGTGGCAGGCGTACCGAACCACCGAAGCCCGGCATAATACCCAGTTTGGTTTCTGGCAGACCGATGCGCGTGTCCGGCGTGGCGATGCGGAAGTCTGTTGCCAGCACGCATTCGCAGCCGCCGCCGAGCGCATAGCCGCTGATGGCGGAAACTGTCGGAACCGGCAGGTCCTCCAGACGGTTAAAGATACCGTTGGCAAAGGCCAGCCACTGCGTCAGTTTTTCGGCCGGTGCCGCAAACAGAGAAAGAAATTCTGTAATATCGGCACCGACGATAAAGGCCGATTTGCGTGAGCTGAGTAGCAGCCCGCGCAGCTGCGGCTGCTGTTCCAGCACGGTAAGCGCGTCGCCCAGGCTGGCGACGGTTTGGGTATCCAGCTTATTGACCGAGCCGGGGGCATCAAATACCAGTTCGGCTATGCCGTCTTCCAGCCAGTCGAGGGAAAGGGTTTCGCCTTGGTAGAGCATGTCTGTCTCCTGAGCCGCGATTAAGGGATCTGGTCATACCAGATGATCGTGAGTGTGGAAGTGATGTTAATTATTTGCAAACGATACGTTGTCGATTTGCAAACAAGATCACAGCTGCGCCAAAACGGCATACCCCAGCGGGCTGTGATAAGATGCGGGCACTATCGCCACAACGGAGACAGGGGTATGGAGTCGCTAGTTACGCTCTATCAGGAGCATGTGAAAACACTGCAACAGCGCGCGCAGCAGGTTCTGGCGCGTCACAATCTTGATGCAATGCTGATTCATTCTGGGGAATTACTGACGGTATTTCTCGACGATCACACCTATCCATTCAAGGTCAATCCGCAGTTTAAAGCCTGGGTGCCGGTTACTCAGGTGCCGAACTGCTGGCTGTGGATTGATGGGGTGAATAAACCCAAGCTGTGGTTTTACTCTCCTGTCGACTACTGGCATAACGTCGAACCCCTGCCAAACAGCTTCTGGACGGGTGCGGTGGAGGTTATCGGCCTAAAGAATGCCGATGATATCGGCCAGCAGCTGCCAGCGCAGCGCCAGAACGTGGCCTATATTGGCCCGGTCGCCGAGCGCGCGCGCCAGTTGGGCTTCAACAGCGATTCGATTAACCCTAAAGGGGTGATCGACTTCCTGCACTATCATCGCGCCTATAAAACCGGTTATGAGCTGTACTGCATGCGCCAGGCGCAGAAAATTGCGGTTACCGGCCATCGTGCGGCAAAAGAAGCCTTCAAATCGGGGATGAGTGAGTTTGATATTAATGTCGCTTACCTCAGTGCGACCGGCCACCGCGATACCGACGTGCCGTATGGCAATATCATTGCGCTGAACGAGCATGCGGCGGTGCTGCACTACACTAAACTCGATCAGCATGTGCCTGAGCAGCTGCGCAGCTTCCTGATTGACGCCGGAGCCGAGTATAACGGTTATGCCGCCGATCTGACGCGCAGCTACGCGGCGAATAGCGGTAGCGAATATGCCCAGCTGGTGAAAGAGATGAATGCCGAAGAGCTGGCGCTGATCGGCACCATGAAAGCTGGCGTGCGCTACAGCGAGTATCATGAGCAGATGCATTTTCGTATCGCCAGCCTGCTGATTAAGCATCAGTTGGTCAACGGCATCAGTGCGGAAGCGATGGTGAAGGACGATCTTACCGGGCCATTTATGCCGCACGGTATTGGTCATCCACTTGGCCTGCAGGTGCATGATGTCGCCGGCTTTATGCAGGACGATCGCGGCACGCATCTGGCCGCTCCGCAGCAGTATCCCTATCTGCGCTGCACGCGTATGGTGGAGCCGGGCATGGTGCTGACTATCGAGCCGGGCATTTACTTTATTGAGTCACTGCTTGCACCATGGCGCGCCGGGAAGTTCAGTAAACATTTTGACTGGGCGAAAATCGATGCGCTGAAGCCTTACGGCGGTATCCGCATTGAGGATAACGTGGTGATCCATGCACACAGCGTGGAAAACATGACGCGCGACCTGAACCTGGCCTGATGGACGCTTACGACATCCCGGCGGAGCTGTTCAGCTACAGCGAAGAGATCAAGAAAAGCCGCTTTATTACGCTGTTAGCACATACTGACGGCGTGGAAGCGGCCCGGGCTTTTGTTCAGCAGGTTAAACAGCAGCACCCAACGGCCCGGCATCACTGCTGGGCCTTTGTCGCCGGGGCACCGGATGACTCGCAGCAGTTGGGTTTTTCTGATGACGGTGAGCCTTCGGGTACCGCAGGCAAACCGATGCTGGCGCAGCTGATGGGTAATAATATCGGCGAAGTCACGGCCGTTGTGGTGCGCTACTATGGCGGCATTATGCTGGGCACCGGGGGGTTGGTAAAAGCCTACGGCGGTGGCGTACAGCAGGCATTACGCTTGCTACCACGTACGATTAAAGTGCCGATGCTCAGTTTTCAACTTATCTGTGATTATGCGCAACTGAGCGATATTGAACGCATGGTGAGCCGGTTTGACGGGCAGCTGCTACACAGTGAGTTTTTACACAATATCATCCTGACGCTGGCGCTGCCTCATGCGCAGGTTGCAGGTTTCAGGCAGAATTTATCCGACTTTAGCCGGGGCGCACTGCAGCTAGCCCCGCTCAAATAACTCTTAACGTCAGGAAAGGAACGGCAGAATGCATTTTCGTGCCATAACCCGCATAGTGGGTTTGCTGGTCATCTTATTCTCAGGGACGATGATCGTGCCCGGACTGGTGGCACTGATCTACCGCGACGGGGCGGGGCGTGCATTCACGCAGACGTTCTTTATGGCGTTGATGATCGGAACACTGCTGTGGTGGCCGAACCGTAAGCAGAAAAGCGAGCTTAAGCCACGCGAAGGCTTCCTTATCGTAGTACTGTTCTGGACCGTGCTGGGCAGCGTAGGGGCAATGCCCTTTATCTTCGCCGAGCAGCCGAACCTCTCGTTAACCGACGCCTTCTTTGAATCTTTCTCCGGTCTGACAACCACGGGTGCGACGACGCTGGTGGGGCTGGATTCCTTGCCGAAAGCGATTCTCTTCTATCGCCAGATGCTGCAGTGGCTGGGGGGGATGGGGATCATCGTACTGGCCGTTGCCATTCTGCCGATCCTCGGCGTCGGCGGCATGCAGCTTTATCGTGCGGAAATGCCAGGCCCGCTGAAAGACAACAAAATGCGGCCACGCATTGCGGAAACGGCTAAAACGCTGTGGCTAATCTATGTACTGCTGACCGTGGCCTGCGCGCTGGCGTTATGGCTGGCGGGGATGCCGTTGTTTGATGCCATCGGTCATAGTTTTGCCACTAT
Source organism: Erwinia sp. V90_4 (assembly GCF_029967685.1). Taxonomy (NCBI): domain Bacteria; kingdom Pseudomonadati; phylum Pseudomonadota; class Gammaproteobacteria; order Enterobacterales; family Erwiniaceae; genus Erwinia; species Erwinia sp. V90_4. Next base: position 1,529 of record NZ_JASCAQ010000049.1, on the reverse strand, counting down.
CGCGATTGGCGGCTTTTCCACCCATGATGCCAGCATCGGCTTTTTTAATAGTCCGACGATTAACACCATCATCGCTATCTTCCTGCTGATCTCCGGCTGTAACTATGGTCTGCACTTCTCATTATTAAGTGGACGTAGCCTGCGAGCATACTGGCGCGACCCGGAGTTTCGCATGTTTATTGGCGTGCAGATCACGCTGGTGGCTATATGTACCGTGGTGCTCTACTTCCATAATGTTTACCAGACCGGGCTACAAACGCTGAATCAGGCATTCTTCCAGGTGGTCTCTATGGCCACCACCGCCGGCTTTACCACTGACAGTATTGCTCGCTGGCCACTATTCTTGCCGGTGCTATTGCTGTGCTCAGCGTTTATTGGGGGCTGTGCCGGCTCAACCGGCGGCGGCCTGAAGGTGATCCGCATTCTGCTGCTGTTCAAGCAGGGCTCGCGTGAGCTGAAAAGGCTGGTGCACCCGAATGCGGTATACACCATCAAGCTCGGCAACCGTGCGCTGCCGGAACGTATTCTGGAAGCGGTGTGGGGGTTCTTCTCCGCCTACGCGCTGGTGTTTATTCTCAGCATGCTGGCGATCATTGCCACCGGCGTTGACGACTTCTCGGCGTTTGCTGCGGTCGCTGCGACGCTCAATAACCTTGGCCCCGGTCTGGGTGTGGTCGCGGACAACTTTACTTCCATGAACGACACCGCGAAGTGGATCCTGATTTTAACGATGCTGTTCGGGCGTCTTGAAGTCTTTACCTTGTTAGTCCTGTTTACGCCGACCTTCTGGCGCGAATAATTGAGAGTGTAATCATGAAAGCGTTAATCCTGTTTTCCAGCCGCGATGGCCAGACCCGTGAAATTGCCTTCTATATAGCTAACCAGATAAAGGGAGAGCGCGAGTGTGACGTGTTCAATATCCAGCTGGTTGATGAGATTGACTGGGCGCAGTATGACCGCGTGCTGATCGGCGCCTCTATCCGCTATGGACACTTCCAGCCGGTGGTAGCGAAGTTTGTGAAAACACACCTTAGAGAGCTGCAGCAGCGTTCAAGTGGCTTCTTCTCAGTAAATCTCACTGCGCGTAAACCAGAAAAGCGTACTCCGCAGACCAATGCATATACCCGTAAGTTTTTACTACAGTCGCCATGGGAGCCAGATTGCTGCGCAGTTTTCGCAGGTGCGCTGCGCTATCCACGCTATGGCTTCTTTGATCGCATCATGATCCAGCTGATTATGCGTATGACAAACGGCGAAACCGATGCGAGTAAGGAAGTGGAGTATACCGACTGGCAACAGGTGACACGATTTGCCCATGAATTCGCTGCTTTACCGAGCAAATTGTCGTAAAAAAGCACGCTTCGCTGAAAAATGACGCGCTCAGTCATTTATTTGCAATAAACGCTTGTCACGCGTCAGGATCTCCCTATAATGCGCAACCACTGAGACGGCACAACGGCTTACAGGCCAGCGACTCAGGAGGTTCAGGAAGTATCTGAACCGCCGGAAAAACTTCTCAAAAAGAAGTT
>NZ_JASCAQ010000048.1:0-51718 GCF_029967685.1 Erwinia sp. V90_4 | reverse complement strand
TGCAGTGCGGCGTCGTATTTCTTCTGGGTTTTGGTTGATTTGAATCCTTTGATTTCGCGCGTTTTTCCCTTCGACAGCAGGTCAGTGATCTGCGTAAGCGTTAGCGCCTTGCCGTACTGCACACCCCACAAAACAAATTTGCAGCTGTCGTTCGTGCAGTTGCAGGCTTTCGGGTGGTACTTCATTTTTGCTTTGCACTTCGGGCAGCTCTCATCGAAGTTTATAGCGGTAAAATCAGGCTGGCCGTTTTTGTCAGGAACTGTATTCCGGCATTCCGGATAGCCATTACACCCCCAGAAAGCACCCTTATCATTTTTACGGCGGATATAGCGCCCGCCGCATTCACAGGAATGCACTGCCACTTTTAAACCGGATAAGTCAACGTGATCGACCTGGAAGGCCACAAACGTTTCCAGCTCATCCAGAAACGCATCTACCGCCAGTTCTCCCCCCTCAATCATTTTCTGCTGTTCATGCCAGAGAGCCGTCATATCCGGGGTGGTCATAATGCGCGGCAACGCATGTATCAATGATATCCCCAGATCAGTGGGCACCATCTTTTGCTTTTCAAGCCGGTAATAACCGCGCTGTTCCAGGAGGCTCAGAATGGCACCGCGCGTAGCCGGTGTACCAATTCCCCCTTTTTCTTCATCATCTTTATCGGTGTCGCGGTCAAGCAGCAGCTGTTTAATGCGGGGATCTTCGACGTAGCGCGCAACACGGCGCAAATCTTCCAGCAGCGAGGCAATGGTATACAGCGGCGGTGGCGTGGTTTTTTCGCGCTGCGCCTCGGCTTTAAGACACTGTTTTACCTGCCCTTCTTTCAATGCCGTCAGCTCATCGTAAAGAGAGCCGGTCGACGGCTCCTCGTCCTCTTCAGCTTTATCAGACAGCAGCTCTGACCAACCCGGAACGGTCTGGCGGGTCGCTCGAATTCGAAACTGATGATCGCCAATCGTGAATTCCGCAAGCGCTGACTTAAATCCTTTATCCGGGAGAAACTGCGCTAGGTACTGTTCAACAATGGCGCGATATACGCGGCTTTCATCCAGGTTTAAGTGAGCAGCATCCACGTATTTAGCTGTCGGTATAATGCCGGTATGTGCCGTCGTTTTGCTCTCGTTAAATGCCTTGCCTTGGCGAGTTGTATCGGCCTGGCTAAAAAATCTAGCCAGCTCCGGATAAGTGCCTGCAATTGTCTGCAGTGTAAGCGGGGCCGTTTTGAACTGTTCATCATTGAGATAACGACAGTCCGAACGGTTATACGTAATCGCTTTATGTTTCTCTCGCAGCGTCTGCGTAATTGCCAGCGTGTCTTCCGCACTAATCCCGTGCTGACGGGCCATTTTGATCTGCAGATCCAGCAGGGCAAACGGCAGCGGCGCAGTTTTGGTTTTGTCCTCCACTTTCGTGCCGGTGACGGTTGCCGGTTTACCACTGCAGCTGCTCGCCAGCGCCGTAGCGTAACCCTCCTGGCTCAGCCGCCCTTTTTCATCCACCGGCGCCCCTTCCGGGATCACCACTGGAGCCACAATAGCGCCAGTAACCCCTTGGATATGCGCCCGCACCTGCCAGTAAAACGTCTCCTGATGATTCTGGTTAGCCAGATAGCGACGAACAATCATGCCCAAAATGGGCGTCTGTACCCGTCCGACAGAAATCACCTCATCGTGACCTTTCTCACGAGCTGCTACGGTGCAGGCGCGAGTGACTGGAATACCGTAGAGATAATCAGCAACGCTTCGGGCATAGGCACGTTTTGAAAGCCCATGAAAATCCGCATTATCACGCAGATTTTGGAGTGCTTTGCGTGCCACTTCAGGATTCAGGTCATTAATTAAAACGCGCTTTACCGGTGCCGTGTTACAACAATATTCCAGCACTTCATCAACCAATAGTTGCCCTTCTTCGTCCGGATCGCCTGCGTGTACAATTTCATCGGCTTCGGCAATCAGTCGAGCCAGAACGGCAAACTGTTCGGCGGTACGTTCAATCACCAGGTGCTGAACGGGACGGAGTTTCATGTGAAGCGTTTCACGGCTCCATTTTTTATACACCGGGTTGTAATGTTCAGGCGGCGCGATCTTGAGCAGGTGGCCAACGCAGTAAGAAACCACATCATCACCACAGACTATGTAACCGTCCTTAAACTGTGCGTTGCCCAGCGCCTGAGCTATTACCTGAGCCAGATTTGGTTTTTCAGCAATAAATAAACGTTTCACGGTTATTCCTCTAAGTTATTAAATTCACGCTTTCCGCTGACTGCCATATTTCCCCAGCACCTTTCCAACGAACTGACTCGCGCCATAAGGTGCGGGGCATTCGTTATTCAGCGCATCTTTTCTGGCATCAAAGGTAGGGCCTGGTAAAAAAGATCCGTGTTTCTTTTTAACAATATTAAAAAAGCTTTGTTCGGCTTCTGTACAACCCGTTCGCAGTGAGCCGTTCATTTTCCCCCAAAGGCATAGCGTGACCTTGCAGGGGTCAGCAGCTGATGCGCGGGGTAAATACAGAGTGAGTAAAATCGCCGCTAAACATGCGGTCATGACGTAGCGCATAATATTTCCTGTGAATACTGTTCCTGCTGAACCGTTCTATTGTCTTCGACCATCCGGCTTAATAGCTGCTGAAAGGCCGCTGTGTAAACGGCGTCGGGCAGGGAGGGGGGGGTTAACGTAATATGCAGGACATCCTGTTTCCGGCGGTTTGTATTCAGTGCTTAGTGCTAGGTTTTCAGAGCCGCCTTCCATGCGCTTCGCGCATTTCAATTCAGCTCAACTTTATTCTACTGTTTCGGGAGTTTCATAGCTTACGATGAATACAACTGATTGCAATTCCTCTGTAACGTCCTCCCTGTCCTGACTGCTTAGGGAGTTGAACGTTTTAGAAAATGCATTGGCCTTATTTAACAAATCATTTGTGTTGGAAATAAATAACGGGCTGCGTTCTCTTATTTCTTCAAGTACCGGGATAATCATGGTTTCGCCCCACTCCCGCAGATAATGTTCACGGCGCATTTCTTCAATCCAGTCATCCAGTGGCACGATGGCAACGCCAAACTGGCTGTTGTCACCCTGTTTCACTGTCATCGGATACACTACGACTTCAGCGCTGAAAGCGTCATCGGTGGCCGGAATTCGTCTGGTCGGTGAAAGCTGCAGGGTCAGTCTTTCCGGCTCAACCGTGGGGATCTCAATTTGCTCCGTGCGGTGCCGTATAAAACCCTTCTCATCTCGTTCGTTGTATATCCAGTCCGTTTCATCCACCTCTGCCCCTAAATCTTCAGGTAGCGTCAGCATTGAGGACTGTCTTTTCTCGCTTAGTCGCTCCCACATGTTGCTTTCGATGCGGTTTTTAAATTGGCTCTTCGATCGCCATCCGTTCCACATGATTTTTTCCGTCGTCACAGCGTCAAAATCAGAATCCATTACATGGTAATGAACCTGATGTGTCGATACCTCAGCATCAACAACCCAGCGGGTAATTACCGTGAAATCAGATAACGGTTTATCTGTCTTGATGAAAATACCGTTAACGGCCTTTCGCCCTTTTTTCCTGCATACCACGTTATATAGTTTATTCGTGAATGGCGTTGTAACTTTCAGGTCCACACCCGACTTAAGTGTGAGATTCAGCTCAGGTATTGTTACATCAATCAAATCGACCAGCACGTCACTGTATTTATTATAATAGCGAGGTGTTAAATGAATCAGCATTTTCGTTCCTGTTAATTATGTTTATTCTTCGCCAGTCAGCACCAGATATCTGGCGTATACTTTCTTGGCATATTTGAGCCTGAATGGCGCATTTGCATTTCTGAATCCGGCGTTATAAGCCCCTACAGATTCCCAGTTAACACCATTCGCAGCGATATTCTTAGCCAGTATCCATGCGCCAACATAAATATTCTGGCATGGGTTTGATAACAGACTTTCCCTTGTTATCCCCATTTTTACCAGTACAGGAAACCACGATGAATTTATCTGCATCAGCCCGATATCTTCACTTAATATCTTTCCTTTCTTTTTATTAAGGCCAATGGCTTTCGGGTTCATACTGCTTTCGACTTCCGCAATCGCAATAAGCAGGCGGTGGTCAATCAGATACCGCTCTGAAGCACTTCTGAAACAGGCATGCAGATCCAGGCCGGTAGCCGCGCGGGCAGTCATCAGGCCGCTGACGAGCAACAGCATTACGGTAGTAAGAATTCGCACAGCATGTACCCCACAAAGGCCGGAAAAATGCAGGTGATAAAGGGCACCCTCTTTTCATAACGAGACACGAAAGAAGCCAACATAAGAGCACATGCCATTATTCCAGAGGCAAGTTCCGGAAGGAACCAGACGCCTATAGCCGGCAACAGATACAGGTCGCCTGAAGCAAAAACACCTTTACGCCTGGTAAGAAATGAGTACCCCTGCAAGATGAGCGCAGGCAGCGTAAACAGGACTGCGCTTATCACTCCCTGTATCAGCAGCTGCTCGGCATTTAATCCCAAAGAAAGCCAAACGGTTCCATATAACAAACAGTCAGGTATCCAGCGGGTAGTCAGGTCAAAGTACGCTAAAATCCCTAAAACAAATGTAATCGCAGCTATTTCTTTATCTTTGCTGAGTATGTAAATCAGCAGAGCGGGAAGAGTAAAAACCATAGCTGCTATCCAACTGCTTTTGATTTCGGGCACCTCTTTTTCCAGCTCAATGCTGGCACAAATAACTGATTCTTTTGCTTTAATATAAAATGACGGAATTTTTTTATGAATCCAAAAAGAGAATATCAATATTGCGATTGAAAACCAAATAACGCTTAACTCACCCCATAAAAACGATATAATCATGCTAATTACACCCTCAACAACCTCGGCTCAATCGGCTCAATGCCCAAGGAAATACGACAATAGGACTGTATACTAAAATTAACTTTAACCTCTGAAAAGGTTCTAGGTCCATCCAGGGTCCAAGCAGCAGGACCAATGGAAGAGAGACGATCAAAACCAAATAGTTTTCTCTCAACTTATATAATAATGGGTGTTTTTTTTGAAATGCCCTATTACGCTCATAAATGAGATCTGCCGTTTCAGACTCTTTTTTTTCTTCAATGAAAATTTTATAACGCATCTGGGCCGTCTTGGCAGCGTAAGGCTTCCCTGTTCTATGTAGATTCGCTGCTTCAACCCAGTTTAGTACTTCCTGCATTAGGCGCAACTTGTGTTCACTTGCACCACGGAATGAACGCCCATCGCGAAGTCGGTAAAGATAATCAATCAGCCATGTATAATCCGTCTTAAAATAACCACTACTCAGCACTTCAGCCGAAAGTTGCATATCCGAAAAAATGTCCTTTCGTAACTTACGCGGGGTTATCTCTGCAATATCGAGCATGATTCGCCTGAACTGTTTCTCTTCTAAATCAAAACTATATTTCATTTAATTTACCTTATATATACTATATATCCAGAGCCAATAAATGACGGCTTTTTCACCGGCCCCGACAAGGTGTTAATATTGGTTGCATTTGAAACACCTACTGATGAACTGTTATCTGTCCAGATCATAAGTTCACTCATTAACCCTTTTGAGTTAGGGGTATATACATACCCCACGCCATTACTTATAACGGTCTTTATTGCGGAGTTTTTAGGAAGCCATTGAGGTAATGGTATGTTTGCTGTTACATCACCAGTGGCTGACTTGTTCGCATTGATATATTCGTCAAATGCGTACACATAATTCATCAACTGGCCTGCTTTTGACTGTTCATCAGCAATATCCCACTGCCTTTTACTGTCTTCAGAAAAACTCATACCGATTGCAATAAATACCGCAAACAGCAGGGCAATGATGGGTGAGAAATTCATAGCATTATTCCTTAACGCGCTTTGATGATGTAAAGCACCGCGTTATTTTTTGGCCGCGTTTCGCTGGAGGTCCGCGCGCCGCCCCACGACGTGTTGACGTCACCGGTTCGGTTGTTGTACTGCCTGATTTCAGCGCCACCTGGTGTGTTACGCGTTCCAGTAGTGGGCACGCTGTCACTGTAGGCAGTTTCGGTACCAGCAATGTGAGTATGATTCTGCAGTGCATCACCCTGATAGCTGAGTAATCCCCTGCCTGCATCAACGTCGCGTCCGACGCCACGATCAAGGCCTCGCAAGAACACACCACGAAAATCGGGAACTTTGCCGGAAGGATACAAAGCGGCCAGTTCGGTAAACACTCCGGTGTTAAAGCCCTGCCCATTACATTCCAGCCAGCCATCGGGAATGTTGTAGGAACCCCAGATAGCAATAGTGCCGACCGGTACGCCTGAGCTTTTCGCCCAGCGCCCGTTTACGCAAGAAATAGCATTACCGGTGCTGTCCTTGCCGATCATGCCCGAAGGAGAACAACTCTGCCCTACCGTGACGGTCTGCGTTGGATACAGATACTTTGCCTGCACGGTGTTAGCGCTGGTGATGTTGCCTGACGCATTGATGGTGCCTGCCGTCAGCTTTCCGCTGACCGTGCTGTTTGTGGCGGTGAGCTGGGTGGTGGTGGTGGTGCCGCTTACGGTGGCATTCTGCGCCGCCACCGTTGCTGCGTTGGTTATGCCATTGCCGCCCATGTTCAGGGCAGTGCTCATGGTATTGAGTTCAGGCCTGCCGGGTACGGCTTTGCGATACAGATAGTCGTTTGAGATCGTGCCGTTCTGGTAGAAACCCGCGATAACGATATGGCCGTCACCGGGATTGAATCCACCGAAGGCAGAGAGGTTTTTACTCCATGCTCCAAGTGCGCCCTTTGCCACGCCGTTTTCAATGTAACCGCCCGTTGCACCGATTTTGGTCGCTATCTTACTGGCCTGGCTGATGCTGAGATCTGCGCCGCCGGTAAGAAAGGTCATCGCGTGAAACTTGCCGTTGGCCGGTTCGTAAATCCGCGTCTGGTAGGTTGCTGAATAATTATTGGTGCTGGAGAACCCCGTAGGCAGATACCCGGAGCTGACAAGCGTTGGCACCGTTAGGGTGTAGGGGCTGGTTGGGGTTGCCGTGGCAGCTATCGTCGTGGCGTTGTCGCCAATGTACTTATTGACGGCACGCTCTACGGTTTTCGCCTGGCTGGATGCGATAAATCCACGGTATTCATTCGTCATCCAGTTGCTTGCAGGAAAAACCACGGCAACCAGAAAGATCATCACGATACCCAGCGTAGTAAGGGTGTCCGTTACGCCAAATATCCCCCGCTTCATTCTAATCATCATTTTTTACGCTCCGGAAACTGGTATTCGATGTTTTTGAACTGGTCGCTGAGCTGCTTAAAGTTTCCTGCGGAAATTTTTGCTCGGATCGTTTCATTGGCGGTGGCATAGCGAAGGTTAAAGCCGGATATTTCCACGTTACGCTTCACAATCTGGTTATTCCTGATAACGGAATCCATCACCTGATGTGCCACGACGTAGAGCGTATTCGCGACATGGGATTTAGCATTGCTGCTGAACTCTTCGCAGAACATGACGTACCGTTCTATGGCTTCTGGTACGGACGCAGCATGAATGGTGGAAACAACAAACATGCTCAGACTGGCTTTCAGCACCTCATGCGCTGTCGCGCCATCACGGATTTCCCCTAAGAGGAAAGATGTTGCCCCCATGCGGAATGCCTTTTTGGTCGCGCTGGCGTAGGTTTCATCGCCGCTGACTTCCAGCTGAATACAGCGCCCCTGTCCGTGTCGGCCCATGAGCCGCGTTTCTATCGGATCCTCAATGGAAACACCCAGCTCTCCGGTACTCGCTATGCGATGGCTGAGCGTGGCAGCTGCCGTGGTGGTTTTGCCACTGCCCATTTTTCCCACGACGAGAAATAGCCCGGTGACGAGCGGGATCTCAATGGACGTTCGCAGCGCAGAAGGCAGAGGAATTTCATGCATTGGCAGAACACTTTCCGGCGTCTGCCTGATAATCAGATTTGTTCCGCTGAATAGCGTAATCGTCACGCGATATAGCCGTTCATCATGGATAACGGAAAACTCGGTTAACTTTGATTCTTCAAAGTGAGCGATGCACTTTGCTTTAAGTAAATTCACATCGTCTTTCAGATGTTCCGGAATAACAGATAAAAAACTTTGCGCTCCTTTTAATCCCTTTATTTCGGCATAGTCATTCCCGAGATAGAGATCAATAAAGTCACAATCATTTAAGCGCTGCATAATGACACCTGAATAACCGCCCGATTTCGGGCGGTAATTTACGACGAATTAAGATTTGGTGGTGAAAATGACCGTGTTGGTATCAGCAGTGCAGGCAGCCGTTGCGCTGGCTGCAGTCACTTCGCCGGTGATCGACTGATTATTGATTTTGGTTGATGCCAGGTCAGGTGTGCCAATTGCCTGTGACAGTTTGATGCAGTCTTTTGCAGACAAATCCGCGTCCGTAACGGTAAAGCCCACACCGTTCCCTTTGACCGTGACCACGCCCCCTGAGCGGTTGTAAATCTTCCCGCCTGACACGGTTACGTTGCTCGGCACGGCTCCTGCAGCAATCAGGGATGCGGAATAGTCAGTGGTGCCATAACCGTTGCTGGCACGCAGCTGACGCGTTTCGTTAATCAGGGTGCTGACCAGCGTAACTTCCGTTGTGGCAAAGAGCTTGTTATACGCAAGAATACCGCCGACCAGAACGATAGTGATCATCACCAGAGCGCCACCCAGTGAGGTGATAAAGTCGGTGATGTTAGCGATACCACGCTTCATATTTTTCATTTCATATCCTTTATTGATTTATTTAATCTGAATTTAAATTTGAGAGTTAGTTAAAAAGAATTGCTGCTGTTTCGAGTAGCGTAACGACCACCATAAATACAATAACTGCGACGGCACATACGCATTGCGTTAACGTCAGGGTAAAGTTCAATATTATTCCTTAAAGTATTTTTGATTCCTTCTGGATTAGCTGTTAAAAAAGAATGCGCGTTGTATGAGATCAAACATCACGACAATAAGGACACAGATAAACACACCACACCCCAGAATACTGACAATCCTCAGCCGTTCTGACGTCTGCTCGACTCCTTTGATTGTTTTATCCAGCCATTTTTCTGCGAAACGTTTGAGCGAACCATTACTGTTATTCGTCTCAAAGAGACTCTGCATTTTAATAATGGCTTCCTCCCCCGGAAACTCGTATCCCGTCACGTCCAGCGCCATACCCAGATTCTGCTCTCCGGATTCAATAGAACGGCTTGTCGCCTCCAGTCGTTCGGCCAGCCAGTCTGAACGACATGAGCGAGTCATTTTCTTGATAGCCTCTTCCATTGGAATACCGACGGACAGCATCGCATTGACGTTGAGAATGAACGTTGCACCATGGAGCCGCTTATAAATGGAGTAGGGAGGCAGCTTATCTGCGTAAAAGCGAAGGTTTCCCGTCCACTTGTCCAGACTTCTACGAACCATGAAGATTAACGCCGCCACGATAATCAGTATGATCCAGTAGTAGTCTGTAATAACCAGGTAAAGGTAATAAATCCCCAGCTGAATACCGTTCCACTGACTCAGCGGGACAGCCTGCTTCAGCACCGGCACCAGAAGGATACAAAACAGAGAGATTATCCCCAGCAGTAGCGCGCTCATATAAATAATGATGCCTGCCGCCCCTCTCACCGCGCTGACAATACGCCCGGTTCCTCCGGCAATCAGCATCGCGTTATCAAACCCTTCCGGCAGCCTTCCGGCTTCATCACAAGATTCAATAATGCTCAGCTCCTGTTCGGGGATCCATTCACTCAGCGATTCCGAAAGAGAGTAACCGGCAGACAGGTTATCAGCACATTCCTGCAGGATTTTTGCGATTGCGTTTCCGGGTTTTTTCCCGCGCCGGGAATAGTTTGCAATGAGTTTTTTAAAGGTGTCCTGAGCGCTGACGCCGTCGCGTAAATACTGGCTGAAATTGTCATATATTTCGATACGGTCATCTGCGCTGAGGGTCAACTGGTAGAGATAACGTTCAACCCTATTCATTGAATTTATCATCCCGGTCAAGATTGCAGATTGATTTATGTGTCACTACAGGATCAATAGCTCCTGAATTTATAAGCCGGATGGCATTCTGACAAAGCGTTACGCCTCCTTTTTCCTTTCGCCAGTATTGATAGGCATTAAATTTCCCCTCATCTTCATACAGTCGCATAAATTTTGCATCCGTTTCGATGACTTCAAATACGCCTGTACGTCCTTTAATACCTGTGTAATTGCACTCCTTACATCCTATAGGGTTAATTAGGTGGACGTTATCGACATCTGTGTATTTTTCGATAACATCCTGAAATATGGCATCAACGCCATTCCTGCTTTCGGTATATTTTCGCTTGCAACTGGGACACAGCTTTTTAACCAGCCGAAGACCAATAAGACAGGTAATAAGCGTGGCATCCGTTAATAAGTCCTGCTCAATGCCCCAGCGTCTCAGGCGCTGCAGGATATCAATAGGATGATTGGTATGAATCGTGGTAATAACCATGTGGCCCGTCTGCGCGGCCTCGATTACGCCGTTTCCGGATGAGTTATCCCTTACCTCCCCGATATAGATGCAGTCCGGATCGAGACGCATGATATTGGAAATCGCTTTGGCCCACGCCTGCCCCAGCTTTGAGCCGTCGTGTCGATCGGTGATGATGAGCGGCGTCTGAAACACCCCTTCAATCGGTGATTCAATCGGGTCCTCGACGGATATCGGACTCATACCGGGGTTTTCTGCTGCGTAAATCTCAGCCATCGCTTGCGACAGTGTACTTTTCCCGTGGCCAGTGGGGCCACTAGAAAGAATGACACCGGCAGGCTTTGCCAGTACCCGGCGGATGATCTTGGCTTCTTCAGGCATCAGTCCCAACCCTTCAAGAGTATTTGACTGCCTTCGCCGTGATATCAGACGGATCACCACGCTTACCCCTCCGGATGCGCCAGGGCGGCTTGCAAGGCGTCCAGTGCTCAGACCAAAGCTTTTCACGTAGTCTTCACGAATTTTACCCTGGGTGGGTTCCTGATACGAAAAGGTACTTACGCTGCGCTCGTCGCACATAGAGTTATAGAGGGATTGCACCAGCTGCTTGCCCTCCTGCTCTGACTGCTCAAATTCGGGCATGGGTACGCGCGAACCATCTATGCGAAATAGAAATCGCGTATAACTGCCGATTTCTATGTGAATATCGGATGCCCCCATATCGACAGCCTTTTTGATGATCCCCAGTATCTTGTTTTGCTTGTCAGACTCTGTGGCTTCGTCATTATTTATTTCGCTAAATATATGGCTCAGTTTTTCCAGTTGCTGACGTGTCGCAAACTCCGTCTTATACGTGTATTTGCCGTCACGCAATCGTTTTTTCAAATCAAAGTAGTGTGTGTCTTCACGGATATCATTCATCACATAAAGCAGGCACTCTTTTGATGTTTTACTTTGCAGAAGCTTAGCCCCCTGCAACAGCACATCCGGCACCTTATCAATAATTTTAGATAATGATATCTGGCTGAAATTATGCTCTGTGATTTCAAGCATGGTTATTTCCTTTAATTTAGTGGAAAACTTTTACCATCGGAAATACGTTTTACGCTGACGCCATTCAGCGATACGCTCTGCACCTGGAATTTCCCACCGGGTAATATCTCTCCCGGTGAAACACTGCGTGTTGTACCGTCACCGAAATCAATCACGGCTTTGCGACCATTCACTTTAACGAGCACGGGCAACTTATCGCTTGCCTGATAAGGCCCAGTGCCTGCCGTAATGACGTTCTGACTGGCTTCCGGGCCGCCTTCACCCTGCGCTGCCCGCTTGGCGGCTTTTGCCGCTGCCTGAGCTTGGTAATAAAAACGCTCGCTTTGCAGTTCATCCAGATCGCCAAAGGTGGCGACATTTGCATGTGCTGTACCAAACAGCATCAGAAATAAAACGGCTGAAATTCGGTTTAATTTAATTCTTGGCATATAACGAACCTGTGATTTTATACTGAATAGCGCTGTTACCCTGATCGACCGTATAAATAATTTTATTGAGTCGCAGTCCCGGAAAATCGTCTTTAATAAAAACCAGCTGCGGAGGAATAGCGGTATCTACGTCAAAGGTGTATTCAAGCCAGTCCTGCTTTGGCAATTCTTCCCCGAATTCATTTTTCTCCGCCTCCTTTACGGCCACGGCGTTAAATGCCGCCTCAATATTGACTGACTGAAAAAGCGAGATGACTTTTTTCAGCTGCTCATCGCTGCTGACCAGCGGGTCATCCCCGTTAGCCGTCACAGGTTGTACAATGCTGAAGGTGACAATGGATGTCTGATTAAAGAAAAACTGCGTGTCTGCACCCAGCAGCGCCTTAACAGCGTCCACTACCTGTGCCGTCGTGGCCGCTGAATTTTCCGGCCGCATCAGCGTCACATTCATCTGGCCGCCGGTGCATTCCAGCGTCGTCGGCGTCCATCCCTTCACCGACATGGGAACTTTCTTACCCAGCTTCTCGCAGCTTTGCAGAAAACCGACCAAGGAGGGTGTTTCAAGCCATGGATGCTTCAGCTTTGCCTGTGCGGCCTTATAACGCGCCTCCTTGTTAATCTGTTCAAGCCGCAACTGCTCGGCAGCAATGGCCCGCCGTTTTGCCAGTGCCCGCTGCTCGCTCTGGTGCTCGATAAAAGCCAGTGCAGCAATAAGGGCAATCACCGCGATACCTGCAACAATCAGCTGGTTACGCGTCATTCCCCAGGTGAGCGGTTTCAGACGGTAATCTTTACTCAGCTTTTTGGGGTTCAGCAGTTCCTGTAAGTTGAGAACGTCAGTCGTAAAGGAAAACTCCCTGTCTGAATAGACAGGGATATCCATGGAGGTGTTGTTACCCCGCAGATCGGCTTTAAGGTCAATGATGTGCTGCTGCAGATCATCAATCCTGTAAACCTCATCCGAATAGGGATGAATACCACCTTTCAGGGTTTTCCCGACGAGCGTAAATATCGGCTCGCCGTCTTTGTTTTCACCCAGGCTGACAACCGCAATGCAGCACCCTTCCAGCAGGGAAGCCAGCGTGACGATCAGAGAATAACCGCCGCGCAGCTTCTGCTTTGTCCTGGGCGCAAATCCGGCCTGCGTTGAGTCACTCTTTCTGATCGCAACAACGTCCAGCTTTCGCTCTTTCCCGATGCGCCGCACTTCTTTCATCAGGTTTCGCGTGGTGCGCACCGTTTCCCACTTCAGGCCAACAACAAAGCGGCGTTTGTTGATTTCAAGAATGTGTATGCTGCCGTCATCATCGGGCGGCGTCTCTGTCCTGAGCCTGTCAGGTCGGTTTTTAGCGAACATATGGCGTCACCGTGATAACAAAACTCTGCTTGGTTTTAGCCCCCGACAGCAGGCCGCCAAACAGGATGTTGTCAGGCGATCCCGTCCCTTGACGGTTAGAGTCGTTGGTGTTCTGTTCAAAACCGCTCATGATCAGGGTCTGTCCGGGCTTCAGCCAGACGCGCTGCTGCAGTGAGCGGGTATCGATATCCGGGGCTTCAATCTTCTGCGTATCCGATGTGATGGTACGGATCTGCTTGAGGCTGGAGATATCCATAAACATGTTGAGCATCAGCCGGTCAGAATCCTTGAGGATTTTCGGCAGAATAGTGATGTTGGTTCCCGTGGTAACGCTGCCAGGCGTCAGCGACTGCGTTGGCACCGTGGAGCTGCCCGACGTGTACGCCGTGGTGGAAACGTCTTTCAAGTACGTGGTCTGTTGACCAACTAGCACCGGTGCGGCGGCCATATTGGTTGTCATGATCGTGCTGGTTTTGACGTCAGAAACATTGGCCTGCTTAGACAGCGCATCGAGCAGGAATGAGGAACCGGCAAACTGCGCCGCCGATCCGGTTGCCGTATCAAGTACGTTAAACCCGCCTGAAATCGCATCCGTGGCCGTAGTGCTGTTACTGTTCGCCAGCGACAGGCCGTATTTACCGCTGAGCGACTTCCAGACCAGCCCCCAGTCAATTCCCACCATATCGCTGGCGCTGGTGTTAACGGTGTAGGTGACGACTTTCAGGATCACCTGGCGACTCAGGGTGCTGTTCTCATCATCCAGATAATCACCGATGCGGCTCACCACATCAGGAACGTCCGTGACCATGAGCGTACCGGTTGTGGCGTTCAGGCTGAGTCGGCCCGTTCCCGGCGTTAACATGCTTTCGACGGTGGTCTTCAGATCTTTATACAGGTCGTTACCCATCTCAACCGTGGAGGACATGGTGGAGCCGCCCGCCCCGGACACGCCGCCCGTTGAACCCGATCCGGAACTGGAATTATCCGTGCCGGTTGCGTTTGAGAGGCCGCTGGTCACAGATCCTTTAAGCGCGTACTTGGCATCGGCTGGCTGAATATCAAAGCGGCGCGTTTCCAGGTAATAAAACACAACACCACCGTCATCGTATTTCCAGGAAATCCCCAGCCTGCCGCTTACCAGGTCAAGCAGGCCACCCAGCCCTCCGGTATAACTGACGTCGGTCAGAGTGCGCTGGACGGAGGCAATGGCAGGAGCGCCCCCGTTACCCGTTTCTCCACCGAATGAGCCGAGTGGGCGCATCGCATCACTGTTTATCACTGGCGATGGCACAGAACCTAAGCGCTGCGTTGGTGAGCCGCTTTCTCCGCCGCTACCGCTGAGATACGTCCCCGCATCCGGCGTGACGCGCACCCGGATATGGCACTGCTCACTGATATCCTGGCTGAACTGGAAAATGTCCTGCGGCTTAACCGCTTTATACGTGACCTGACAGTTCACAATCTGGCGGGGCGCGTCATACTTCGGTTTTGGCAGCGGAACCATGTTCACATACTGGCTGTTCTGGAACTGCACAACCGGGAAATTATCTCCCATCTGCTGAATAAGAGACGAGGTGTTAACACCATCGTCAGAAGCGGTTTTTTTCACTTCGTTCATACGCTGTAAAGCGCAGCCGGAAAGCAGCAGCGCGATAGCGGTTGCTGTAAAAATCGGTTTTTTCATGGTTTCACTTGGTGTCGTTAATGATGATAAGGCACTGATTGCGATAACCGTGCACATACACCGGAGCCGGTGCCCTGCGGTAAAGATCGAATAGCTGGGTAGTCACGTTTTCAAAGCTGCTGCTGCTGAAGGTAAGCGGGTAATCAATCGGATAGTCAGTGTCTGTTTCCCAGCGAACCTCCCAGACCTTGCCCCCTGCAGGGCACTTCTCTTTAGCGGCCCATGCCAGATAGGTTGCTTTCAGCGTGGTGCCTTTACTGGCCGTCCAGATCTTTGTGGTTTGCACAGGTAATACGGGAGCAACCGGAACAACTGGCGGTTTTTTCGCTGCCGGTTGTGCCCCCTGTGTCACAACGGGCACAACCGGCGTTTGCAGCAAGCCACCTTTCGGTTTATCACCCGGATCGGGGGTCGCCTTGGTGACGTTAATTGCTGCGGATATGACCGGTTTAACAGGAACCCCTGCTTTTTGCCCGTACTGGATCATCACTTCATGCTTCCCGGCATCGATCACCGCTTCCAGCCCGTTTGCCCTGAGCATTTTCTGCAGGACAAACGGCCACTGATCGTTGCCAGTCCACGAAACATTGTTGCGGAAACTCTTCGCCACATCAGGCGACAGCCTGATGTTCTCAGACGTCGGTACGACAGTGCGAACAGCCATGTAAAGTGGAACGTTTTTACCGTCTGCTATCACCAGGCTGGTAAGTACCGGCGGGCGGGCAGGTGAACTGACCGGCGGCGGCGCGCGCTGAATATAACTGGAGCTGGCCGCAACGGATTGGCGCACCAGAGATCGCGCTGCCGTGGTAACACTGGGCGCAGCCGTATAAGGCGTTTCAAAGCTGACCCAGTCTCCCTCTGGCTCGGAGAGTTTTGGCGGAGAGCTGCAGGCGGCCAGTGCATTCGCCATCAGCCCGACCATCAGCAGCTTTTTGCCACGCGCATCACAGCCTTTTCTTTTTCTCATCTGCCACCACACCGCTGAATTCGTCGTTAAAATCGGCATTAATTACCTGGTCAGTTTTCCGCATCGGCACCACAATTCCATTCAGCTGCGAACGGGTTGCCGTGGGTATTCCCGGCGTAGGCATATTCCCACGGAAAATAAACACCGGTTCCTGATACCAGAATATTTTTCGGGCCTTTATATTTACGGGTTTAGATCCTTTCTCACCTTGGACAAAAATAATCTCTTCTTCATAAGGCATGTCCGTTATTTCCTGCGGAAGCATCAACGGTCTGGCCTGTACAGATTGGCTTTTATTTTTTGTCTTTTGCTTACCTGCAAGACTTTCTGAATAAGAAGTAACGTTGACCGTCGTTGTGCCCAGCGCGTCGCTGTACTCTTTCGCCGAGTGATAATCCTGTTTGGCGGGTGCATAAACAATTTCAACGTGAAAGGCATTCATCATGGCATTGGCCGTTTCAGTGCCATACATGTTTCGCGCGCGCAGCTGCTCTTTATTCTGCATCACGAAGTTAAATCGAAAGCCATAGCCACGAAGTAAAGCAGGGCCGTTTTCAAATGCTTTAATGCGCCCCATGACTTTGGTTTCATCCATAATCATGGCTATCTGATATTTAAGAATGGGATCCCCGTTCTCATCTTCGCCGCCGTGTTCAGGTAGCACTTTAGAATTAGCCCGCATCAGCTGCGTAAAAAATAGGTTCATCAGCGGGCCGAATTTTTCCACGGCTCCCTCTGTCACGGAAAAGTATACGCTCATCAGCTTCTGCCGCATCTTGGAAAAATCGATATCGTTGCCTGATACCGCCCAAGCCACCTTTTTTTCACCGTACATGCCCAGCACTTCGGAAAGGATGTCGCAGTAAATACCCCATGATTTAGGATTTTCCGACATCGAGACGGCCACCATCATTTCACGCGTGGTTTCAGCCGACAGTGGTTTACCTTCGTTATCACGCTTCTCAATGGTTTCAAGGATCCAGCCGGGTAGCTCCGCCCCTAGACTTGTGATTTCATACAGCTGCGGCAGCGTCAACGGCAGTTCCGGGGTTTCCATAAGGTATAGAAGCAGCGCCGACGCGATTTTACCGGCGTTGTTGTAGAACGACTGATTGTTACCGTCAGGATCGATAAAGTGCGTCGCAACGAGTGACTTAATATCACCAAAGCGATCCAATTCGTCGGTAGACAGATAGTTCAGCGGATTCCAGCGGTGAGTTTCCAGAAGCTCCGGCGAAAAGCGGTAGCACTCATGCCCGCATGACGCGCGAAAACCTGCAGTGATATTCCAGTTTTCAAACTTAGGATCATTCACCGCAACCGAATGCGGGAAGGAAAGTAAATTAGGAATTACGAATCCAACGCCTTTACCGCTTCCCGGAGGTGCAGCAAGCAGAACAAAGGTCTGACCGTATGAAGTAAGAAAAATATCTTTCGTCGGGTGTTTTCCAATAATAATGCCCGGACGCTTAATTTTATTTGCCATGTGCTAGCTCACTCCAGCAGAATTAATTGTAATCACCTTTATAGTGAAACCTCTCCAGCTCTTTATTGTTAGCAAAGCGGGCATTGCCGTGCAGGCCTTTATTATTTGGCCTCATGTATGACCAGATGGTTATCAGTGTCACCATGACAGGAAGAAAAATAATCCATACGGCCAGCGCCGTCCCCCAAACCGCATTAACAAAGTTCCGGTCTTTCACCGAAAGATGAATACCATCATAGAGGGAATGCCACGTCACGTTACCGACAGGTATTTTTGCAAGATAGAAGTAAAGCGCCCCGCCTGAGTAATTACCAATAACCACGCACAGCAGGACTGAGACAATAAATATTGTCACTAGGATAAAAAACATTTTCATAATTACTTTCCGGCAGAGGTACTCAGTAATCGCAGTTTCGTTTCCGGCTCGTAGTGAACTTCCAGAATACGGGTATGCTCCATATACAGCACTATATCAAATGAGGTTCTTACCCGGCGCTCGATGTACTCATAATCCAGCCCCATGCCCACCGGTGCCTGCTTTATCATTCCACACACACGGCCATAGCCGGACAGCGTATCGTTCGCGTGTGCCGTCGTGATGGTGCCGGGGTGGCCCGTGTTCAGCAGCTCCATAAAGTCCCAGGCTTCATCCCCCGTCAGCTCGGCCAAGAAAATATGATCGGGCTTCATACGCAGTGAACAGGAAACCAGCTCTTTCGGGGTGATGATATCGCCATAAATTAAATGCACATGGTTAGGGTGCAGCGGCAGCTTCAGCTCATTCACCGCTTCAATTGTCAGCATCCGCCGGTCAAACGGGAACAGGTCAACCAGCGCTTTTGCGAATGTGGTTTTCCCCGATCCCGTGCCGCCAAAAATGATGATGTTCTGGCGGTGCTCAACGGCGAGGCGGAAGAAGTTTATCCAGTCTTTCCGGGCGTGGTACTCCTTCAGCTGGTATTGCCACGGTTCCAGCTCGTTTCCCCGCCCCGTCACCGACAGCGCACTGCTGAACCGGCCACTGTCGATATAGCCCTGCAGCGTATAGCGGTCGTTTGAGGGCTTACGGAACGTCATAGACAGTGTGCCCGCCTCACACGCCGGGGCCGTCACGATAAGGCCGCGCTCGCCGTCCGGCAGCTCGACGGTTTTAATCGGGGATTTTGCTGTCAGACTCTGGTTATTATAGGCCGCAAGCGCGTTTGCCAGACGCTGACACATCGCATAGTCCAGCGCGGGACGTGCCTCATATTGCCAGCCTTCGGCACTCTCCAGCCAGATTTCACCGGGGCGGTTGATGGCAACGTCGCGTATGCCTGGCCGGTTGAGGCATTCATGGACGCCGCTTTGCTTAAGGAAGTCACGCGCCAGCGTGGAATTATCAAACATACATTATCCTTAGTGTTGCCTGCGTGTCTTAAACACGGTTGAGAAATCAATATCCTGAGCAACAATCACGTTAATCACCGTACCCGGCAGTACGTAGCCGGTTGGTGGGATATTGATACTGCTGTCAAGCGCTTTCGTTGCCATGTTTTCCGCGTTGCTCTCGCTGTTATCAAAGGAGTAAGTGGAACTGTTCTTCTTTGTGGCATTCGCTGCTGAGGCAAATGCGTCCTGGATAAATGACAGCATGACGGCCCCGCCAAACTTCTGCCCATAGTGGTTATCCATATAAGCATCGGTGCCGCTCTCGCCCATTGCGCCTGTACCCAGCCCGTTCAGGCTTGCGCGCACGCCACCTGCGGTTTCCATATCGGTCCAAGTCGTGAATACACTCGATTGTCCGGCTTTCATCTCCACCTTCTGCTCACCGTCAAGCTCGGCTCCTTTTTCAGCCAAGATCACGCTGCCATCCGACGAGTAAAGCGGCTGTGTCAGAATGCATTTCACAAAGCCGGGATGGTCGGTTTTGACACCGGTATACAGCGCACAGCGAAGATTCGATTTGCGTTTCAGCAGAAACTTACGCGGTGGTGACATATAGGCCGCCGTAGCCGCGTAATGTGTTCCACCGAGGTCTGACAGGCTACCGCGCGTATTGTCAGCCCCCCCTGCCATTGCCGTACCGCTATCCACATCGACAGTGTTTACCGCTGGCGTGGGTTCTGGCTGCTCTGCAGGCGCAACGCCCTGCTGACTGCCTGACCCACTGCCTTTATCCGATTCCTGAACCAGCACCCCTCCTCCCAGTTTACGCAGATATGCGGCGCTGGGCGGTGGCGGTTCGGGCTTGGCGGGAAGCGGTGCGGTAGCCGCTGCCGCTGGAGGTGGCTGCTGTTTTTTTTCCTCCTGCTTTCGGTTCTCCAGAATCTGTTTTCGCCGCTTCTGCAGCTCGTCATCGTCCGAAACCTTTGAACTAAGTGCGGGGTCGGCTTTTACCTTTGACTCATCAACCTTTTCGGTGCTGTTGGCCTCCATGGCTCGATAAGCAAAAAAGAAGATGGCGAAAAGGGCAATCAGAAGAAAAATTACGCCGCCACAGATAACCATGTACACCTTTGCTTTGGGCTTTTTGTCCTTCTTCACGCCCAGCAGATTAAAGTCACCGCGCGGTGCTTTAGAATCGCCACCGGCGTTATTTGACGTCATTTTTTACCTGCCTTATTTCCCCGGTTGTCGTGCCGTCATAGTTGTAATACCCCGTATTCCGGATGCCTGTCCGAACGGCCAGCACCAACTTGTTGAGGCGCAGCTTAAACATCGAACTAACGGTATGAATAACGAGAATGTCCTGCACGTTATGGAAGTTAACGAGCGTTTCAGTTCCGTCAGGCAGCACCTCATACACAACCGGCATAGGCGCATTCGTCGGGAAGCGCATACATGTAAATGTGCCGTTATCCCACACTTCAGAAGGTGAAATAGAAAGGTCGCCTTTCTTTTCGTAACGGCGGTTTTCTCTGCCAGAACAGGGGTTCTGGTTGAGGTTGCGCCCGATAAAAGGATCGTCACCCGGCACCGTTTTGGACGGATAATCAAAGCGGAGAAGATAGGTCATCTTTGACACATCTTTCACCAGCTTCAGCTCAATCACGTAAGCGCG
This sequence comes from Erwinia sp. V90_4, assembly GCF_029967685.1. Lineage (NCBI taxonomy): Bacteria > Pseudomonadati > Pseudomonadota > Gammaproteobacteria > Enterobacterales > Erwiniaceae > Erwinia > Erwinia sp. V90_4. Next base: position 31,224 of record NZ_JASCAQ010000048.1, on the reverse strand, counting down.
TCTGTCGGTGTTAATGATAAAATTGGTATCGGGTTCTTCATCAGTTTTAGGCTTTATTGTCACCATGCCCCCAGATGCATTGGGGCCAATCTCCCAGGCGCTGGGATCACCCATCACCATGACGCCATCTTTACTGCGTATTGTCTCTCCGGGTTCAAACTCTATGGCGGTGGCCCTGCCAACGGCGGCATTGATGCGGAACACGTTGTCAGGGGAATACGTTGCGGTCTGGATCCGCCGATCAAGCTGGCTTCCTCGCCCGCTGGTTTCAGCCTGCGCGACGGTTGAAACAGACGCCAGGATGAAAAGCGCCAACAGGTGCATTTTCATGGTCAGTACCCAACCTCCTGCGTTTTATCAAACGCCTTCACGGCAAATCCACGGGGGCTAATCCACTCTTCGGCTTTGTTCTTGGGCGGTCTGGAATAATCAAAGCTGACGGTGGCAAGCCAGGTGGTTTTCGGGATACTCGTCACCGGCTGCCCCACGTCATCCACCACGGTTTTATCGAATCGTATCTGTATCGTGGCGGTTTTCTTGTCCTCACTCAGCTGAGACTTGCTGACGTTTCGGATCGTCACCCGCATCTGCTGCTTGTCGGCCAGCTGAGCCAGATAGCCTTTCTTAGACAGCTGAAAGTTTTTGTACTCGGTATAAACGGAGGGATAGGACGTCAGCTCAACAAACTTAGTGCGCTCATCCTGCGTCGAAAAGTTATAGCTCTCATGCTGTGTGACGTAAGCCGTAGCCCAGAATGCGTCATCAGTATTGTTAATGTCCTGATCGGGGCCGTAACGCACTATATCTGTATAGCCAGAATTACTGTCTACACGGATCACGTAGGGCTGAACTGTTTTTAACGGGGTCAGCAAAAGGACGGCTCCAACTGACATAACGGCCACAACGGCAAAGAAAACAGACCGGCGATTAGCATTCTTGGCTTTCTTCTTTTCCTCGGCGGCGATGTACTTTTCAAAATACTGCCCCGCCTGGGCATAAGCCTGCGCGGCGATGGATATATCTTTACCCTGCTCCTGAGTCAAATTATCTTTATTCGATTCGATATCGTATGACTGCTGGATGAGTTTTTTCTTTTTATTACCAAACACATCACTCTCCTTTTAACTTATTAACCTTGATCCATTCATCAGCATGAACGTTTTTATTTGTGACAGAGGCGCAGCCGGATAACACACAAAAGGAGAGAAATAACCCGATCAATTTATTCATGGTCATGGCATTTTCACTTTCAGTTTTTTTAAGACAGGAATATCAGGCGGGACGGATGCGGTTGCGTAACCCCCCTGCAAAGCGCTGCGCTGCACCCAGCCCGGTAGACTTCATCATGAGGCGCTTTAACCCGGTAGCTCCGCTGGGTGATCCTCCCATTACCGATGCGGCATAGTTGGGGATTTCCGTTGCGATAGCCGTAAACGCACCAAAGTAAAAGAGCAGCGCAAACGCTCCCTTGAACGAGCCGCTCATTGCCCCGTTCGGATCGGACGTCAGGACAAACTTATTCAGAAAAGCTACTTCAAACGTTATAGCAACGCCGAATATCAGCTGCGTGAGCATGAACCCGCCCAGCAAAGATACCCATCCCCAGAAGTATTGGCGGGTCTGGTCAAACAACCCGAAGGCTATAAACAGAGGACCGACCACAAGAAATAAGGAGATAGAGACTTTTAGCGTTATCAGGGTTGCAACACAGACGCCCAGGAAGGGTACGCCACCCAGAAGAAAACAGAAAATAACCAGTAAACTTGCCAAGCTTTCTTTAAAGTTAAAGATGGGATCGAAATCGATGTTTTTAATAAATTCCCACAATCCATTCAAGAATGTATTAATCAGAGCATCAACCTGATTTGTACCTGTCGGCTGACCTGACAGCGTATGAATTGCCCATAAGGGCATGTCATTAACGAAGGGAACAACGATGCGGATATACCATCCGATATTAAAGGCGCTGAATATAATGAATGATGCCTTGATGGCATTCATTATTTCTTCCTGTAACGCCCCATCAAATCCTTTAAAATACCAGTTCATCGTGGCGACTGTTCTTTCAATCATCCAGATAGCACCGTAAAGAGCACTGACACCAATCATGAGATTTGAGGTGCCAGTGGTGATCATTCCGGTCAGTGCGTCATCGATAGCCTGGTACAGAGTTTGCGCTACAGCTAACTCTATAGCCATTCACTATTCCTTCTGTCGTTCGTACACAATATCGCTCGCAATCAGTTTATTGTCTTTAACGTAAACCGTTGCGATGCCGTTACCTTTTACCAGCGTGGTATCATCTTTAATTGTCCAGTCCGTATTGCTGACCAGTTCGTCATCGCTCAATACGGTTACTTTCTTATTCACAATGTGACACGCAGCCTCACTGCAGGTGATATCCATCACTGAGCTGTATTTAGCGTTAAGTGCGCTGCCGTCTGCTTTATTAACGGCTTTCCAATGGCCTGAAAAGACATCCGACTGTTTCTGCGTGGTTTCGTCATCACAGCCAGATAAAAAAGAAGAGGTAATAACAACGGCGAGCGCACAAAATAGCTTTTTCATGTTTCATCCCTATTTAATATTAAGACTCTATTTAATCACAAACGCATTAAATTTCATAATAATATTAAGCGAGTGAGGTATATTTAATTCCCCTCCAGACGATTCCATGCAGCCTGCGCCCGCTGTTTATCCGCTATTTTCTCCTGCTGATCCATCAGCATCTTAATATTCTGCAATTTAATCTGCTGGTTCTGAATTTCGAGCTGTTCCTGTTGAAAACGCAGACCCAGTTCTTCGCGCTCCTGTGGCGTCTGTACGGTATTCAGCCGTGTGCGCATTTCCTCCGCGTTTTTCAGGCGCTGGTTAGATGCGTTATAGGCATCTTCCAGCGCGCCTGCCTGCGACAACAGACGGTCAAATGAGGCTTGAATCTGCGAATTGCTGTACATCACGCCATAGCGATCGCGCAGTTCGCCCAGCTTGCTTGTATCCTGGTAAATATCATTCCAGTCTTTGACGGGCAATACGCTGTTGAGTGTTGGGTCATTAAGAAAGTCGCCCAGCTTGTTATTGCCTGTAACGAGATTCTTGTAGTTATCAAACTGGTCTTTGGCCTGCTGTATAGCGGCTTTTGTCTGATTAAGCTGGTCTAACGCCTGCTTAGCCTGTTGCGTGGCATCCTGCACCATCTGAGCAATACCGGTGACATCTACAACGGGAATACCGGTAGCCTCAACCACACAGGCCGATGACATTAACGCCAGCGCCAGCGCCGTTGCACGTAAGTGTTTTTTCATTGTTACCTCGGAGACAGTTTATGCCCTGAGACATTCATCCAGGAAAGGTTTAACCCAGATATTCGGGTCATTGGTCTGAAGCGTTTCGCGTACTCGTTCAGCAATATGGATATTTCCACCAGGCCCGATGGATGTCGATAATATCGGTATCCAGTATTTGAGGTCGTCTGTTAAGCTGAATGATAACAGCGTGGACTGATGCCCCTGCTTAATCAGAAACTCATGGGAGTTCTTCTTGAGGTCTTCAATAATGCTGAACTCTTTACCCTTAATTTTGAATTTAGCGTAACTATCTGCATCAGCTTTACTATTCGCAAGCCAGATTTGCGTCACGACCTGCTGAATAACGGCTGGCCCGTGCTTACACTCACTGAGATCTTCGGGGCTTTGCGTATCCATCATCAACAGTTCGCCGCGAGTACGACCAGCTTTAAGAACTTCTTTAATCGCATTTGCTGTACTGTCAAAACTTAAAGGAATCCAGCATTCAGCAATAAGATTTATAAATAGCGGAACGGACTGTGCCTCTAACATAAGACGCTTGAGGAAAAACATGTTATTAAGAAAAATTTCAATCATCTCGGTATTTTTAACGTAATACGACTCATTAAGAATACGCGTGTTGTCAAATGCAACCCTGCGATATTTAGCAGGATCAAACGTGTTAACAGGTGCATCAGCTACCCACCAGTAGCGGCCCTGTGAACCATCCGGGCATATCCGGCACCACTTAGCGAGACGTATATGAAGACAGTTTTCATCTTCAGTTATTGAAATATCCTGCAGCAGCAGGGACATGCCCCGGTTAGTAACCACGGAATGCTCCAGTACAGAACCAATCGCATTGCGTATCTGTCGCTGTTCTGCCTCAGTCCCACCGCCCGCCATGGAAAGCACCATATCAAACAGGTGCTGACGTAAGGCTTCCGTAGGTTCAAGCTGAAACAGATTTATGCCGGTACTGACGCCAGGTGAAACGGTGTAATACTCCGTATTAAGCGCCCTCGCCAGATTTTCAAAGGACTTGTTATAGTCCAGCAGGAAGAGTCCACAATCCCAGCGGCTGGCAAAGAGCAACATCATTCCTTCAAGTGTTGTCTTACCTGCCCCGGTTTCCCCCACTACCGAAATATGACCTGGCAGACGTTCCCCGATATTATTTTTTCCGATCGGACTGTTGTGCGCGTTGAAAAAATACAGAGCGTCGCTGATCGTTTTAAACGGCATCCACGCTTTACCGTCTCCAATCGGATTGCCATCCGCTTTCCCCACGGGCGCGGCATGTAATGAGAAACCACACGCAAGGTTTTCCGTAGATTTCGGCACCGGATACAGGGCGATAGTGCAGCCAGGAAACAGAGAGTAGTAGGTATCATCGTTGGTAACGGTTGATCGTATGAATCGCGAATCTTTGGCAGTAAAGATGGAATCCAGCATCGCGCCGTTATCGATGGCTTTCTGCGGCGTATCGCCATAGACGATCAGAGAGGCGTGGTAGCGGCCAAAAACTTTTTCACCTTGGGTGATTTCCTGCACTGCCTTTTCCAGCTGCTTCGTCTGATCCGTTTCTCCTTCCGCCGTGGACAGGTCTACGGTCTGTTTCCGGAAATTCACTTTCGACTTATTTCTGTCTTCAAAAATAAAGGTCTGAACTAATGTAAAATCCAGCTGCTCTTCAACAGCTTCATCCCACATCCCGGGCACCGTTCTTGATGGATAATCACGGAGGTCGTATGTCGTGCAGTAACGCGCGCCCCCGCTGTTAGGCCGGTTTTCAATGAAGTCGTAAGGCGCGAAATTGGTCACGCTGTCAATTACAGCATCGCCAAGCCGCGTTGAAGAACACAGCACGTCCTGTTCCGCGCCGTTAATCAGCATTGATACAAAACGTCCAACCTGTGAGAAAACCGACTCAGCGGCATTCTCTTCCATTCCTAGCACGGATGGCTCAAAGTCGTCCAGCATCTTATTTGCCATGATCAGGATATCGTTCATCCTGCTCATACCTTCATCCAAGTCTTTATACTTCAGGATAAAGGCCATCCCATAGCCTACCTGACGGTAGTTGCCTTTTTTAAAGGGAGCCGTGTAGGCGTCCACGAAATCCTGCAGTATGGGTAGATCAATCTGATAATCGGCATCGAGTACAACGGATGATTTCGTCGTCCACGTCTGGATCATGAGGTTCTTTCCCTCTTTCTTTCCCAACGAAAGCAGGAAGCGATTTTTCTCACGAAACAGTTTATTGAGTTCTGGCTTTTCCTTAGTGCCGTAGGAGACACCTTTAAAACGGATAATGCTGAGAAGACGCTGACCACTTAGCGTCACCATATTTTCATGAACGTGGTAATTCATCCACGGCACTCGGTTCTCTGGCGATAAACCGTTCTTGCGCAATTCGCCTGCCATAAAATTGTTTCCAGCGAGAATTAGAAGGGGTGATAAGCAGTGCCCGGCCATAAATCATGTTCCGGCAATACCGCCTAAGCATGAAGCGAAGGCGGGTAAGAAACCGGCTGTCAGTTTCACAGATGACTCTGACAATGATAAAAATGGCGGCGGGGATAATCAGAGAAACCAGTCCAAGCCAGCCGAACAGCAGGCAGCTTATTCCGGTGAACGCAATGGCGAAAACGATAATGCCCAGAATCACAAACTGAGGTACGCCCGCGTAAGATGCCGTTCGGCCCATTGCGTTATAACTATCAAAAGATAATTCTTCTTCCTCCATTATATCCCCCCGGAATCAGGAGCTGCTCAGAGAACCCAGCACCTGCCACAGTGCTGAGAAGATAGCGATACCGCCACCAATCCACAGAGCCATGCTGAGATCGCCAACATAGTCCCAGAAGGTTTTATCGTGATTGCCCGACATTCGGGAAATTGCCAGTCTAATACCTGACACGATTAACGTACAAAGCACCACCGTGGCGGCTAATGCATAAAGACCTACCTGAATATTTTTAGCATAGGTAATCAGCGTATCAAGCCATCCGGTATCACCGGCGGCTAGTGCATAGGGCGAGAATGCCATAGCCAGCAAGGCTGGCAGGCAAAGTTTCACCGATACTCCGGCAGGTGGTTTAACTTTTAACATCCGTTTTTTCCTCAGTCTTTTTTTCGTTCACCGGCTCATGATTTACCTGAGATGGCGAGCTGTATTTAGGATATTGCTGCAATACATCCCAGGCGTCATAAGAAGGCTTTTCCTGCCTGGGTGACAATTCAGGTGCGGCATCGTCATTAAGCGCGGGTACTTTTACCCCGGAGGCATTAACGGCGACCACACGATCAACATAGCTGCTGCCGTTCTTCTCTTTGGTGAACCCCCTTGTGTAATTTCCGCTGTAGTAACATGAAAATGATTTTAAAAGTGCCTGTTGTTCGGTATCCGACACTTTCAGCGCCCGCGCGTAACAGTCTTTTAAAATATCCGCGCCCATCTTCAGATTGTTGCAGGGAGAAAATACGCGCTCAGCTTCTTTAACTTGAAAATACTGGCGATTGACCTGTGCAAGACCAATGCTGAAATTAGCGTTCGCTTTGTCGAGTTGTTCAACTGCGGCCAATGCTTCATCTCTGGTCTGAGGCTGACGTTTTAAAGGTTTTCCTACCACGCCAATTGCCCACTGATTAAAACCAGATTCAGTTTTAACAATGCGGCTGATTGTATCGGGTGCTACGTCGGGAGCGCACTGCATCGCCAGCGCCAGGAAGGCCGCTGTAGATATCATTCATTTATCCTTTCTTAATTAATTTCTGTTTAGCCTGCTCGCCAAACTCTTCAATCAGGTAACGAACAAATGCTGATGCAGCGATAGTTTTTTTTCGCTGATAGCCAACTTCGGTAATGTACTCTTCAAGCTTCTTGCGCGGCTCAGCTGCAATATAGACGTTATTTGAATACTTGTTCTTCGAGCAGTCTTTTTCATTTGCCTTAGTTGACATTTTTTCTCCGTGCGGGGGGTGATGATTTCTGCAACATGGATAAAAGCACATTCACCCGTGCATTGGGATCCTGTTCGTTATAAATTTGAGTTAAAACCTTTTGTAACTCTTCGGGTATTTCGGTGTTTCCCGGTGTGGCATTTTTAGAATGCATAAGACTGCTGGTAATACCTGGTGCTGGCAAATCATTATGAATCGTTCTTAAGGCGTCGATTTCATTCTGATGAATGGTGGCAATATTATTACCGAACTTAACAAAATCCATAGCGCCGGGGATGCGCTTTATTGCTGTTGTATGAATCAGGTCAGGATTAAATCTTACGAAGATATAGCCGGGAAAAGCGGGAGAATTTGTCAGTCGGTACGCATTCTTTTTATCGCTTCTTCGCCTTCGCTCTAAGATTAAAGGGCAACAGGTTTTCAATCCGGCTTCATTAAGGTTTCGCTGTATGGTCTTCCAGTGGTTTTGACGGCAGCGCAGTAGATACCATGCATCGGCAAAATTATCCTGCATTGGGCCTCCAATGTCTTTTCAAGTAGATTTTATGAATAGCTAGCGCACTACCCAAACCCCCGGATAGTGCATTTATTAGAATATTTAATAATGTTAAGGCCCTAATTTTGAGGGTTGAGCGATCTTTCGTCTAATTGTTTTAATAGATCGATTCTATTACTTTTGATCGGTTTAAACGATCAAAGCTATCAATAGCTTCTGCCGATAATAACACCCCCATTTGTTAGTATATCAACAACTTGTTAGTAATCCTATATGATGGAAAGAGGTTAATTCCCCTAAACTCCAGATGTCCTTTTACGGAGACTAGGCATGATAGGTAAAAGACTTAAAGCCGCCCGAAAAGCGGCGGGATTAACTCAGTCAGAGTTAGCAAAACTTGCAGGAATTGATGAGCTTACAGTGAGTCGCATCTCTCATTATGAGACAGACACTCACAGCCCAACGTTCCAGCAGGCGTGCCGTTTTGCAGACGTTCTGGCGGTTCCGGAATGCTATCTATACTGCCGGGATGAAGTTCTTGCAGAGCAACTGCTGGCGATGTTTAAGCGGCATAAGAGGTTCAGGTTCACCGCCACTGAGCTGATAGAGCTTGAAAAGGCGGATGCGCAGCTCGCTGCTGCGACAAAAACGATCCAGTCATTACTAAAACTTCGTATGGAAATCATTGCCAGTGAAGAATTACCTTCCTCATTAAAGCCTTGATACCTTCCTATTAAGTACTTTTGATTTATACCTCTGATGAGCTTCTTTCTAAGCGCAATGCTTTTGTAGCAAGATACCGGCGTAGAATCCAAACTGCGCCGTTCTCTGGAAAGACTGGGAAAAACTGGGGAATGAATATGCAAAACATGAATTTAAAAAAAAACCGGCAAAAGCCACCCCTTGCCAGAACCGATGCAGTTCCTGAAAAATGACCTGAACGTGCATCAGAACAAATAACCTATTCAAGCGCTACAGATCGCCTGCGTTTCAGAATCCACAGAGGAACATTATGAAAAGTTTTGATCACCTGAAACACACCGGTTGTGAAGTTCTAGACCCGCGACTGCTGATCGCCTGCATTACCGGACATGACTACCGTGATGCAATGAAGATTCTTGCCGGGCAAGGCTGCCGCCTGGCGGCAAAAACCGTAACGGTGAATACACAAACTGGCTTCGCGGATCAGGACTCTGCCACCGTCGAGCTTGAGGCTTTCAGGGAAATCGGGGAATACCTTGCATTCTGCGGCGGCGCTCAGGCCATGCCGCACACGCTGGAGCGTATCACGCAGGCGGTTCAGGAACTAATGAAACGCACATAAGCGTTTCACAACTTCCCACTTTTCTTTATCTGGACAGAACCGTAATTCTGTCCAGTGCTGGTATTCGTAAATCTGCAGCTGCGCGGTCAGCGCCCGAATAGCTGGCAGACTGGAGCAGCGCCTGCTGCCTACGGTCGCGGAAATACAGGCTAAAGGTCTTCCATGCCACTTGACGCATGACTGAACCGAAATATAATACAAGTGTTATAGCAAGGAGTTTATTATGCGTATTTCTATTGTTCAGATGGTAAATGATTACTTTGAGGGCAACCGGGAGAAAGCAGCAAATGCCGCCGGGATTAACTCGGTTCAGCAGCTTAATAATCTGGTATCAAAGGGCTATGAAGTTGCAAAACTGGATAACGGTGACTGGATCATGCTGACAAGCAAAACCAAAATATTTAAAAACCCCATATAACACTTGTGTTATATAACTCAAGTGTTATGATTATCTCAAGTTAACAAACAGCGAGATAATTAAATGAGTCGCAAACAGAAACCTTTCATTATCCCAGGCTTCCTTGAGTCAGTAAAAAATGATTTTGAAGCGGGCCTTATAACATTAGATGATGCCGCAACTGAATTTTACAAAGCAAACTGGACGGCATTTAAAAGCATAGAATACACGAAAAAAATGCTTGGTATTTAGCCAAGAACACTGGAGGTATCATAATGTCAAACAAACGCACGGTAACAACACGCGAAACCTATCGTATAGACGGGACTCTCAAAGTATTAACCAGGACGCATATTGCAACCGGTGCACACGGTTTTGAAGCGCTCTGCGTGTCGGGCAGCTCTGTCGAAGAGAATAAGTCCTGTGTCATAACGGCTGAAAATCAGTATCCCGTGAACTGCCCTCAATGCCGCGCTGTCTGGTATGACGCGCAGGAATTTAATGCGTCAGACTTTGAGCCTGCATGATGTACGCCACTCATTTACTCTAACTGGACAGAACCGTAATTCTGTCCAGATGCAACAGTGAGCCTCAGAACTGAGCTATCACCACTCTGGTCTTGCCTTCTGTATCTCCCCCTTCCAGATCGGCGATCAATCCTTTCGGGTTATTTACCCAGCCCTCCGGGTCATAAACAAAACAGATCAGCGTGTCACAGTCCGGGTGGGCGCGATAACGGGCCATATCGATGATCAATTCTTCTCCGATTTTTCCTGCCCCCAGAGATTTACGCGTTTTCTTCACCTCGATCACTATCTTTTCTTTCTTCAGCAAAAAGTCCTGCCTGGAGGACGAGCCTGCATAACTCGGAGAAGCCTCTTCCGGTCTGACATCGTCGAAATGTAGAGTGAGAAGCGCATGAACCAGATCCTGAACGTCATACTCGTCGTTCACCTCAATGGTTTCTCTTTCGTTATGCCGCTTTTTCAACTGGCGGTAAAATGCAGGAAATCTTTCAAGCACGTTAATAATCAGATCTAATCTGTCAGTTTCTTTATATACTGGGCTTGAATTCAGGTAATTGGCATAGATCAGATCAGCTTTAGCTGCGTCGAAAACCGGTTTTAATTGGCCGGTGATAATGTCATGGTTTGAAGCGTAAAATCCTTTCTGCGCCTCGATAAAATCTTTATAAAAATCCGAATCCTTTCCAAAGCTGTCTTCCAGTAATTTTTTAACCCGGCCGATCCATGTTCTGTACTTTGCCGAATCCACGTATACTTTATTTGAGTTCAGCACAGAATTAAACTTTAGCGATTTGGTTGCTAATACGTCTCTGTACTCATCTTCAAGTAAGACAAACCGTTGGGCTAAGGTCTTCTGCATCATAGTGCCATCCGTCGTGCTAATTGATTGAATGCGCTAATTATACCATGCACGTGCGTTTTCCTTCATTTTGGACGTACAGGTTATTCTGTCCAGCCTAAACCTACAGACAGCGCTTCTATCCCTTGCCCAAAGCTGATACTGTGTATTGGCATGGTACTGAAAGGTCTTTAGTGACCGTTTTTTGATTCGTCATCCTTTTGAGGCTTAAATATGACCCTGCCTAAATTCAGCAATAATTTGAAAATTGAAGCTAACTTTTCCATTAACCAAGCAAATGATATGGTTGGAAAAACTATAGAGTCTGTACAAATTGGATTCCAGGATACGGGTTCCAAAGTGCATCAGACAGAAATGATTGTAATCAAATTCACAGACGGTACACAGCTGGCAATTTCAACGGGTTCTAACGTTGGTAACATCATTTCTCAAATTCAGAGCGGTGGCGGTGCCAAGTTAAAGCCTGCTGACTTTCACACTGATATGGAATTAACCTGGGAACAATGAGTATTTGCGGGGAACAATTCCCCGCTTGTATATTTCTCTTCACTTTGGACAGACAGCCAATTCTATCCAAACATACAGAGCGGCGTTTGAAACATCTTCAGAAATTCAAAGTAACTGACTGGCAGCTTTGAGCGATCAATGGACATTGCTAACAGCCTTCTGTGTGAATTATCAGGGAGCAGATCAGGTCATTTTGAAAAGTTTAGCATGTTATAAATCTGCATGGGATCACGTTGAGCTGTTACCCCACTTGTTCACATCAACCCTAACTCTACAGTCTGAAGCATAAGTTAGTAATCTGCGTGTTTCACACTTTTCAAAAATGCTTTCATATTTACATTAGGTTGTTCAATTTCGAAGTTACTTCCATATCGCTCTTGTAATTTTGGCCATAACTTACTTAATAATCCTCTCCTGCGATAAAATGGATGTATCCAAACGGTAGACAGGTACGGGGAATTTGCATTTGAATTAATTATTGTGACTAACCCAACTAAACATTGTCGATTACCACTATTATCCATTGATTGTATTTCTTCGATGAACGGATACGCGATTACATCAATCCAACAATGATCGGTTATATCCATGTGCATACCGTCATGACATTCCTTTGACTGATAGCGGCGTAAAGCTACACATGCGAGCTTCTGCCAGTTTGGAGAATTAATTGTAATCTCTTCATCATACAACGCGCCTACTGGAGCCGGTATTGGTCTGACAAATCCAGCATGGCATTCATCATAGAGCTTCATGTCTGCTTCAGAAACGTTATTTGCTTTGATTTTCTCCATGTGCGCGCCATTCAAAAATAGCTCTGATAGTAGTGTATCTACGCTGTATTCTTTATTGATTATTGTCGGTGTGGAGTTTTTCTTATTAAGGCCGCGAGTAACGTTTTTTTGATTAATGTTAACAACGTAGAATAATCCGTCGGGGAGGCTAGCGAACCACGATGGGGCATCTGACCAGAATAGTATACCATTTGTACTTCTTAAGAGTTTAATTAAGTAAATACAGGCTTCTTCACTAGTCCTGCCGTGAATGCGAAGCATGTTAGGATTAAAGTAATATTTATCCGCGTTTGGGAACGCAGCTTCGCAAAATTCCCGTACATAATCTAGTACCTGCCTCCTACAGAAGTCATCATAGCTGGTAATAACTAAGGGGATATCCTCATTACTATTATGATTATCAATTATGCAATCTATAGCGAGACTCACTGCTTTGCATATCACTTCAGTTGAATCTAACGACTCTAAAAATTTTGTCTTTCGAGTACGAATATCCATGTATGACCTTTGCTATTAAAATTCATCAATGAACGGTTTGTTACCTGGTTGTAATATGGAAATTTTATTCGTTGCTACATTCAAACTGTTGTAGAGCACAATTGCCAAATTCGACGCATTATCAATCAGCATTTCAAGAGTCTGGTCCGTAATTACTACAAGATTTCCTTCTTTATCCTTTCCACCACGATGCACTAAGTGATTTCTATTGTGGGTTGCCAGTTCAATAGCTTCTGTCGGACAGTCTTTTTGTATTTTTATATCGAATGTAGCTTCATATCGGTCGATTACCTTTTTAGTGCTATGCCAGCTTGCACTGATCAAGTGTTCCTTGATTGACCTGATTAATTCTCCCCTAATTTTCTCGATGGGTTCACCCTTGAAAGGCAACGCAGCAATCTCTTTGCTTACTTTATATTCAGTCTTACCTTTTTCTATACAATTTGCTATGTAAACATCATCTTTCTCTATAGAGTTAATGAATAGTTCAACATAAAGCGTTTCCAAAGCTGTAATAACATTCGTGTAGAGCAAACCAAGTAAGTGGTCTTTTTGCTGTTGTTCAGTTTTATCTTTTGCAAGTTCTTTTATTTTGTCGATGTTGTCAACGAATTTTAAATACGGATTGTCGGAAGAAGTTACAGCATCGAAGATATCATCATCGTACCAATCATCTACATTATTTGAGTTTCCAGACCAGTCAAAACATTCTGTTTGTAAGTCATCTACTAATTCCTCGATATACTCATCCTTGACATATTGTTCGAAGATGGCTTGTAGTTCTTCGCTCGCATCATACGGCCCGCCATATATGTAAGCATAGCCACCTTCTCTACTTTCATACGGACAAGCATTTGCAGGATCTTCAAAATTTTCAAAGAACCAATTCTTCATTACTTCGAGTTGATCTTTCTTGCTTATGTATTTTAAAGATTTAAGTGGGACTTTCTTTCCATTAACCTCGAAAACAATTTTCACGATGTAACGCCTCCTTGTATGAATTGCGCAACTAGTGTATCACGGCGGAATACAGGGCATGACATGCCCCCCTTAAACTAACATAGCACGATGTAAGCAAGTTCCGCTTCTGGCACAGAGCGGACATACAGTTATGCCATATCAGGGCCGGAACAATTGTCATGATGGACGTACAGGTCATTCTGTCCATTACCCACACCCTTATCCACCGTTTCTGTGGATAATCTACATGTAGTGGTTTTTGCAGCTGACCGGCACACAAGATGTGGTGTTCTGTCGCCGACGGCCCCGCCCTGCTCCGCCGCTACCGGCAGTAAAAAGTGCTGTTGCACCTGGACGAAAAGGCACATTCGGAAATAATGTCCAGTGACGCCGCGAGGCTGATCGCAATTATTCTAATCGGACACCCGCCCGGACTGCGGCATAATTGACCGTAAATACCCGTAAAGCGAGATTTTAAAAATTGAGCACGTTTCCCCGCAAAATTCCGCAGAATTCACGTAGCGACGCCTGGCAGCAACCGATTAACGCGGGCATGACGCTGGACGCCGCCCGCGCGCTGCGCGATCTGGCCGCACAGCTCGGCGCTGAACTGCCGAAGTACCTGCTTGCCCCGGAGGTGGCGGTGCTGCTCTCATACTTCGACGACCTGAACCGGCGCATGTACTTTGACACCCTCTGGAACACTGGCGCGCGGCCCAGCGAGGCCCGCGCCCTCACCCCGTCCGACTTCATTCTTGATCCGTCACGCCCGCACCCGCAGCCGGTGCTGCGCATCAAAACGCTGAAGCAGCGGGAGCAGGACGCCACGCGCGGCCCTGGCAGGCCGCCCATCGAGGTGCCTCCCTCCCCTCACCCGGATGCACGCTACCGCAAACCGCCCGAGCCGAAAACCCGCTTAGTGCCGCTGCTCGACGCCCGGTACGCGCAGCGGATGCGGGAGTTTCTGGCTACGTGGCGCAGGCGCGTGAAGCACCAGCCGGTGTGGCCGGTGTCCTCCCGGCAGACGCCGGTCAACTGGCTGAAAGAGGCGCTGGACAGGGCGGCGCGTGACGGCGTCACTTTTTCGGTGCCAGTGACGCCACACACATTCCGGCACAGCTTTGCGATGCACCTGCTGATGTGCGGGGTGCCGGATAAAACCCTGCAGGCGCTGATGGGCCACCGCTACGGGCGCAGCACGGAGGTGTACACGCGGGTGTTTACCCTGGACGCGATGGCCGCGCAGGGGATTTCGTTTTCAGTTGATCCGCTGAATTATAAATCATTGATTTAAAACCTTAAATATACAATGTGTAATGATACACATCATTTAATTGACTACAGAACGGTTTCGGTATACCTTAATATTAACGATGTGTAATGATACACACCATTAATAAGGAGTTGTGCCATGGGTAAGCTGCTAGGGTTTGGTAGTCATAAAGGCGGTGTAGGAAAGTCTACGCAGGCTATCAATGTCGCCGTGTTTCTCACGCTCGCGGGCAAGAAAGTTGCGTTTCTGGAGCTTGATGATCAGCGGAGTATTGCTGATGCGGTTGAGGCGCGTAGCGAGTCATCCGCACTGCCGCCAATTGACTACTACGAGTGCTATACAGATATTGTTGAGCGCGCCCGCAAACTGGCCGAGAAGTACGATTTTGTTGTCATCGATACTCCTGGGCGAAAATCTCCGGAATTCCGCAAGGCACTGGCCTGTGTTGATATTCTCCTCACCTTCATTGAGCCGGGTGCGCAGGTTGAAATCAACACTTTGGCGATGTTCGTTAACGACGTTAAAACAGCCCAAGCGAGTCTGAATCCTTCTATGCAGGCTTTCATCGTGCTGAACAAATCTGCGACAGATCCCCGCGATACTGAAGCGTCTGAGTTACGAAAAATGCTCAATGACGATCCGGACTGGTTGCCCGTTCCACGTCAGCGCATTTACTCCCGTAAGGCTCATAAAGGGGCATACAACGCTGGCATGGGTGTTCACGAATTTAACGACAAGCAGGGCAATAAAGCCCGTGGTGAAATTGAAATTCTTCTCAAGGAAGTAGGAATAATTTAGTGTGTAATAATACACAATATTACTTAGGCGTTACCTGTCTGGACGCAAATTAGCATTCCCACAACCATATTGATGTGTAATAATACACAACATTACACATCAATAATTCGGATTACCAAATGGCTAAGCTTCCTAAAAAAATTGCCCCTTCTGAAAAAGCCAGCGAAACAACCCTGCGAGATTTTGTCAGTTCGGCTGCGCTTAAACCTAATTCAGCCTCTTCGGTACATCGCGTGAATATGTCACTTACAGATGATGATATTACTAAATCTGAAATCTTTCAGGATCACCTTAACTTAAGCAGGGTAGAAATTTTCCGGGCTGGATTACTTGCTATGGCTGAAATAGATGAAGATGAACGCCAGAGGATTGCCGCAGAAGTCAGGCGCACAAGTCCGAAAGCGGGGCGTCCGCCCATAAACAAATAGTGCATATTAATACACACTATATTAATTTTCGTAATCAGCTTAATAAGGGGTTCGAGGGCCAACCGTGCGAAAAACCACGTTAGCGAATTAACAGTATGAAATATCAAGACTTATGAGACTGCGTATTCGGGCCAAAAAAGCGGTTCCAAATATCGTCTTCTGGTCATTTTGAGACTGGATCGTATCAAAATCGATTTCTGATACCGCTTAGCGTGGTTTGTTACATCACTGGATCTCAAACCCCAATGATGGCAGCGCCCGGATATACCGTATATCCTGGATTGGCTACATCCGGCCTGTTTTATGGCTGACGGTCGTTACCGCGCTCTGTATCGCCGTGATCATGGCGCGTGACTTAGGCTCACCCTCGATGCAGGCACAGCTCGCCAGCCCCCTCTTTCTTTACGCCCCGCCATCCAGCGGGGTTCTTTTTGCCCCATTCCGGCATGTTCTGCCCGAAAACCTTCTAACAATGAGTAATATTACACACCATTAAATTCCTTTATTTTCATGGTATTCCAGCCATTAACGATGCGTAACATTACACACTATAAATTTCCTCCCTTAATATCATAGTGTTATCTTTTTGCTAATTTTTTCATTTGCGCGTTATTTAGCCTCCTCTTATACTGTATATAAACACAGTACAAAGGCTCATTATGCTTCTTATACCGGTCAAACCTAAAGACAATCATCAATATCCGACCATACCTTTTTTTGCTGAAGCAGTTCCTGCTGGATTTCCATCACCCGCAGCAGGATGGGAAGAAGAAGAATTGAACCTCCATGCCTATGTAGTGAGGCATCCTTCCGCTACTTATTTTTTACGCGTCACCGGCAATTCTATGCGCGACGCCAGAATACATGATGGCGATATCCTCATCGTAGACAGGGCAGAAGAGGCGCAGCACGGCAGCATAGTGATAGCCAGCATTGACAACGAATTCACTGTTAAAAAGCTTCTGATGCGTCCTGTGCCCTGTCTGATGCCTCAGAACAAAGCTTACAGCCCAATCTATTTTGATCCTGAATCCGATACGGTTGAGCTATGGGGAGTCGTAACGTTCTCAGTCAGGAAGCACACACCATGTTCGCCCTGATTGACGTTAACGCAATGTACTGTTCATGTGAACAGGCTTTCAGACCAGATTTGGCGGGAAAGCCGGTTATCGTACTTTCGAACAATGACGCGTCCGTGATCGCCCGGAACAAAGAGGCGAAAGCGCTGAAAATTCAGATGGGCGAGCCATTTTTTCGCATTAAGCACCTGATCGAACGCCATAAAGTGAACGTCTTCAGCTCCAATTACGCGCTATATCATTCATTGAGTACCCGGTTCTGCACCGTGGTTGAATCCATCGCACCACGCGTCTCTGTTTACAGCATTGACGAGCTATTCTGCGATGCCTCCTATCTGACCAATGTAATGCCTCTCGATGAATTCGGGCATTTACTGCGCCGGGAAGTGAAGAGGCAAACCACGCTAACCTGTGGCGTAGGAGTTGCGCCGACCAAAACGCTTGCAAAGCTCTGCAACCACGCCGCAAAAACTTATCCGGCAGCCCGTGGCGTCGTCGCTCTTGATGATCCGAAACGTCTCCAGAAACTCATGTCACTGGTGCCATTAAGGGAGGTATGGGGGGTCGGCTCACGCCTGGAAAAAACGCTCAGTGCGATGGGCGTGAAAACAGCACTCGATCTATCACGGCTGGATACCAGAATGGTCAGACGCCAATTCAGCGTTGTGCTCGAAAGAACGGTGAGAGAACTACGTGGCGAATCCTGCCTGATGCTTGATGAAAACCCCGCAGCCAAACAGCAGATTGTTGTCTCGCGCTCGTTCGGCCAGCGCGTCACCGAATTGCACCAGATGCAACAGGCTATTACCGGCTATGCGGCGCGCGCCGGTGAAAAGCTGCGCCAGGAAAAACAGTTCGTAAAGGTGATCAGCGTTTTTATTCGCACCAGCCCTTATGCAGTGAACGATGTGCAATACGGAAACCAGGCGACAGAGGAGCTGGTTACACCGACCAGTGACACCAGAGATATCATCGCAGCGGCCCAGAGAGCGCTGCTTCGTATCTGGAGGCCAGGGATAAACTATGCCAAAGCCGGGATCATGCTCAATGATTTACATGGCCGGGAGGCGCAGCTGGATTTATTCAGCCCGGAGTTACAGCACAGAAACAGCGATAATCTGATGCAGCTGCTCGACAAGCTGAACCGGGAAGAGCGCAGACAACTGTTTTTTGCAGGGCAGGGAATACAGCCAGAATTTGCCATGAAACGAGAAATGTTATCACCTTCCTACATGACGCGATGGGATCAAATTCCAACCGCAGTACTACGCTAAAATTGAATGCTGGCAAAAATGAGTTGGCCAACTTCAGCGGTCGCTCGATTTTGACTGCAAAAAGCAATTGCCGGCGACAGCTGAAGGTTGAATATTGCTGGCAACGAGACTTATGCGCGTAGCGCATGGAAGGCGGCTGCACGTTCTGACAGGTTGCACGGGTACAGAACCGCCAGAAACAAACCCTCTGAAAGATACTGAAAATCCCCCCCCTCCCTGATAAGCGCCGTTTAAGCAGCAGCCTTTCAGCGACAACGTGGCCTGATGGTCGAAGACGAAAGAACGATACAGCGGTCAGGACTAACAGAAGCACGATAGCTTTAATGCGTACAGGACATACAGCAGTGCTGTAATGCCCGCCATGAGGCGGGAGCTACCTCAGACGCGAAGCGGCTTAACCGAACCGCCGTGAGCGTCAGCTCGCTGGAAGGGCGGTCGTTATCGTCTGTCCACAGGGCAGACTGTGAGTAGGTATTCTTTTTAGAAGATAGATCTAAAAGATGTTTAAAAGAATTATCGCGGTTTGCTGTAGGGATCGTATGTAAGTTTAGATAAGGAGTCTCTTGCGGTTATATGTGGATATCTAATGTGAAGCCGTTCGCGGCTCAATTGCGGGAGTGAAATGGGGATGAAATGAACCCTTGATCGAGATAAGCCAGTGAGTCAAACGGCCAGAATTATGCGGATTGTATGATATGTGAGCGCTGTTTAACTGCAGGCGTGACTGAACCTCCGGAATCCCCGGATTGAGTCAAAAAAGGAGGTTAGCTGGGAACAGTAGCAAGCCGGGTGTGATTGCCGCGCGACATGACCATACGTTCCTTCACGCGGCGCTTGACCTCTTCAGTCACGGCATGAAGATCCGTAGGGAAAAGCCCCTGTACCAGTTCGCGCGTAATTTCACGCTGAACCAGTGCCTTAATTTCTTTTTGAGTACGCTGTGCATCCCGTTTCGCGCGGGCACGTTTTTCACCGTGCGCCTTACGGGCCAGGCGGTATTCTTTAAACCGGGTATGAAACGTCACCCACGCCAGGCTGATAAGTTCATCGATGCCCAGACGGGTCTGGCCGTTCTTCTCGCGCTGCTTGTTCTGCCACTCCGCTCGACTTTTGCGGGCAGCGGCAACCGCTTCAGATGAAACGTCCAGCGCTTCAAAGAATGCAGGGGTAAAGGTGATATCGGTAGGAATATTGCAGCCAATGGAAGCATCAAACTGCTTTCCTGAATAGGTCAGCAGACCAAAATCATCGGCTAAAGACTTCAGCGCCCGCTGTGCGCGGGTGATTGAAAGATTACCGTTCTCGGATTCCGTTGCCAGACCGCACTCTATCGCGCAGGTTGTCAGCGTGGAATTCACGCGGTTGGCTAGCGGATCGTAATGAAAGCAGATGGCCTGCAGCAGTGCCTCAAAGGCCCGGAGACGCAGGGGAGGTGGCTTACGATCACGCTTACCCAGCGAACGGGCCACCGCAACATGCAGGGAGAAATCAAAACGAGTCGTGAATCCCTTAGCTTTCGCCATCAGCTTTTCATTAAAGGGCAACGTCGCTTTTGGTTTATCAGTTCCTTTTTTCTTAGGAATAACAAACTCTGGATAGGGATTTTTTACCTGCCGGTAGACAGAATCAGTCTGGAAATTCTGATTAGACACGCCCGTCCGCACTTATGGCGGTGCAGGGGGGTTGTAAGTGATCATGCATTTGCTATAATCCTCATCAGGCCAGCGCCTGCTTTTCGACCCCCTGATATCTGAATCTCCCGCCAAGTTGAAGCAGATTTCAGGGGGTTTTTGCATTCTGGGGTTGGCTGTCTGCCTTTCCCCTTCTCTTGGACGCATTGCCGGGGCGTCCCGCCCGCATCAATTCTTAAGCTCGCGTAATCTAGCATGTACCAGCGGTGCGATCAAACACTGAACACAATCGGAATCAGCCTAACTACATGTAAAACAAGCATAAAAATATCACTTTTCATTAGATTCACTATTCTTAAACCTAAAGAAAAGCCAAATTTCAGCTTAACTAAATCAGCCAGTTACATTAACTGGCCTGTGCTTTTCTGGCCTTCTCAGCCAGCTCAACCAGTTCGGCAAACTCATCTGCTGAAAGGCAATAAAACTCTGGTTGGTTACGGCTCATGATAGCCAGCGCACCCTCGCCAGACTTCACGCACTCAATCGGGTTCTTTCTGAACTCTGAGATGCTAATCACTCTGCGGCTGTGAATGGTTTGGGTCATTTCTACGTCCCTCTCGTAACGACTAATGTAATGACTATAGACATTTAACAGTACGTGATCAAGTACAAATACAGGTACTGGATCCCGGTCACAAAAAAGCCAGGCAATTGCCCGGCTCTGATTCATATAGAATTGTGGTCGAACACTAGGCCAGGCCGGGTTCGTCAGGATCAAAATTAGCCGTGCGGAAACCATGCGTGACCTCTTTATCGGTCAATGCCGCTGATTCTTTAGGCTTCGGCTGCGGCCCATCCAGTCGGGTGGCTTCCCAGACGTTCCGGATAGCACTAATAGTGTTTACCTTGCCATGCTCGTCGCGCTTCTGCACCTGCACAGGTTGTGACTCCTTCAGGCTGAGAGATACCTCGTTTCCGCGCTTAAACCCGTGAAGCGTATCCTTAAGGCCAACGCCCCAGTGAGTCTGCTCATTACCGGCCTTATCCTGCAACGTAACGTAATAGCTCTGGCTGTTGCCCTCCTTTTCCAGATAGGGGGCTGCGCCATGCCGAAGGATTTTCCCCTCCAGAATGTTGAGCCTGCTTTCCGGCTCGGCAGCCTGTGCGGGTGGTGAATCTCCCCGCATCCGCTCTGCAATCTCCTGATCGATAGCGGCTCTCACTTTGTCGGCTTCTTCCGGCAAGGCGTTATGCTCACGCTCTTTCTGCTCGGTGCTCATACTCAGGCTGCGTAAGTGCGTATTGGAGAGAATATCCTTAATTTCCTGCTCTGTAGCGCGCCCGCTATAGGAAGCCGCAACAGCTGCGGCGGCCTGTGCTGACGTAGGAAGAGGGTCGGAAGAAGGATTATCACGCGAGGCGGTTGCCGGTGCGGGTGATGGTGACTGCTGATGCTCTGGTTTAACACCGCGCTCCTGTTCGGCCCCTTCAATCGTGAAGGCGGATTCTTTATCGCTGTTACGTGGCTGCTCTTTCGCCTTCGCCAACTCCATGCGGCGCAGCTCCAGCGCGGCGTTCATCGCTTTATCGGTAAAGTGAATATCCAGACCTTTTTCAGCAACAACGTTGACCACCATTTCTTTAAAATGCTTTGAGCCTTTGATGTTCAGCGTACTGCCAAAGCGCCCCTGAGCAAGTTCTAACGCGACGGCCACGCTGTCTTTGCTCAGGCCATTTTTGCGCATCGATATGTGCTTACCGGTATCCACGAAGAGGGTTTTGTCACTGCTTTTGTCCAGGTAATGGACGTGGCCTTTCCGGGTGCGTTTAGTATAGAGGTTGCTTGGATCCAGATTTTTCTCTACGGATTTACGCGACTCATCCGCAATTTTGGAGTAATTACGGGGGTTGCGCAGCGCATCAAAAACCTGCTTGAAGCGTGATTTTGCCGGTTTAACTTTCTCAATTTCAGGGCCACTGATAGTAAATCCGGACGATTCAGGCCGCGATTTATTAATCATGTCCCGGATGTCTTTACTTCCCATCGTTACATCCTCATTGTTATTCAGGATTGCATCCTTCCTTTTCAGCCGCTCAAAATGCATCACGGAAAGGAGCTGTGTTTTTTCGTCGTAAGTAAATCTCTTGTCGCTAGTCACCTCCCGGCGTATTTCATAAAATTCACGATCAACGCTGCGCATCTGCCAGTTGGCATTACGCTGGGCTGAATCTGGCTCGTTCATCCGGCGATGCAGCCATGCCGGAATAGATGAAACGGAGGCAACGGGCATTGCCGGTTGGGTTAACGCCGGAGAAGATTTCGCACCGGTAATGGTGCCCGCGGGGAAAAGGTGCCCGCCGCGCTTTCTGACGTCATCGAGGGTTGGAATACGGTTTTTTAGTCTTGGAATTACGGGATAGGGCGTCAGCTGTAGTTTGGTTCGTCGTCGTGCATGTTTTCCCACTGTCCCCCGTGTTGGGGGGTCGCGTTGCCATGATGATGACTGACTGGCAGCTCGTCGTTCTCCTCCTCTTCCTCGTAAAGTGCGTCGCAGTCCAGGATCTCCGTGGGTTTGCTTGTCGCCCAAGTGAACGCGTGCATCACCCTGCAGTAGCACTTTATTTCCTTTCCGGAGTCGTGAACCTGCCACATTGCCATCGGGCATGTTTTGCAGGCTATAGGCAGATGGGGCATAACGTCTTGATTTAACTTCAGCAGCACTTCGCTGGTTATCTGACGACCGTTGACCTCGTAACTCATATTTACCTCGAAGTTCGTCATAAAATTTTGTAGTGCAGCCAGTCAGCAAGGTATTTCTTGTCTGATCATCGGACGCGTAATAAATGGCGCGGAATTTTGGTGAAGCGATTTTATCGATATACTTAATCTCAGCCGCCCGATTGCCCCATTCACTGAAACGCACGTCAATGATTTTGGTGTCGAGTGGGGGTCTGCTCATTCGGCGCTCAGTAATAAACTCATCGCTGAATATGCTTTCCTTGAGATTTGTAAACTTCTGATCGCCAGAAAGTTTTACTGCAATGTATTCATTTTCTTTACCGGCATTTCTGACTTTAGTTTCACCAAACTGTGAAACCAGATCATAGAAATCCTTTCGGGTTCTGATATCGTCTGAAAAAACGCGCTCCAGCAGATTCAGTTTAAATTCTTTATTCTTTGCCCTGAAATCATCCCCTTTATACCGTGAAAGCATATCGGCATAGTTCGTGGGGGTTGCGCGCATGTTCTCTCTTGGAGAAGCCAGCCCGTACTTCTGGTTAATGTACTCCTGAAACGCCTCCATATACTTTTCATTCTTTGTATAATCACCAACAGGATTCATTTCATTACCCGACAGCAGATTAACGCGCGGGATAACGACGTGAATATGCGGCTTACGATCAACCAGATCGCCGGTTTTTCTGTCCGTCATGGTTTTGACTTTCGGAAGATGCGCCTCAGCATAGAAATTATATTCGTCGCTGTTATAGGCGTGCATCAGAAATGCTTTAAATTCCTGCGTGATGGCGAAAAGCGTTTCCTGAGACACCTCATCCTCTTTAAATGACAGGGTAAAGGTCAGATATCTATCCTGCCCTTTATTTTCAATGCCACGATAAACCCTGTCGGTGAGATCCAGATTTCCATCGAGAATAATGCGTTCATCGAGTTCATCACGGGATAACTCCCGGCCTGACTTCATTCCTTCTTCCAGATACTCTTTGACACCTGAATTATAGCCGCTGCACCTAATCAGCATTGTCTACCGCCTTGCGCATCAGCGATTCTATGTTCATCAGGGAATTTAAAAAAAAGGTGTATTTTTTATCTGAAATTACACCGCCTTTATGGGCAGCGTTAACCTTAAGAGCAAGCTGATTTATGTTATTACTCGACTTATTAAAAAGGTATAATAATTCTTTGGTATCCTTTACCTCAATATTAATGAAGTCAGATTTACTCAGCACCAGTTTTCTGAAGAAAGCTGACCGGCTGAGTTTCGCCTCTTTTATCTGCTGCTCGAAAGGAGAGAAATCATCGCGCGTTATCCGGAATGAAATACCAATATCTTTATTTTGCTTGGCGGCCATGATGCTCCTCGATAACTGATGATGATGTTCCCGCAAAGCGGGGTTCCAAAGGGGTTTCCCCTTTGGCACGCGACTGGATAGAAATACCCGCCAGGGGATTTGTATACAGTCGGTAACGTGCCTCTGTTTAGCTTGATGGGTTGCTTTGCATTGCATAAAGTTGCATTAAATTGCACTAAACATGTTGACGATTGCATTGAGTTGCATTAGATTGCATTGCAACGGCGGCTAGTTGCATTAGGTTGCATTAGATTTCACTAAACGTACCTGACCGTCTAAAATGGAGCCATTCAAAACACATGGGGCGCATCATGTCTGAAAGGCAAACGAAAACTAGGCAGGGGAGAAGTAAGTTTCTGCCTTTACTCCAGGAGATTAAAAATCGACTGGCATTAGGCCAAACTCAGAGAATGATTTTTGAGTCATACCCTGATTTAGAAATGAGTTACACGCAGTTTACGCGATATGTAAAAAAATATTGTGCTGACGAAATTAAACATTTAACTCAGAACACTGAACCCCATAACGTTATTGCCAGCGCTCAGACAGTGAATGAAAACCCACCTGATACATTCCGTAAAATTGCCCGCAACCCGGCAGATTTACGCAGGTTGCGGCAAAGACCTGTTGATCTTGAAGCGCTGCAGAATTCAGAAGGAAATGACGATGAAAGTAGTAACTCTTAACTATACTGGCACCGTAGGTAAAACAACTATCTCTGCACACGTACTTTCGCCACGCATGAACAACGCACCTATTTATGCGATTGAGTCCATTAACGAAACTGCTGAAGGTCTTGGGATTGACGTCGAAAAAATGACCGGCGCAAAATTCCGTGATCTTTTCAGAAAGTTAATGCTTGAAGATGATGCTGTTATTGATATCGGCGCATCAAACATTGAAGACTTCCTGAATAACATGATCAAGTTCGATAACTCTCACGAGGAATTTGATTATTTTATTATCCCCGTCACATCTGGAACAAAAGAACAAAAAGAGACTATTCAGATGTTGCAGGCTTTGGCAGGAATTGGCATACCTTCGGATAAAATCCGGGTTATTTTTAACCGCGTAGATAATGACGTTGAAGAGGAATTCAAATTCATTATTGCGCATCATAAAAAAGAAAAAACGTTCGTGCTTAATACCGAATGCGCTATCTTTGAAAATGAAATTTTTGATGCACTTTCCATTAAAGGATTAACCGTTGATGCCATTCTAGCAGACCAGACGGATTATAAGTCGCTACTCAAAAATAAAGAAGCAAGCGCAAGAGACCGCAATAACTGGGCAGACATGTACGGTCTGAAAGCTCTTGCTAAGGGTGTCAAACGTAATCTCGATGACGTTTACGCGAACCTTTTTTAAGGGGAGATTATGTCAGAAGAAAAAAGGCTCCCACAGACCGCGCGTGAGGCGTTTCTGATTGAACTAATCGGAGATCTGGGCGTCATTGGCGACCAGATTAAAAGCCTCCCCGGAGAAATCAATCAGGCTGTTTCAGGTTCACTGGAAATAATCGCCAGTTCAGTAGAAGAGGCGGAAAAAACCGCCTCAGAACTGAGCCAGGCGATAGAACGACAAAAGACCGTTGCGCTTACTGAATTTCGTGAATCAGTTAAATCCAGCCTGGACGAACATGCTCATAAAACTTTTTATGAGCTTGAAAAATCTGTTAACAGCTTGCAAAAGCGGATTGATGGGTTTGAATTAGCGGATCCTAAAAGTCGGCGTCTGAATGTGATTCTGGCCTGCACCCTTGCTATTACGCTCGCTCTGTCAGGGGCAGCAATCTATGGCATATACAGCGGCGCACAATCAACAATCAGCGCTCTGACGTCTCAGCACAATATATCTCGTTAGTTTTGTTCGGCGGGCGTCCAGCCCGCTCTGCTGCCTCTGCTTCTGCCTTCTGCCTTCTGCCTGCTGATTCTTTCTCTTGTCTCCGACCATCTGACCACAACCCCGCTTACAGGCTGCTGCTTAAACGGCGCTGGTCAGGGGGGGAGGTGATTTTCATTATCTGTCAGTGTGTTTATTTCCGGCGGTTCTGTACCCGTGCACCATGTCAGAACGTGCTGCCGCCTTCCATGCGCTGCGCGCATACTGACTTCAGGTGTGATTGCCAGCATTAGTGGCACTGCAGCTGGCGCCGGTCGTTTTATTTTGCTGTCATAATTGGAAGGTCGTTTAATGCTGCCATCCGGTTTTTGACAGCATTAATCTGAAGGTATTTTCGAATCGTTGCTGAGTATGACTTTCAGGCAGCCTAGCGGAAAACTAGCGCCCCGCAAAAGGGCGTAGAATTGAATTGTACGCTAATTATTACTACAGATGTGCGTAATTATACATCACTTCATCGCAAACATGCGAGACATGCTGGATTCAAAATTCCCGATAGCTTCAGACAGATCTCTTGAACGCAGGCGCTCTTGCGCCAGCTCGTTCTTCAGGCGTCGTATCGTCTCCTGATTCTGCTTGTAACTGCCGATCGCCGTCATGAGTCCCTTGCTTACAGTGGCTTCGCCCATGCAATCTAGTGCTTCAAGGATAATGTCGTCCTGCTGCTTATCGGTTCTTACTGTGTAGTGTCCCATTAACTCACCTACTGTGATTTTTTAAAGGGGGATAAAATCCCCCTGTATATTTACTTTAAGTCGGTTTTCAGGTGTTTAATCCACCAAAGTAGCTCTCCCAGCTCCCAGCCGCTAAGCTGTGGGGCCTTAATTGCCTTTTTATTTACAATAGAATCAGCCAGCGCTATGATCTCTTTAAGTGACATAAAATTATCCTGTATGCGATTTTCTGTCATCAGCGCCAGACTGTTCCAGCAGCCTGGCGCTAACCCCATTTATTAGCTCAGAAATTGTTTCAAATTTCTTTCTAATTCCTTCTCGAAATCCGGTTCAAAATCCCACGCACGCCAGATTAGTTGCCCGGTATGCGCATCACGAATTTCTACCTGATGATCATCGTATTTACTGATGCTTGAGACTTTTACGAGCACTGAATCTTTCAGTACGCGTCCATTAATAATCGAATCAATTTTCTGTTTCATTTCTGCTCCTGGCCGTTCGTCCCTAAAAGAAAGCACCGCGCTTTCATTAAATACATTATGCACGTTTTAACGTGCATATGCAATCAATGAGGCACTTTTAAACGTGCTTTTTTTTCCTGCAGGCGTAAAAAAGCCCGGCAGTGCCGGGCTAAACTTTTACACCCCCGAATCAGGCCGGGGCATTGTCTGCTGACGCGCTAAACAATGGCGTTAGCCTGGACAGATCAATACTTTCTTCAGCGTGATAGAGGCTGTAAGCATCTTGCATACGGAGCCACCACTCAGGGGAACTTCCAATCACTTTAGACAAGCGCACCGCCATTTCCGGGCTGATGGCAATCTTTTCCTGAGTCAGACGGCTGAGGTTTGACGCTGATACATCCAGAGCCTTCGCTACATCACTCAGTGACATATTGAGCGCCTCAATGTTATCAGCGACAATCGCCCCTGGATGGGGCGGATTGTGCATTTTCATTAGTGATAATCCTCATAGTTCAAAATGTACGCATCGCCGTCTGTAAATTCGAAAGTGATACGCCAGTTAGCTCTTACCGTTACTGACCAGATGTTCTGTCTGTCACCTTTCAGCCTGTGAAGCCTCAGTGATGGCAGATTCAAATCAGTAATATTTTCGGCCTGATGAATGGAAGCCAGGCATTTATTCAGGGTTTTTTCGTGTTCCGGGATGATTCCGGAAGTGCTTCCGGTCTCGAAAAACTTTTTTAATCCCTTGTGCTTAAACGATTTGATCATTTCCCTTCCTTCTCAAACCTTAAGCTCATTATAGTTGCACATTGCACAACATGCAACGTTATTGAGTGTGGTTTACGCAAATTTTATTAGCAATAATGCCAGCAGAAACTCAGAATGACATGTGAGGACTATTTAATATCCCGATCTGGCTTCATTTGAGGTTATTTAACTGAATCCAGCGTTTCTGCATTAAAGGCAGCTTTATAATTGCTTATTGCATCCTCCACGCCGCGCAGCTTCCGTTCAGCCTCAGATGGCAGGGGGATGTCTGTGTGAATACCTGATGCAAGATACTGGCCCAGATCAAGCGCGGCAGCGGCGGCTTCCTGCTGTGGGTTTCTCACTGCTGGCAGACGGCGGATCAGCAAATAATCCTCGTGTTCATTTAGCAGAAGCATAAACAGATGATATTCTGCAACAGATACGCGGTTTATCCCGGCTTCTTTATCCTGCCATGCGCGGCGGGTCATGCCCATGAACTCCCCCATTTCTATCTGAGTAAGTCCTAATTTCGCACGTACGCGCGCGGCTAATTCACCGTTATGTTCGGCTTTAAGTTGCATTATTATCACTCTCTTTCAGAAACTGAATAAATTCACGCGCCAGCTTAGGTAGTGGATAATCACTAGCCCGGATAAAATCGCCACAGTTAATGAAAAACTCCTGATTAAGTATTTCACTACGCGTTTCTTTTTCGCCATATTCCCGCGCTTTTTTTGACGGATTGCTGCGATCAAGCACGGTAAAATGAAGACGGTAACGCTTCCCGTCACTGTAAACGGCAAGTATTTGCCGGATTTTTGCAGTATCGCCACGCCGTTTTGTCACAAATATCTCTTTCACGCGCTACTCCCGTTAAAGCTTCGGCATTACTACGGTAAACGGCGGGTTCGAAGCCCGCCGCTTACCGTCAGCGTTCAAGGTTGGATATTAAGCCCACCACTTTTATTAACTGGTCTTTGGACAGGTCAGTCAGGTTGAGCTGATAACCGCCGTAGCGATCGGTCACATCCCCACGAATACCATGTGCGCTGGTTATGCCACACAATACATTAGTCCCGCGGTCATACTCATAAACGTCCAAAATCCGGCCCAGCAGATGGATCAGGTTTTTTCTGTCTTCGCGCTGCATTTCTGCGCCTGCTCTGTCTGCTTCATATATAGAAATGATACTCCGGGCTTCGGTCAGTATCTTTCTCCGGATATCTCCGGCAACTGACGCGGCATTGCGCATGGTGGAGACAGTGCAGGCTGAGTAGGTGTCATTGCGGCGGCACTTGCTCACGCTTCCCATCAGGCAGAACCGTTCCTTTTCATAACGGACGCTGATTGTATAATTTCGGTAATCCGGATTCATTAAGATCATTCGGTAGATATCATTCTGCCGGTAATCAATACGCCAGCCAGTTCCTAGCAATGGGCAGACCTGTTCGAAAAAATGCGCATAGCGCTCAGTGAATGTATTGCTCATAATTCCCCCAGACATAAGCTAAGGGGGCCAATGGCCCCCGGAATCATCAGGCGCGGCTCTCTACCGCTCTGCGCCCGTATGCTTTACGCTGTCCGTTGGTGCCGTACATTTCACGGATTTCATCCATTGAGTGATCTTTACGGTTCCGGAATGATTTGTGCTCTTCCGGACGGAAAAACCACTGCGCCTTTTTAGGTGCCCACTTGCAGCCCAGGCTTTTCAGCGCGTCTTTATGCGGTTTGGTTTCACCGGAAATCCATATCCAGTTGCCGATAACTTCAAAAACTACACCGGCAAGCCCATTGAGTTCCATCAGCACGCGTTCCATTTCTTCACCGAAGTTATAACGCTCGTTTTCATCTGCTGACTGGTACTGATTGATTTTTTCAAAGTTCGCCATCAGAAATTCAAAAGCAGCATTTATTGCTTTCATGATTTCTGCGGCAATCGGGTTATCCTTGTTACGATCAGGATGGTGTTTAAGGGATGCCTTTCTGTACGCCTTTTTGATGTCTTCTTTGGTCAGATCACCGTTTAAACCAAATACATTTAATGCCTGCTGAACGTTCATCTTAAAACTCCTGGCCGGTCGGCCTTATGGGAAAGCACCGCGCTTTCCATGTAGAGTATAATACACGTTTTAACGTGCTTTTTGCAAGTGTTTTTATTATTTTCATTTGATTTTATGCCCGTCAGGGCATGGAAGGCGACAACGTATAATTTAATATTTGCACCGCCTGTAAATCGCCGGAATCAGCGATTTAACTCGCTACTTTGAACCCCCTTCACCCTGTACAGCCCAGACCAGCTATAAGCAGCACTGAAGCCTCAGTACGTGGTCGGAGTGGTCACGGCAAGGCATCGCCGCCGCCGGGGCGTATCTCCGCGTTAGCGCCATTACTGGCGCTTACGAACGTGCAGCACGGCAATTAAGCGATGATAGGAACTGCCAGCATTTTCCCGTCTTCAGCTGCGGCCGGCGGCCACAAAATGCCACTAAAAAAAAGCGACCGGCGGCGATGGCCATCGTCGGATTGGCAGCAAAAGAACTTGGCGGATAAAAACATAAAAGCCCCGAATGTCGGGGCTTATTTTGGCTGCAATTTTGAATCTCTACCGGATGCCGGCGTTGACTTTCTGCTGTCAGATTCTCGCATCGAGTTTCACCGGCTTTCATAAAATGACGCTATTCAGAACGGGATCCCATCGTCATCGACTGGGGGAATATCATCAGCGTTGGCTGGCCCCTGCGAAGCATTATTGACTGGTTGCTGCGGGGTGCTGCCCGCGTTTCGGTTTCCTCCAAGCATCTGCATCGTGCCGCCAGTATTCACTACGACTTCGGTTGTGTATTTATCCTGCCCGCTCTGGTCTGTCCATTTTCGCGTGCGCAGCTGGCCTTCAATATATACCTGCGAGCCTTTGTGGAGGTACTCGCCCGCGATTTCAGCCAGCTTGCCGAAGAGCACAATGCGATGCCATTCGGTGAGCTCTTTGCTTTCACCCGTTGTTTTGTCGCGCCAGCTCTCTGACGTTGCAATCGTGATATTAGTAACCGCTCCGCCGTTTGGCATGTAGCGCACTTCCGGATCTTGTCCCAGATTACCAACCAGAATGACTTTGTTTACGCCGCGTGATGCCATGATTACTTCCTCTTGTTATTAAAGACCAGTGAAACGGTGCCATCGGCCTGCAGCTGCAGTGCGGCGTCGTATTTCTTCTGGGTTTTGGTTGATTTGAATCCTTTGATTT
>NZ_JASCAQ010000047.1:0-54322 GCF_029967685.1 Erwinia sp. V90_4 | reverse complement strand
CGTAGGGGCCAGGCATGCCCACCCCCACGAATACCCCGTAGGGGCCAGGCATGCCTGGCCCGGCGTTATGGGTGCCGCCCGCAAAGGGAAAACACATTTTCAGAGGTTCTTATGCAACAGTTCACGTTTTCATTTCCGGCTTCGCGCCAGCTCAGCGGTAAAGCGCTCGCGGGCGTGGTTGGCTCCGGCGACATGGAGGTGCTGTACATCGCCAGGGATAGCGATCTCCTCCAGGTCGATGTCACCACCTCGGTAGATAACAGCGCTGCACGCTGGCAGGCGCTGTTTAATCGCCTGAGCAGCCTGGGCGCACTGCCCGCCGGGCAGATGACCATCCACGATTTTGGCGCCACGCCCGGCGTGGCGCGCATCCGCATTGAACAGGTATTTGAGGAGGTCGCCGATGCGTAACGACCGCAGTTTTATCGAGCTTAATGCCCGCCAGCGCGCACGACTGCTGCTGGATGAGGGCAGCTACCGCGAACTGCTCGACCCGTTTGACGGCGTTATGTCGCCGTGGCTTGCTGCGCAGGGCGTCGTGCCGCAGGCGGATGATGGCATGGTCGTGGCGAAGGGCACCATTGACGGCCAGCCCGCGGTCGCCATCGCCATCGAAGGGGCTTTCCAGGGCGGCAGCATGGGGGAAGTGTCCGGGGCCAAAATGGCGGCCGCGCTGGAACTGGCGGCAGAAGATAACCGTAACGGCACGCCAACCCGTGCGGTGCTGTGCTTTGAAACCGGCGGCGTGCGCCTGCAGGAAGCCAACCTCGGGCTGGCGGCGATTGCAGATATCCATGCGGCAATCGTCGACCTGCGCCGTTACACCCCGGTTATTGGCATCATCGCCGGGACCGTTGGCTGCTTTGGCGGCATGTCGATAGCCGCCGGGCTGTGCAGCACGCTGATCGCCACCCGCGAGGCACGCCTCGGGTTGAATGGTCCGCAGGTGATTGAGCAGGAGGCGGGGATCGACGAGTACGACTCCCGCGACCGGCCGTTTATCTGGAGCATGACCGGCGGCGAAGTGCGCGCGCGCAGCGGGCTGGTGGATACGCTGGTGGCGGATGGCCAGCAGGCAGTAAAGAACGCCATGCGCGCAGCGCTGGCAAAAGGCATTCCTGCGCAGCATCGTTCGCAGCGCTGGCAGGAGTATCTGCCGCGCCTGACGCAGTTTGACAGCCGCCAGCAGGCGGATGCGCAGCAGATTACACAGCTCTTTAGCAGGGAGGATTGAGGATGAAAAAAACCATCACACGCGGCGAAACCTGGCTGCAACAGCTCACCGCCGGTGCCAGCCGGCTGCCCGGGCTCTGCCCATCGGTACAGGCTGCGGATGGCGAGCTGAACGGCGAGGCCGCACGCTTTATCGCGGTGGTGCCGGATGCCGCTAACCACTATCCGCGAGCGGCGGGCGGTGAGGTCGGGCTGCTGGAGGGCTGGACGCTGGCGAAAGTGGTCAGTGAAGCGGTGCAGCAGGATGCGGGTAAAGCAGGCAAGCGGCTGATTATCGCCGTGATTGATGTGCCAAGCCAGGCCTACGGCCGCCGGGAAGAGGCTTTTGGCATACATCAGGCGCTGGCCGCCGCTGCCGGAGCCTATGCCGAAGCGCGTCTCGCCGGGCATATTGTCATCGGACTGATCGTCGGCAAGGCGATGTCCGGCGCCTTCCTCGCGCACGGCTATCAGGCCAACCGGCTGATTGCCTTTAACGACCCGGGCGTACAGATCCACGCCATGGGTAAAGAGGCTGCGGCGCGTATCACCCTGCGCAGCGTTGCGGCGCTGGAAAAACTGGCTCAGACCATTCCACCGATGGCCTACGACATCAAAAATTACCACTCGCTGGGGCTGCTGGAAGCGCTGCTGGATATCCGCCAGCCGGACGCGCCCGATGAGGCTGACGTCAAGCAGGTGCAGCAGGCGCTGAACGATGCCGTGACGGCAGCCCGGCGCGATCCAGGTCTGCAGTGCCGTTTGCAGGCGGAGCATCGCCGCAGCTCGAAAGCGGTGCGTGCGAGAATGCGCGCGGCCTGGTGAACGGCCACCTGACGGCAATAAGTAACATAACTACCTGCAGGGCGGGAGCGGCACGCAAATAGCCCTCACTCCCGCCTGAAAAAAATAATAATTGTCGCGCCTGCGCGCGGCGTTAACTAACAGGTGATGCTATGACTTACGTTATTATCCATGCTCTTGCCCCTATTTTTGTCATCATGTTACTCGGCTTTTATGCGGGTAAAGCCGGAATGGTTGATAATAAAAACGTCGTGACGCTGAATATCTTTGTGATGGATTTCGCCCTGCCCGCGGCGCTATTTGGCGCGACCGTCCAGACGCCGTGGCAGGGTATTATTGCGCAGTCCCCGCTGATTGTGGTGCTGGCATTAACCATGTGGGTGACCTATGCCGCGATCTACTTTATTAGTACCCGATACTTTCATAAGTCACCGCAGGATGCGGCAGTGCTGACGCTCACCGTGGCACTGCCTAACTATGCCGCGCTGGGCCTGCCGATCCTCGGCAGCGTGCTGGGGCCCGGGCCAGCAACCTCACTGTCGGTGGCGGCATCGATTGCCTGCGGCTCGGTGCTGATGACGCCCTTCTGCCTGCTGATCCTTGAGCGTGAAAAAGCGCGTGCAGCGGGCCATAGTCAGCACGGCGGAATAGGGATGCTGCCACTGCTGATGTGGCGTTCCGTCACCAAACCGATAGTCTGGGGGCCGCTGCTTGGGGTTGTCTTGTCCGGGGTGCAGCTGAAAATGCCGGACCTGGTGCTGGCGGCGATCCATCCTCTCGGGCTGTCCGCGACGGCGGCTGCGCTGTTTCTGACCGGCGTTATTCTCTCTGCGCGCAAACTGAAGCTCAGCCGGATCGTGGTGATCTCCAGCCTTACCACCATGCTAATCGAACCCTTTATCGCATGGGGACTGGTGCTGTTGTTCGGGCTGCATGGGCGTGTTGCCGTGACCGGCATTCTGATGATTGCGCTGTCGGCGGGTTTCTTCGGCGTGGTATTTGGCAACCGTTTTGGCGTCTATTCGCCGGACGCGGAAGCCACGCTGCTGATCAGTTCGCTGTTATGTATTATTACCTTACCGCTATTTATTACGCTGACTGCAGGACTCTGATATGACTTATACGCCCCACGACCTGGTCTGGATCCGCCACTCGCAGGCTTTGACGGGCGATCTGCCCGCCTGGGTCAGCAGCCAGTGGCGCAGCGCGCTGCCGCTGGTGGTGCGCCGCGACAGCGATGAGAACGGGCGTGTCCCGGTTGGCGTGCGCGGGCTGCGGCGCGAGGAGCGTGCGGCCGGTTGGGTGGCTGCCGCTGACATCGTGCAGGTACAAAACCCGGAAGCGTTCAGCAGCGTGGAGCGGCTGCTGGCCTCGCCGTTTGTTTCGCAGCAGCCGGTGCAGGCGTCGATCCAGCTGGTGCAGCAGCGCTGGTGGTGGCCCTGGGGCATTACCGGCAGCGTCGGCTATGCGCTGGCGACCGAAGTGCCGGTGCTGTCAGCGACCAGCGATCTCGACCTGCTGATCCGCTGCCCGCATCCGGCCGCGGAGACGGAGCTGCGGCGCTGGCAGGCGTTTGTCAGCCAGCTGCCGTGCCGGGTCGATACCCAGGTCGAAACGCCGTACGGTGCCTTTGCCCTCAATGAATGGCTGCGCGATGGTCAGGTCCTGCTGAAAACCAACCTT
Source organism: Erwinia sp. V90_4 (assembly GCF_029967685.1). Lineage (NCBI taxonomy): Bacteria > Pseudomonadati > Pseudomonadota > Gammaproteobacteria > Enterobacterales > Erwiniaceae > Erwinia > Erwinia sp. V90_4. The sequence continues at coordinate 50,623 of NZ_JASCAQ010000047.1, read as the reverse complement.
GGCCCGCGCCTCACCGCTCAGCCGTGGAGTAGCCCATGATGAAAGTGCTGTTCACCTTTCCCGGCCAGGGGCCGCAGCGCCCCGGCATGCTGCAACAGCTGCCGCAGGGGGATGCGCTGCTGGATCGCGCCAGTGAAGTATTGCATGAGGATGCCCGAGCGCTTGACAATGCACAGGCGCTGCAGCACACGCGGGCGGTGCAGTTGTGCCTGCTGATTACCGCAGTGGCGCATGCGCACGCGCTGCAGCGGCAGGGGGTGGAAGCGGATATCACCTGCGGCCTGTCGATCGGTGCGTTTCCGGCGGCGGTGGTTGCCGGGGCGCTGGCGTTTGACGATGCGCTGCGGCTGGTGTCGCTGCGCGGCGAGCTGATGGAGCAGGCTTATCCGCAGGGCTATGGCCTGACGGCAATTGTCGGGCTGGAGCAGCAGCAGCTGGAACCGCTGCTGGAGACGGGCTGTTATCTGGCGAATATCAACGCGCCGCAGCAGCTGGTGATTGCCGGTAGCGACGCGCTGATGGCGCAGGTAGCAGACAAAGCGCTGGCCGCCGGGGCGCAGAAAGTGCATCGGCTGGCGGTGAGTGTGCCTTCGCACTGCGCGCTAATGGCCGCTCCGGCGGCAGAGCTGGCGGCCGCCTTCAGCAGGCTAACCCTCCAGCGCCCGCGCTGTGCGTACCTTAGCGGCAGCAGCGCCCGGGTGCTATGGCAGCCGCAGCAGATCGCCGACGATCTGGCGCAGAACATGGCGCGTACCGTGCGCTGGCATGAAGCCATGGTGGCGGCGAATGAGCGAGAAGTCGGGCTGGCGATTGAGATGCCGCCCGGCGCGGTGCTGACGGGGCTGACGCGCGGGCCGTTATCTCGTGGGGAGGCGATAGCGCTGGAGCAGGGCGGGCTGCTGCTGGCCCGCCGTCTGGTGGCGCGAATTAAGCCTTAGTTTGCTGACGCTGGCGGCTGTACATGCGGCCTTCCGCCACCAGCGCCAGCAGGTTGGGGTCATGCTCGCGGTTGCGCTCGAAGACAATCGCGATGTTCTGGCGCATCTGGTATGGCTCCGCCAGCGGCAGCAGCTGCACGGAATTTTCATACACTTTTTTCATCCTCCCCGGCAGCAGGGTATAGCCGACACCCGCCTGCACCAGGCTCAGCATGGAAAAAATATCGTTTACCCTGGTGACAATATCCGGCTCATATCCGGCAACGTTAAACGCCTCCTGAAAGCCCTGCCAGGTAGCAAATCCTTCCGCCAGCGAGACAAATTTCTGCTGGCGAAAATCGCGCAGGTCAGCGGGAAAGCTGGTGTCCAGCCCGGAAGCGGCCGGAGCCGCCAGGAAGATATCGTCATCGAACAGCGGGAGTATTTCAAAGCGGCTGTAGTCGATCTCGCCGGGCGTAAGCGCAATCAGAATAGCATCAAGATAGCCATCCTCCAGCTTTGTGGTGAGCAGCTGATTCGACCCCATCGTCAGCTCCATTTCGAGGTCCGGGCGGCGCAGTTTCATCCCCATAATCAGCTTCGGAATGGTTTCCAGCGTCAGCGAGTAGAGCGTGCCAAGGCGAATATGCCCCTGGCCGATACCCGCCGCTTTACGCGTCTCCTCCACGCCGCGTGACAGGGTATCCAGCGCCTCCTGACTGTATTCCCACAGGGTTTGCGCCGCAGGCAGCGGCACCAGGTTGCGTCCCTGATGGATAAATAGCGGGCAGCGCACGCTCTCTTCCAGGCTATGCAGGGCGCGGTGAACGCTGACGCTGCTGATCCCCAGCGCTTCTGCGGTGCGTGCCAGGTTGCCACGGCTCATGAAGGCAATGAAGATCTCCAGCTTACGAAAAGTGATATCCGAATCGATGTTCATAGTCGCCCGTGTAGGTAGAAGGTAAGAAACAGGTCAGAGTAAGCCGGCTATTTTAGTGCCGACGTCAGGGGGTTTCTTGACGCATCGTAGCGCAGTGCCTGTAACCAGCCATGACAACAGCAGCATAATTTTGATAAACAGACTTGATGTTGAAGCGCCGTTTTGTGCTAAAAGAGTCGCCGATAAAGTATTTAACATCAATGTAACCTAAACAATAATTAGATAACGTTAACAATTTTGATGTTTATGCCGTGGCTTAATTAAAATTTTCAATGGATTTCTATTTACAATTCATGCGCTAATCATCTTCCGCTGTTGCTGGTGAGTTCAGATACATCGCCTAGGCTAATCATTGAGTGGCTTATCCCGCCATTCTCTGAGGTCTATTTTAAGCTGATAAAAGGAAGCAGCGTATGAAGCCTATCTCACGTCGTAATTTTATGGCCTTTGCCGCCGGCGGCACCGTGGCCCTGGCAGCAGGCAGTGTCCATGCCCATGACAAAACCATTAATGCGCAGCCGTGGAGTGGAAAAATGGGCGGCACCGACCCGGGGCCGCATGACCCGATGCGCGAAGGGGAAAATCCGGATATCGTTAATCCCCCCGCTACCGACAACGGCACCTTGCCGAATCTGCGTTTCTCCTTTAGCGACGCCCATGTGCGCAAAGGCAGCGGCGGCTGGACGCGCCAGGTCACTCAGCGCGAGCTGGGGATCTCCACCACCATTGCCGGGGTGGACATGCGCCTCAACGCGGGCGGCATCCGCGAGCTGCACTGGCACAAAGAGGGGGAGTGGGCCTATATGACTTACGGCAGGGCGCGCATCACCGCGCTGGATACCGACGGTGGCTGGTTTGTGGATGACGTTGGCGTGGGTGACCTGTGGTACTTCCCGCCCGGTATGCCGCACTCAATTCAGGGGCTGGGGCCGGACGGCTGCGAGTTCCTGCTGGCCTTCGACGACGGTAATTTCGATGAGGACAGCACTTTCCTGCTCAGCGACTGGTTTAAGCATATTCCTCCGGAGGTGCTGGCGAAAAACTTCGGCGTGCCCGCCAGCACCTTCGACCGGCTGCCGTCGCCGTCTGATGAGTATATTTTTGCCGGCGAGGTTCCCGGCGCGCTGAGTGCGGATGCGATGAGTGGGGCAAAGCGCTCCACGCTGCAGTTCAGCCACCGCATGATGGCGCAGAAACCGATAACCCTGAAGGGCGGCACGGTGCGGATTACCGACTCCTCCACCTTTAAAATTTCCAAAACCATTGCCGCCGCGCTGGTCGAGCTGGAACCGGGCGCGATGCGCGAGCTGCACTGGCACCCGAACAACGACGAGTGGCAGTACTATCTTGAAGGGCAGGGGCGCATGGGGGTATTCGCCTCGTCCGGCCAGGCACGCACCTTTGATTTCCGTGCCGGCGACGTCGGCTATGTGCCGTTTGCCATGGGGCACTACATTGAGAATACCGGCGATAAGCCGCTGCGTTTCTTAGAGCTGTTCAAAAGCGATTACTATGCGGATCTGTCGCTCAATCAGTGGCTGGCGCTGACCCCGCCTGCGCTGGTGAAGCAGCACCTGCATCTGGACGACGCCTTTATGGCTGCGCTGAATAAAAGTAAAACTCCGATCGTCGACTAACCCCTGTTGCTCCAGGCGGGGCAAGCCCCGCCCGTCTCATTTCTCTGTTGCTGCGCACGCCTGACGGCCGCTGAGAGCGGAGTAATCTGTATCGGAATATGAATTGTAATAAAAGCGTCATCGGGAGGGATTAGCCTGGCAAGCGGCAAGGTTTCTACTTAAAAAATAAGGATGGTTTATGCGCTTTCGTTTGACCTTACTGACCGCAGCGCTGCTGGTCAGCCCGCTTTCCCAGGCAAAAACAACTTCCCCCCTCCCTGACGTGGCCGCCATCGCTGACAGCGTGACCAACGCGAATGGCAGTGCGGATTATCTGGCGCTGCAGAATCACGTGCAGAGCGCGCTGGTGGAGGCCATCAAAGGCCAGCACGAGAAGATTGAGCGCGGCCAGCTGGAAGAGGCGAAGCAGGGTAACGCGCTGGCCGATAAAGCGTGGCTGAAAGCCAGCGGCTACGACTTTGGCAAAAAGGACAATCAGCAGGCGGGCATTGCGCTGCTTAGCGCCTTCAGCGCGCTGCCGCAAGACACGCTGAAGCAGAGCCTGGAGACGGTAGAGAGCATCAACCTGAATGCCAGCGCCACGCTGCGCCAGCAGGCGCTGATCGATGCTGAAGGGCAGAACTATCTCTACTTTCTCGCCGATGCGCTGGGGCCGCGCCTCGGTCAGGCCTTCGTCAATGCCTATAACAAAGGCGAGCTGGGCAAAGCTGCCGCGCTGATTAAAGCCAGCGAAGTCAGCACAGGCGAGGCAAAAAAGCATTTCGACTATAAGCGCCCGTTCCTGATCCCGGGCAACACCATTCACCTGGTACCGGACAGCGCGGTGGTGAAAGATAATCAGCCCTACACCGCCGACGGGGGATCGTTCCCCAGCGGCCATACCAACACCGGCTATACCGATGCGCTGCTGATGGCGCAGATGGTGCCGGAGCGCTTTGTGCCACTGATCGACCGCGGGGCGCGCTACGGCTATTCGCGTATCGTACTCGGCGTGCATTATCCGCTGGATGTGATGGGGTCACGCATGGTGGCGCAGCGCAACGTGGCGCACTACCTGAACGATGCGGCGTATCGTAAATTGTTTGATGAGGCGAAGCAGCAGCTGCGCGATGCGCTGGAGAAAGAGTGCGGCATGTCGCTGAAGGCCTGCGCGCAGGTGCCGCTGAAGGCGGATCCGTACGCGGCGCAGCCGATGCAGACCTTCTACCGCTTCACGATGACATACAACCTGCCCGCGCAGCCGGTGAAAGCCGCGCCAGTTGTGGTGCCGCAGGGGGCGGAAGTGCTGCTGGAAGCGCCGCTGCCAAACCTGAGCGCCGCCCAGCGCCGCCAGCTGCTGGCCCGCACTGCGCTGGCGAACGGCTATCCGCTTTCCGGCAATGCCGACCAGAGCTTCTGGCAGCGGGTGAATCTGCACGATGCGGTAAGCGCGGGCAGGCGTTAATCCCGGGTTAAATACATGGGGCGGGCGTGCCCGCCCCCTACGCCATTCAATCGTAGGGGCCAGGCATGCCTGGCCCGTAGTAAATCCATCACGGCATTGCCGGGTACACGCCCGGTCCAATCGGCAGGCCCAGCGCATACCACGCCAGCAGCAGTGCAATCCACACGGCGAAAAACACCAGCGGGTACGGCACGATCAGCGTGTAGTAAGTGCCGAGCTGCGCATCTTTGCGGTAGCGCTGCAGGAAGCCGAGGAACAGCGGCAGGAAAGGGGACATTGGCGACAGCGGCAGCACGGCGGAGTCGGCGATGCGGAAAATCATCTGTGCAAAAGCCGGATGGAAGCCAAGCAGCATAAACATCGGTACGAAAATCGGCGCGAGAATCGACCAGATAGCCGAACCGCTGGCGATAAACATGCACAGAAATGCCGACAGGAACATCAGGCCGATAAACGCCGGGGCGCCGGTCATCGCCAGCTGCTCCAGCAGGTCGGTCAGCCCGACCGCCATAAACGTTCCCATGTTGCTCCAGTTAAACATGGCGACAAACTGGGCCAGCGGAAACACCATCACGATAAATCCGGCCATACTCTTCATCGGCTCAATTAACAGGGCGGGCACGTCGTCCGGGCGTTTAATCTGCTTCGTCGCCACGCCGTAGGTAATCGCCACCACAAAGAAGAACAGAATAATCAGCGGTACGATGCCTTTGATAAACGGCGAGGGAATGATCGAACCGCTGGCCGGATCGCGCAGCATCGAGCCTTCCGGCACCACCATCAGCGCGACCAGACCAATAAACACCGCGGCGGCAATCGCACTCATCAGCAGGCCGCGGTTCTGCAACGGCGTCAGGCTGGCGAGCTTCTCCTCACTGCTGCCCTGCCACGCGGGCAGGCGCGGCTCGACGAATTTATCGGTCAGCAGCCCGCCGGCAATCGTCAGTACCACCACCGAACTTGCCATAAAGAACCAGTTGTCCACTACGCTGACGTGCACCGTATCGCTGATGGCTTTCGCTGCCTCGCTGCTGATGCCGGAGAGCAGCACGTCGGTGGTGACAATCAGCAGGTTAGCGGTAAAGCCGGAAGCCACTCCGGCAATCGCCGCCAGCAGCCCGGCGACCGGGTGGCGGCCGACGGCGATAAACATCAGCGCGCCGAGCGGCGGCATCACCACCAGCGCGGCATCGGACGAGATATGGCTGAAGAAGGCGATAAACAGCACCATATAGCTGGCGTAGCGGGCACTGACAAACGAGGCCATCTTATTCATTAGCGCCTGCAGCAGCCCGGTGCGCTCGGCTAAACCGGCCCCGATCATCAGGGCAAGGATTGAGCCAAGCGGGGCAAAGCCGCTGAAGTTCTTGATGATATTCGGCAGGATCCACTGAATGCCCGCCACGCTCAGCAGGTTCTTTACCTCGACCATTTTGCCGCTGGCCGGGTTTTTCACCGCTACGCCAAACCAGGAGAGCAGCGCGGTCGACACCATCAGCACCGCGATCAGGTAAACAAATAACAGAAACGGATTGGGCACTTTGTTGCCGATGCGCTCAATCCAGTAAAAGATTTTTCCCGGGCTTTTGTTGGCCGCTGTGGTTTCGCTCATGGATCATCCTTAGCCTTGTCGTCGTTACGGTGTTGTTTGCGTTTTTTGGTTTTTTTTACGGGGCCGGGATCGAGCCAGGCCTCCGGGTGGTGCTTGATGCGTTATGCCAGCGGCGTCGGTTTTACTCCGGCCGGAATAGGGCAGTGATAGGGCTGTTTTGCCCGCTGCTGGCGAAACTCCTGCTGCGCCTCTGCCAGCAGCTGCGCATCGCTGAACAGGGCCAGCGCGGTCGCTGCCAGCGTTTTACTTGCAAGAGACATGCCTTTATGGGCAATCGACGTGCGTCCCTGGGCGACCAGCTGCCAGCTGTGCAGCGCGGTGCCGAAGGCAAAGCAGGGGGTGAAACACTGCGCGGTTGGCGCCACCCAGCTGACGTCGCCAACGTCGGTGGAGCCGTAAAGTACCTCCTCGCTGGCGCAGTAGGGCGCCACGCTGTCCATCAGCACGCGGTCCCCCAACGCCTCAACCCATTTACGGCCTGCATCCCCCCCGGTACGCGCGGCGTTAAGGCCCGCGTTGCGCAGATCGTCCGCGCTCAGCGTCTGGCGGATCTCGCTGGCAAACTGGCGCTCAGCGTGGCTGTATTCGGGCAGGCCGAAGTGGCTGAGCTGGCGATACATCAGCCGTTCCAGCGTCCGATTGGGCTGATAGTTAGAGCAGGCTTTTTCAAAGCGCAGCGTCATTTCCGTGCCGGTCATCAGTGCTGCACCGCGCGCAATATCGGTCAGCCGCTGGTAAATATCCTGCAGCTGGTCGAGCTGCGGGGCGCGCACCAGGTAGAGCACTTCCGCCTCCGCCTGCACCACATTGGGGGAACTGCCCCCGCTGTTGGTCACCGCATAGTGCAGCCGCGCTTCAGGAATAATGTGTTCGCGCAGGAAGTTAGCGCCGGTGTTCATTAATGTGACGGCGTCCAGTGCGCTGCGCCCGAGATGCGGGGCGTTGGCGGCGTGGGAGGCGACGCCGCTGAAGTGGAAAGCCGCCTGGATATTGGCGAGGGTGGCGGTATTAAACATGCCGCTGAACCCTTCCGGATGCCAGGTGAGCGCGGCGTCGACGTCGTCAAACAGCCCTTCGCGCACCATAAAGGTTTTACCGGAACCGCCCTCTTCGCCCGGGCAGCCGTAAAAGCGGAGGGTGCCCTTAGTGCCATGTTGTTGTAACCAGGCTTTGAGCGCGCAGGCGGCGGCCAGCGCGGCGGTGCCGAGCAGGTTATGCCCGCAGCCGTGCCCGTTGCCGTCGGCCACCAGCGGCGTGCGCGTGCTGCTTCCCGCCTGCTGGCTCAGGCCGGCCAGCGCGTCATATTCGCCCAGCAGGGCAATCACCGGCTGGCCGCTGCCGTAGCTGGCAATAAATGCCGTTTCGATACCGCCCGCCGCCCGCTCAATGCGAAAACCCTCCTGTTCCAGCGCGCCGGACAGCAGCCCGGCGGCGAAGGTTTCCGTAAAGCGCGTTTCCGGCTGGTCCCAGATGGCGTCACTTAAGGCGGTAAAGCGCGCCTGATGCTGGTCGATATAGCGGGCGACAAAGTCATTCATCTCAGGGTTCATGCGGCCTCCGGCTCAAACTGTTCAATATTGAAGGCAATTGCCGCGAGGGTCTTCACCGCCACGGCCATCACCTGCTCGTTGAAGTCGAATTTTTCGTTGTGATGCCCGGCGCTCAGCTCGGTGCCGAAAATAATGTAGGAGGCCTGGCCGCCGCGCTGTTTTACCCGCTCCATCATGTAGGTGGCATCTTCCGAACCGGCGGCCGCACCGCGCGTGTCCACCAGCGAGGTCAGCTCGGGAATATGCCGCGCCTGGCGGCGGATATAGCGTACCCACGGCGCGGTCGGCTGGCTGCTGCGCGCCGCACCCACCAGCGTCACCTGATGTTCCACACCGTACATCGCGGCGGCACCGGCCAGGGTTTGCAGGGCGCGCTGATAGATAAAGTCGTTGATTTCGTTGGTGGCACCGCGGGTTTCCACCTTCATCATCGCCCGGTCGGCCACGACGTTGCGCCCGGTGCCCGCCTGCAGCACGCCAACGTTGACGCGGGCGCTGCCGCCGCTGTGCTGAGTCAGGGTATGCAGCGCCAGCGCGGCCTGCGCGGCGGCCAGCAGGGCGTTGCTGCCCTCTTCCGGGCGCGCTCCGGCATGGGCGGCATTGCCGCGAAAGCTAACGTCGAGCTTAGTGGTGGCCATAAAGTTATCGCTGCCGCACACCAGCTCCCCGGCGGGCACCCCGGTGCCGATGTGAATAGCGGTAAAGAAGTCGACATCGTCGACCACCCCCGCTGCAACCATCGATTTCGCGCCGCGCGTGCCCTCTTCGGCAGGCTGGAAAATCAGCTTAATTGTGCCGCACAGCTCCCCGGCGAACTGTTTCAGCACCGCCGCGAGCCCGAGTCCGATGGTGGTATGGCCGTCGTGGCCGCAGGCGTGCATCATGCCTGGATTAATAGAGCCGAAGCCCTCGGCGTGCGGGCGGTGCTCCGCGCTCTGGTTCTCAACCACGTCGAGCGCATCCATATCGACGCGAAATGCCATCACCGGACCGGGCCGGCCGGTTGCCAGCGTGGCGACAATCGCGCAGAAGCCGCCGGAGAAGTGCGGCAGCCATTCGGGCAGCGCCCCCTGCTCAAGCGCGCGCTGTTCGTGTTGGGCCAGCACGTGCGCGGGGGGCAGCCCCATGCGCGCTTCGGCGTTGACCACCTCTTTGCCGAGCTGCAGCGCGTAGCCAAGACGATGCAGTTCAGCGGCGACCAGCGTGGCGGTGCGGAACTCCAGCCAGCCGGATTCGGCAAATTTATGCAGGTCGCGGCGCTGTGCCTGCAGGCGTGGCGCAATCTCTTTCACAAAGTCAGCAATAGCCTGGTGCATCGGTTCATCCTTCTGAATTGGGCTTAATTTTTTCAGGGGTTCACCTTCTGTTCTACACAATGGATCCCGCAGGCAGAAGATGCCAATATCTTGTGATTGATAATCAACAGTTATCACAAAAACGGAGTTCCGATGCCCGCATCCATCAAGCTGCACCAGCTACGCGCCTTTGTTGATGTGGCGCGCCACGGCAGTATTCGCGCCGCCAGCCGCGCCGCAGGCCTGTCTCAGCCCGCTTTAACAAAATCGATTCAGGAACTGGAGGAGGTGCTCGGCGCGCGGCTTTTTATACGCCGTCGTCAGGGCGTGGCACTCACCGAAATCGGTGATAACTTTTTCCAACATGCGAGCCTGATCATAGAAGAGCTGCGCGTCGCGCAGGAGGATATCCAGCAGCGCCTGGGGCTGGCGGGCGGCACGGTCAATATCGGGGTGGGCGGCAGCATTGCACGCACCCTGATGCCGCAGGTGATCACCCAGTTCCGGCGTCAGTTTCCCAACGTGAAGATCCGCATCGTTGAAGGGCAGCTGGTCTCGATGATCCCCGAACTGCGCCAGGGCGAGCTGGATTTCACCATTAACACTTCCTATCCCGGCCACCTGGACAGCGAGCTGAGCTATGAACGGCTGATGGAGCGTGAATACCGCGTCGTGGTACGCAAGGGGCACCCGTGCCAGCACGCGACTTCGCTGGCGGAACTGCAGCACTGCGACTGGACCATGCCAACGCCGCGCGGTAGCTACTACCGCCTGCTGCACGATCTGCTGCACGATATGGGCATGGCCCCGGCCATCAGCGTTACCTGCGAAACCTTTATGGCCTGCACCAGCCTGATTGCGCAGAGTGACTTTGTCAGTATTCTCTCCAGCGATGTGATTGGCGATCCTATTCTGGGCAATCAGCTGGTAGCGCTAAATATCAAAGAGCAGCTGCCTAATGCCACCTTCTATTTAATTCAGCGGAAGGACACTACGCTAACGCCAATGGGGGCCGAGCTGGCGCGTTTATTTCGCATTTATTGCGGGAAATCGGTTAAATAATGGTTAAAGCACTAAAGATCACGACGATGATCTAATTGATATTTTATACGTCTCCATTCGCGGATTTCTTATCAGAATTTATTAACAGCAATGGAGCGATATTTTGCAATATACAAGGATGTTACTGGGCGCGAGCGCGCTGATGGCTTTAGTTCCGGCCTCTCATGCGGAAGTGACGCTGTTAAAGAAGCAGGCTTTTGATATTGGCTGGCTCGATCCGTTAAGCCTGCAAATTGGCGGCAGTATCCGCCCGGAATTTATCTGGAACCGCGGGCCGGATAATCATAATGGTCATGATGGCGGCACGCGTTTACGCTTCAGCAGTGATTATGCCCTGACGTCAGACACCTCCATTATTGCCTATTACGAATGGGGTATTGATACCGCACATATGCTCGGTTTGAAAAATCATTACGATCACGATGGCAACTGGGACAAGCAGCGCCAGCTGTATGGCGGTATCAAAGACGATCGCTTCGGCAAGCTGACATTCGGCCATCAGTACGGCGTTTATTATGAGACCGTCGGGGTAAAAAGTGACGTCTGGGATAATGACGGTCATGCGGCGGCGGATGGCAGCGGGGTGGCTGGGGACTACGACGGTGGCAACCGCCCCAAAAATAGCATCCACTACACCAACACCTTTGGCGACCTGACGCTCTATACCGCCTGGCTGCTGCCGCAGAATGATCTGGTGCTCGGCGGCAACAAATATTACCGTCGCGATCGCGGCGCGGCGATTGGCTTCGATTATCAGCTGGATAAAGATCTGACGCTCAGCGCGGCGTGGGATCAGACCAAAGCAACGATAAAACATGGCAACGGCACGCAAACCAGCTATCAGCAGCACTATTCCGGCATGGCGTTAACCTGGCAGCCAAATAACTGGTATCTGGCGGGGACCGCGACCTATTACCGTCACTTCCTGCCTAATCAGCACGCCGAGCGCATCGATCGCTATCTGGCCGGGGATGGCTACGGCCTGGAGGCGTTTGGCGGCTACACCTTCAAGATTAACAAACCCGGCCTACAATCGATTCAACCCTATGTGGCGGTGGACAGTCTGCGCCTGAAAAGCGATGAAAACTACCATGCGAATCACACCTATGTTGGGATGGGGGCCGATATCGGATGGGGCTTCAGCGTTTACCTGGAGCGGACGTTCACCGCCAGCAGTGACAACGATCCCGATGAAACCTGGCTGACGTTTTACTATAATTTCTAAGCAGTTCCAGCAGAGAGTGGAGAAAATTTCATTTCAGCATTGGCGAATTTTCATTCGCCAATGCATGACCAAAGCGCTAGATTAATCCGCAATGCCAGAATTATCTTAACCAAAGCGGAGCTCACCATGATGCCCACACAGCATGTCACCATTCAGCGCTATCGGTCGGAGTTTCAGGCTGGAGTTGTCGATCTGATCCTGCCGATCCAGACCGCAGAGTTCGGCATTAATATCACGGCGGAGCAGCAGCCGGATCTCAGAGATATTGAAAACTTTTATCAGCATGGCAGCGGGGATTTCTGGCTGGCGCTGGTGGGCAATAAGGTGGTGGGCTGCATCGGCCTGAAGGATATCGGCAACCAGCAGGCGGCGCTGCGCAAGATGTTTGTTGCGGCAGAATGGCGCGGCAGGCAGCACGGCGTAGCCTCGGCGCTGTTGAACACGCTGATCATGTCGGCGCGCGATCGCCGCGTAAAGGACGTGTTTCTTGGTACCACCTCCGCCTTCCTCGCCGCGCATCGTTTTTACGAAAAAAATGGCTTCAGTGAAATCCTCCCCGCGGAGCTGCCCGCCAGTTTCCCGCTGATGGCGGTTGACAGCAAATTCTACCAGTTCAGCTTCTGAATCATGGCGCCGCCGGGCGCCGTGATAATCACCGCCCGAAATTTCTCTCTGACACATCTTGTAATAATCAGCCGCTCGTCGTAGCATCGCCACGTAATTGCGATATTGATAATAATAATCATTTTCTTTTATGAGGTTGGCTATGACGTTCTGGGGTAAAGCATTAATCGTTGCTGGCGGGTTGCTCTCATCCGCCAGTCTGCTGGCCGCGCCGTTCGTGGTGGAAGATGTCAGCGGGCGTAAAGTTGAGATTAAATCCGAAGTGCAGCGGGTGATCCTGGGTGAAGGGCGGCAAATCTACCTGCTGGCCGCATTTGATACCGATGCCCCATTCAAGCGCGTGGTGGGCTGGCGTGACGATCTGCCCAAAGCAGACTTTGACAGCTACCAGGTCTACGCGAAAAAATACCCGTCTATCACCCGGCTGCCAACTTTTGGCGGCGCGAAAGATGGTACCTTCAACGTCGAGCAGGCGCTAACGCTGAAGCCGGATCTGGTGCTGATGAATCTTGAGTCAAAAGCCGCAACTGATGAATCCCAGCTGACGGAAAAACTGAACAAGCTGGGCATTCCGGTGGTGTTTATCGATTTCCGCGAGAAGCCGTTTGAGAATGCCGAGAAAAGTATCCGCATCATGGGGCAGCTGGTAGGCAAGCCGCAGCGGGCGGAGGAGATTATTGCCTTCCGCCAGCAGCAGATCGACATCGTTACCGATCGTCTGAAAAACTTTCAGGGTACACGGCCTAAAGTGATGCTGGATAGGGCGGGTGGCTATACCGAAGAGTGCTGCATGTCATTCGGCGATGAGAATTTTGGCCGCATGGTCGAAGTGGCTGGCGGGATTAATATCGCTAAAGGGCTGATTCCCGGCACCTTCGGCACTCTTAATCCGGAGCAGATTATTGCCGCCCGCCCGGATGTGGTGGTGGTGACCGGCGCTAACTGGAAGAACTACAACACCGCCGGAGGCTGGGTCGGAGTGGGCCCCGGCGCCAATATCAGCGAAGCCACCCAGCGGCTGACGGCGCTGATGGCCCGCCCGGCATTTCGCACGCTGCCGGTGGCAACCAACGGGAACGCGCACGCTATCTGGCACCAGTTTTACGACAGTCCGTACCAGTTCGTCGCCATTCAGGCGCTGGCAAAGTGGCTGCATCCCGAGCTGTTCAAGGATATCGACCCCGATGCCACCTTCCGCGAGTTCCACCAGCGTTTCCTGCCGATCGACTATCAGCCGGGATACTGGGTGACGTTGAAGCCGAAAGGGTAACAGGGGGCAGGGCTGCTTTCACCCAGAGCCTTATCGTCGCGGTGATAGATCCACTGCGAGCACGGTAATAGCGGGGAAGGAGATCGGACGGAGATAAAGCCGGACGTCACGTGGCAGGGATGCCGCGTGCCGAAGCCCGCAGGGAGCGTCGCCGTTCCGGCGTGCTCAGGCTGAGCGCAGACCGGTTAGCCGACGTTTAGCAATCGCAGTCACTTCTGAGGATAACTCAGGGGCCAACCCTCATTTCGATCGGCCCTTTGCCGCTTGTTAACCGTGCGCACCTGCGCCTGGCTCACTCAGCTTCTGCAAATCTTTATCCACGAAGAACAGCGCCTGGCCGCTGTTGCCTACCAGCGCCAGCTTATCCAGTACTGATTTAAACAGCTTCTCTTCTTCGTGCTGCTCAGCCACATACCACTGCAGGAAGTTGAAGGTCGAATAGTCCTGGGTGGTGATCGCCGCGTGCGCCAGCTCGTTGATTTTTCCAGTGATCAGCTGCTCGTGCTGATAGGCCTGTTCCAGCACTTCGTGCAGGGAGTTAAAGGTCACCGGCGGTGCCTCAATCGTACCCAGCACTGGCATCGCGCCGGTGTCGCTCAGGTAGTTGAACAGACGCTGCATATGCTGCATCTCCTCATTAGAGTGCTCACGCATAAAAGCAGCCGCGCCCTCAAAACCTTTGTCGTTGCACCATGCGCTCATCTGTAGGTACAGGTTGGCAGAATAGAATTCCAGATTCAGCTGATCGTTCAACTGAGCAGTCATTTCGTTAGTCAGCATGGTGACTCCTTTAATTTATTTATAGGGTGAAGCAAACAGGTGATTTCTGCGCATTATGCATGCATTAAGAACAAATAAAAACCGTTTTATATAGCAAAGGCTAAATTAAATTTGCTTACCTAAAGTTATGATTGGTAAGTGATAATCATTCCTTGCTGAATCTAAATTGTTCTGTTTTTTAAATAAGTTTGATAATTATTCTTATTAATAACTGGCGGGTTAAAAAAGCGAAATGAGAGTAACTTAGATATAAGATATTTCTAATAACTGATGATTTTTATGAGGTTAAGTGCCTTTACCCTTAAGGTAAAGGCACATCGCAAGAGTCAGAGCGTTTCGCTTACCAGGCGGTCGAGTATCGCCTGGGCAGTTTTAATATCGGTGACCAGCGCGTTGATCATGCCGGAACGCACGGCGCCGATGATCCCGGCCGCTTTTTCTGGGGTGGCGGCCACGCCAATGCACAGTGGCGTGCGGCGCAGCTGATCGGGGGAGGCGGCGATCATGCGCTGTTCCCCCTCCCAGTCCAGCACTTCTCCCGCTTCGGTAACGTAATGGCGCAGCACATCGCCAGCGGCATGGCTCAGCGCCTGCTCGTCCGGCGTGGCGGTGCTGGCTTCCATCGGCTGCGGCGCATGATGCGTCAGGCCCACGCCGACAATCGCCACGTCGAGCTTGTCCCACAGCGAGGTAATTTGTTGCACGCCGGGGTCGCAAAGAAACGCATCGCGCAGCACCGGGGAGGAGATATAGGGCGCATGCAGAAAATGCGGTGTGCCGCCCATCTGTTCTGCGGCCTGGCGCACAAATTCGTTAATCTGAAAATGCGCCGCCGCCTGCTGCATTCCGCCGTTCAGCGCCACGGTTATGACTCCCGGCAGGCGCGGCAGACCGGAGAGCGTGACTTCACGCACTGCCCGCCCCCAGCCGATACCCACCACAGAACCGCTAACCAGATCCGCTTGCTGCAGCAGCGAGGCGAGCGGAGCGCTCAGCGCGCTCAGCACGTTTGCGGGTGGCGACTCCACTACCGCTGCACTTTTTAACCCCAGTTGAGCAATGAGATCGGCGGTGATCTCCTCGGGGGACGTCAGCTCAATCACCTCGATCCGCACGATCCCCGCCGCGCGCGCTTTGGTCAGTAGACGCGAGATGGTAGCGGTGGAAACGCCCAGTTTTTTAGCGATATCAACCTGCGACATATCGGACTGATAGTGCAGCTTCGCCACCATGTGCATCATCGCCCGGGTGGTGGCGGGATCTTGTAAAAGTGGCTCTTTCAGGTTGTAATTCCTTTCTGCAATGTATTACACTCAGTTCATCGGTTGGAGAATTATTGCGCAACACCAGACAAATTGCAATGTGCACAGGTGGCAGAAACCCCTGACAGGACAGGAGATTCAGCGGAATCAGCCCGCGGTCGTGCACACAGGCTAAAGGTAACTTTCTGGTCGTCGATGACGGCTTTTTTTACCCTAGTACTAAGTGAGGACCACCCTATGTCACACATGTCTACTTCCGAACTGCGCGGCTATCAGCAAATTTGTGGCAGCAACGGCGCGATGCTGGTGATCGCCTGCGATCAGCGCGGGGCCATGCGTACCCTGCTGAGCGCCGACCCGGAACAGCAGAAAGCGATCTCTGAGCAGCAGCTGGGCGGCATTAAAGCCGATATCACCCGCTATCTTGCCAGCCAGGCCTCTTGCGTACTGGTGGACGCCGTCTGCGCGGTGCCGGATCTGGTTGATGACGGCATTATTGCCCGCGATACCGCGCTGCTGATCGGCCTTGACGCATCCGGCTTTGACACCACGCCGGAAGGCTACCGCAATTCGCGCCTGGTGGAGGGCATCAGCGCCCGCCGCGTGCGCGAACTGGGCGCTAACGGGGGGAAAATTATGGTCTATTTGCGCGCCGATCGCCCGGACGCCAATGGTCATAACCTCGATATTCTGCGCCACTGTATAGAGGACTTCGCCCGTGAAGACCTGCTGCTGGTGGTTGAGTTCCTCACCTACGCTCTGCCCGACGAAAGCGAAGAAGCGTATAAAAGCCGCGTGCCGTCGCTGATCTACGAAGGCACCAGGCTGTCGCTGGAGCTGGGCGCCAAAGTGCTGAAAATCCCTTATCCTGGCTCGGCCAAAGACTGTGCGGCGATCACCGAACTTGCCGGGGACGTGCCGTGGGCGGTACTCTCGGCTGGGGTCGATCACAGTACCTTCTTAGGCCAGGTGGCGGATGCGATGAGCAACGGTGCTTCCGGCGTGATTGCCGGGCGGGCGCTGTGGAAGGACTGCATCTCGCTCGATCACCGCGTCACTCGTGAAAAGCTGGAGACGCTGGCTATCCCGCGCCTGCGTGAAATCCAGGCGGTGATTGGCAAACATTTCCAGCCGCGTACTACCACAGAGGAAAGCACCAGCCATGCCTGATATGTCCACTCTGCAGCCCACTGCCCAGCAGCCCGGCGCTAAACGCCTGGTGATGGTTAACGGCGTACCCGCGTCGGGCAAGAGCCATATCGCGACCCGTCTGGCAACGGAAACCGGCTGGCCGCTGCTGACGCTGGACACGATTAAAGAGCCGTTTATGCGCCAGCTGACCGGCGTGGATCGTCCGATGAACCGTAAGCTGGGTATTGCGGCTTATCAGGCGATTTGGTCGATTATTGCGGCGGCACCTGCGGGGAACACCTTTATTGTCGATGCGTGGTTTGGCTTTCAGCCGAAGGCGGATCTCGAAGACTTTATCTGCGGTGCAGGCATTGAAACGGTGGCAGAGATCTGGTGCCAGATCCCAGGTGAACTGGCGGCACAGCGCTACGCCGCGAGGCTGAATACACGCTTGCCGGGTCATCCGGGGGCGGAATATGTCGCCGAACTGCAGCTGCTAGCCGACAGCGCTGAGCCGATGAGTCTGGGGCCAGTATGGCTGGCCGATCAGCGCAGCGACATCGACTTCAGCCAGTTAACCCAGTGGGTGCGGGAGATCATCGAACGGGAGTAATAAACCTTTTAACTATCGCCGATAATTAAAGTCGATCTTTCCTGAGGGTTCACAGGAATTAAATTAATGACGAATACTGGTTGAAATAACCAGCTTGATGCCATGGCTTTAATTTTAATTGAGTGATATTTAATTATTTATTATTCAATAAGTCAGTTTGATCACGTTTTTAATATTCGACAGAAAGTATAGTGAATTAACTCTCTGAACAATAAACAAGGGCAGCCGAATGTTAACCGACTGGATTAATAACAGTAATCTGAAACTGTTAACGCATACTGATAACTGGCAAAAAGCGGTAGAGATTGCGCTGCAGCCGATGATCGATAATGGTGCAGTGGAACCCCGATACCTTAATGCTATTTATGATATGCATAAGCAGATTGGCCCCTATTATGTGCTGGGTGAAGGTATTGCGATGCCGCATGCCCGGCCAGAAGAAGGGGTTATCAGAACCGCGCTCTCTTTATTAATTGTTTCAGAGGGCGTGAGTTTTGGCAGTGAAGATAATGACCCGGTGTACGTGATATTTGCCCTGGCTGCTGTCGACAGCCATTCTCATATTGAAATGATCGCCAGTCTGTCACAGCTGTTTTGTGAAGATGGCGTAGTCGAGCGGCTGCGCCAGGCGAGAGAACCATCAGCAGTGCTGGAGATTTTACGCCAGTTCTGAACCCCGGAGCGGTCAGGGGAAGGGATGCCCGTCAACATACCCGCAGTCAGTAGTCGCGGACTAACAGACACTTAATTAAGGTATGCCTGATGAAAAAATTATCCATTCTGGCGGTATGTGGCGCCGGGCTTGGCAGCAGCTTTGCCTGCGAAATGAGTATTGAAGCGGCGCTAAAAGATCTGGGTGTCGATGCGGACCTGTCGCACTGTGATATATCCAGTGCCACCTCATCTCGCGTTGATATTATCATGACCGGTGAAAACTTCCGTTCACAGTTTCAGCATTACACCATTAACTCCACCATTATTTACCTCAAGCGGCTGGTGGATAAAAACGAAATAAAAACAAAACTAGAGCCAATCCTTAAAGAGAAAGGCTATCTTATTTAATTTTTCATTTAAATCCGATTATAAGTGAACAGGGGAGTATTATGTCTTTCCTTACCTTTATTGTCCATGATGTACTGGGGCAGGCGTCAATTCTTATTTCATTGATTGCCATGATCGGCCTGATCGCCCTGAAAAAAAGCCCCGGACAGGTCATTACCGGAACATTAAAAACGTTACTGGGTTTTTTAGTTCTGCTATCCGGTGCCAGCATTATTGTCGCCACGTTGACCTTCCTCGGGGAGATATTCCAGAAAGGCTTTAATATGCGCGGCGTGGTAACCGATGTGGGTTCTATCGCCGGGATTGCACAGCAAACTCTCGGCCGTGAGACGGCGTTGATCATGGTGGTGGCGTTTATCGTCAATATCCTGGTTGCCCGCCTGACGCGCTGGAAGTATATCTTCCTCACCGGGCAGGCCTCGCTGTGGATGGCGACCGTCTGTTCGGTTATCGGCTACATGGGCGGCCTGCGCGGGGTGGAACTGATCCTGCTCGGCGGGGTGATTGCCGGGCTGATGGCAGTGCTGATGCCGGCGATTGCGCAGCCGATTGTGCGTAAGATCACCGGCGGTGATGATATCGCCCTCGGCCACTTCTGTACTATCGGCTATATGGTGCAGGCCGGGGTCGCTAAAGTCACCGGCGACGTCAGCAAAAGCACCGAGGATATGGAGCTGCCACCCGCGCTCTCCTTCCTGCAGGATACTTATCTGTCGATGATGGTGGTGATGATCCCGATCTACCTGATCCCGGCGATTGCGGCCGGTCCGGAAGTGGTGGCGGCATCCTCTAACGGCGTCAACTATCTGGTATACGCCTTCCTGCAGTCGATTCAGTTTGTGGTTGGCGTTTACGTGCTGCTGGCCGGGGTGCGCCTGCTGCTGGCGGAGATCGTCCCGGCGTTTCGCGGCATCGCCCTGCGCGTGGTGCCGGATGCGGTTCCGGCGCTCGACTGCCCGGTGCTGTTCCCCTATGCGCCGAACGCGGTGATTGTCGGCTTTATTTCGACCACCGTCGGCGCGGTGATTGGCATGTTCCTGTTCCCGTGGGTCGGGCTGGCGATGATCCTGCCGGGCATGCTGACTAACTTCTTCGCAGGCGGCACCGCAGGCATCTTTGCTAACGCGGTTGGCGGGCGGCGCGGGGCGATTATCGGCGGCGTGTTCCACGGGCTGTTTATTACCCTGTTACCGGCGCTGCTGCTGCCGCTGCTCGGTCAGTACGGCTTCCAGAACGTCACCTTTAGCGATTCGGACGTGATCGGCGTCGGTCTGGTGTTTGGCCACATCCTTAACTTCTTCCATTAATTAACCGGAGGCTTTATGGACGCAATTGACAAGATCTTACAGCAGGGCCTGGCGCCGAAGGAGTGCGCCGCCGCGCTTAACGAACTGGGTAAAGCATTCTCTGAGTCGGGTGACGGCGACAGCGCCATCCAGTGCTGGGAGCAGAGTATGGCCAGCTACGGTAAGCCGGGCTTTGCCCAGGCGCAATTGATGAAGGCCTACAACGCCAAACGCCGCGCCTGCTCGCAGGCCGGGGACGGCAAAGGGATGGAGCTGTACTCAGAGAAAATTGACGGCCTGATGCAGCAGAGCAAGGACGCAATCCGCTACGGCTTTTAAGCCCAAATCACAGCGGCGACCCGGCCCGGGCGTGGATGCCGGTTAACGAAATAGGTTATTTAACTAACTAATTAGAAAGGTTTTTTTGAAATTTAACCTTTGTCAACCCGGAGGGAATGGCGCTATAGTCGGCGCGGCGCTTGAGGCTTTTTGCCTCATGTGGCCGGTAGTGATGCTGGTTTGTAGTGAGGCAGAAAGAAGAAAGCCCCGTAAGTTAATTTTCATTAACCCACGAGGCTCACCCTATGTCCAACCAACATCAGGATAGCCTCTTACCCGCCGCAAGGCAAGGAGTAGCCGGCTATGAAACTGCCACGCAGTACCCTTATCTGGTGCATATTTATCGTGTGTTTCACACTGTTAATATTCACCTGGCTGACGCGAAAGTCGCTGTGCGAAATTCGCTACAGAGATGGAGACAGGGAGGTGGCGGCTTTCATGGCTTACGAATCCGGTAAGTAGCAACCTGGAGGCGGGGAGCGATCCCTGCCTTTTCAGGCAGCCGATGCTGTGCTGGCACCGCAAGCGCCTTTATAAAGGGCTGTCCGCTTCCCGGGCAGCCCTTTTTTACGTTGATCGGCGGCTATCAGAAATCCATCTTCACGGTAAACTGCACTTCACGCGGGTCGCCAATCTGGTTGGACAGATTATTGCTGGCGATAGACGAGGTGTAGTAAGTCTTATCAAACAGGTTCTTCACATTGACCTGCAGGGTGACCGGGTTCTGCGTCTTGATCTTATACGAGGCAAACGCATCGGCCACCGCATAGCCCTGCAGCGAATAATCCTCATCGTTGTCGCCGGAACGGCGGCTGACCGCGTGGCCGCCGCCGCCGACGGTCAGCGTATTACCGCCGATGACGTTGTGGAAATCGTAAGTCAGGAACAGCGAGCCGGTGTGACGCGGCACGTTAGGCAGCATCTTGCCCTGATAATCCGGGTCTTCCAGCACTTTGGCATCGGTATAACCGTAGCTGGCGATCACGTTAACGTTCTGCGTAAGCGCCCCGGCGACATCGACCTCAACGCCGCGCGAACGCACTTTTCCGGCGGTTTTCGCCACGCTTTCGCCGTTCACCGTGTCGGTATACAGCACGTTACGCTTGTCGATGTTGAACAGGGTAACGTTAGCGGTCACGCCGCTGAACAGGTCGAACTTGGCACCCACTTCATATGAGGTGGCGGTTTCCGGCGGCAGCTCGCCGATGTAGCTGGCGATAGAGTACTGCGGCATAAATGACTGCGAGACGTTACCGAAGAAGGAGACGTTCGGTGCGGCCTTATACACCAGGCCAAATTTCGGCACCCAGCGGCTGTCGCGGCTGTCGGTATTGACGTTGAACGGGCGGCCTTTACCAGCGTATTCGGTGAAGGTGGTGTAGCGCATGGCGCTGACGGCAATCCATTTATCGTTCAGGTAGAGCGAGTCCTGCACGTAGCCGGAATAGCTGACCTGCTTGATAGTCTGGTCGCTGTCGGAGGCCGACACGGTGGTGCATTTGCCGGTTGCGCCGTAGGACGGATTGTAGATATTGAAATCTTTAACGTTTTTGCAGCGGATCATATCGGTGCGCAGCAGATCGTAGTTCTCATACGACAGCCCGGTAAGGATCTCATTATACAACCCGCCGATCACCACATCGCCCTGCAGGTCGAAGCGCGCGGAATGCTGGCGCTGGGTCGATCCCTGGGTGGCATCGACGCGGCGTGTCAGGTTGCCGGTTGCCGCATCATAGGCCATCACGCGTGCCTGATTATCGCTGTACTTATCCTGGCTGAAGCTGTAGTCAAACTTAGCCGTCCACTGATTGTTGATGCGGTACTCGGTGTTGAGCTGCGCGAGGTCGGATTCGCCGTCGGTGATATTGTAAGCCTCGTCAAAGCGCGTTTCGCGGCTGACGTTGACCGCATGGCCGGTATCCAGGTCAAAGATAGTGCCGCGATCGAACGGCGTGCTGTAGTTACGGTGTGCGTAAGAGACGTTTACCGTCGCGTCATCGCCAAACCAGGTCAGGGAGGGGGCGATAAAGCTGCTGCGCTCGCTGCCGAAATTACGCCAGTAATCTTCGTGCTGATATGAGCCGATCAGGCGGTAAGCAAGCCGGGTTCCGGCGATCGGGCCAGTCAGGTCGACGCTGCCAGTACCGCCCCCGAAGCTGGTGGAGGTCGCTTCAATCGCGCCGCCAAAAGTGGTCTGCGGGCGCTTGGTGATGACGTTAATCATTCCGCCCGGATCGAGAATGCCGTACAGCGTTGAGGCCGGGCCCTTTAACACTTCCACCCGCTCGGTGGCGGCGTTGAAGCTGCGCGGCAGCACGGTTTTTAGCCCGTTAGTCATCACCGAGCCGTCGCGATTACTGCCGAAGCCACGGCGTACAAACGCATCCTGAGTGCCGCCCAGCGTGTTGGTCTGTACCACGTTGCTGACGTTATTCAGCACTTCATCCAGCGTGGTGGCGTGCTGATCCTGAATCACCCGGTCGCTGACGGTATTCACCACCTGCGGAATATCCAGCAGCGGCATATTGGTCAGGGTGGCGGTGGAGGAGCTGAGCGGCTGATAGCCGGAAGTCATTGCCGCGTCTGCGTCAGCGACGCTGGCCTCTACGGTCAGCGTCCCGCCATCGCTGGCATCCGCTGAAGTTTTTGCGCTTTCCTTCTCCGCTGCAAGAGCGGCAGGCGAGGCCAGAGCACCGACAAACATCAGTGAAAATAAAGCCGATCCTTTTTTCCCCAGAAGCCAGGATAATTCTTTCATTGGTTCTTTTTCCCGCAAGCGATTCTCTCCCCTTTCCGGGGATGATGGTGAGTTATTGTCATTGCCCGATGATTGCGTCTCTGCGCAGCGCTATCCGTGAGACCCGGCAAACGGGAGTCGGATATGTAATTGAGAATCATTCAAACACGTAGTGATGTAGTAGTAAACGTAAAAAACAGCAATCAAACCGACAAGAATAAAAGCGGATTGTTGTCCTGTTTTATTTGAGGTTGTTTTTTATTAGTTAATTGAAAATTAAAGGTATTATATTTATTTATCTTTCCTGTTATTTCCATAAAAAGGGTGAGCCTGCGCGGTAGTTCAGCTCGCTATTAGTTCTTGACTACTACAGTCATTCTACGCATGATCGAGAAAACGAATGAGAGTTATTTTTATTTGATACCTACGCGCGCGCTGGCTCTGCCGTCACGCCGTGGCGGTGCAGGAGCCAGCAATGCCACAGCGGGTGGAGAACACAGCAGATGAAATCACTGCGCCAGCAGAGCACGGAATGGTCCTTGACCAGCTGTCAGCAGGTTACGGCAAGCAGCTGATTGTTAATGGCGTCAGCCTGCACATTCCGCACGGGAAAATGACCGTACTGGTGGGGGCTAACGGCTCCGGCAAGTCAACGCTGCTGACCACTATGGCGCGCATGCTGCTGCCGCTCGGCGGCAGCGTGCGGCTCGACGGCAAATCCATTCATCAGCAGCCGACCAAAGCGGTAGCGCGCCAGCTCGGCATGCTGCCGCAGTCGCCGCTGCTGCCGGAAGGGCTGACGGTGTTTGAGCTGGTGTCGCGCGGGCGCTTTCCCTGGCAGGGGTTTATGCGCCAGTGGTCAGCGCAGGATGAGCAGGCGGTGGAAGAGGCGCTGCGCCTGACCGGCACGCTGGAGTTTGCTCATCAGCCCGTCGACAGCCTCTCCGGTGGGCAGCGTCAGCGCTGCTGGATCGCCATGGCGCTGGCGCAGCAGACCGCCACTATCCTGCTGGATGAACCGACCACCTTCCTCGACCTGCGCTACCAGGTGGAGATCCTCGAACTGCTGCACGACCTTACGCGCCTGCATGGCCGTACCGTGGTGGTGGTGCTGCATGACCTTAACTTTGCGGTCAACTACGCCGATATGCTGGTGTTCCTCAAGCAGGGGCGACTGGCGGGCGTGATTAACGAGGGTGAAAGCTGCACTCCGGAGTTGATCAAAACGGTGTTCGACGTCGAGGTGCAGATGTCGCTTAACCCGCTGACCGGCAAGCCTCTCTTTATGCCATTTCGCCGCCGCGAGACACCTGCCGGATGAGCGCTCTCGCCGCTATCCTGCGCCGTCGTCGCGCTCGCCCGTTCAGCGCGCTGCTGACCCTGCTGGCGCTGCTGCTGGCCTGTTCGCTGGTGCATCTCGGGCTGGGGGCGCGCTATATCGGCCCGACAACCGTGCTGCGGGCGTTACTGGAGTATGACCCGCGCAACTTTGACCATAGGGTGATTGTCGACCTGCGCCTGCTGCGGCTGGCGGCGGCGCTGCTGACCGGCGCCGCGCTCGGCGTGGCCGGGATGCTGTTACAGGCGGTGATCCGCAACCCGCTCGGCGAGCCGCATATTCTTGGCTTAAATGCCGGGGCGGCGCTGGCGGTGATCATCAGTTCGGCGCTTGGCGCCAGCTGGGGCGGAATGCTGTTTGGCCGCCCGCTGATTGCCGCCTGCGGGGCTGCCGCGCTGTTTGCCGTCGTGATGCTGCTGGCCTCTGCCGGGCGCAGCGGTTTGACGCCGCTGAAGGTGACGCTGTGCGGCGTAGCGCTCTCGGCCTTTGCCTCCTCCATTACCGCTGCCATTCTGATCCTCGACGAGCAGACTCTGCTGGCCATGCGCACCTGGCTGGCTGGCGATCTTGCCGGGCTGAGCTGGGCGGTGACGGCGGCGGCTACGCTGCCTGCGCTGATTGGCCTGCTGCTGGCGCTGGCGATTGCGCCCTATCTTAACGTGCTGGCGCTGGGGGATGTTGTCGCCAGCGGGCTGGGCGTCAATATCGCCCGTACCCGTCTGCTGGGGCTGATTGCAGCGGCGCTGCTGTGTGGTGCGGCGGTGTCGGTTGCCGGCCCGCTCGGCTTTATCGGCCTGGTGGTGCCGCATATCGTGCGGCGACTGATGACCGATGATATTCGCGCTGGTATTCCGCTGTCGGCGCTGTGTGGAGCCCTGCTGCTGCTGCTGGCGGATATTGCCGCGCGCACGCTGATTGCCCCGCAGGAGCTGGCCACCGGTGTGATGACCGCGCTGGTCGGCGCCCCGGTATTTATCTTTATTGCCTCAAGGTTCTTCAAATGAAAAGTGCCGCACAGCGCGTCGGTTTCCACCGTCTGCAAATGGCGCGCTGCACGCTGCTGCTGCGCCCGCGCCTGCTGATGATTGGCCTGCTGCTGGCCGCCTGCGCCGTGGCGCTGCTGGCGTTCGGCCTGACGCAAGGCTCGCTGCCGGTTCCGGCTTCCGCGATTGGCCGGGCGCTGTTTTATCCGCAGCCGCTGCCGGTACAGCAGCACTATATCGTTTGGGATATCCGCCTGCCGCGCCTGCTGATGGCGGCCCTGTGCGGCGCGATGCTCGGCATGGCCGGGGCGGCAATGCAGTCGATCACCCGTAACGGGCTGGCCGACCCCGGCCTGATTGGTGTGAAAGAGGGCACCAGCGCGGTAGTGCTGACGCTGATCCTGTTATTTCCGGCGCTCAGCCTGCTGTGGCGACCGCTGGCGGGGATGGCGGGCGGAGTGATGGTGGCGCTGCTGGTCATGGCGCTGGCGCGCGACTTCTCACGGCCGCGTTTTATCTTGATCGGCATCGGCGTTTCCTGGCTGTTTGCCGCGGGCATCGGCGTTTTTATCACCACTGCCGACGTGCGTGACGTGCAGACGGCGCTGGTGTGGATGGCGGGCAGCCTGCATGCCGCTACCTGGCCTCTGCTGACGGTGGCCTTCGCCTGGGCGCTGCCCGCTGCGCTGATCCTGTTTCTCACTGCGCGCGCATCCGACGTGGCGCTGCTTGGCAATCAGGCGGCAACCGGGCTTGGGGTGCGCCTGCAGCGGCTGTCGCGGGTGCGTTTTTTCGCGCCAGTGCTGCTGACGGCGGCCAGCGTCTCCTGCGTCGGCAGCCTGGGCTTTGTCGGGCTGATCGCCCCGCATATGGCGCGTTTTCTGCTGCGCGGCGGCCAGGTGGCCCTGCTGAGCGGCAGCGCGCTGATTGGCGCTCTGCTGGTGCTGGTCACTGATAATCTGGGGCGGCTGGCGTTTGCCCCGCTGCAAATTCCGGCGGGCATTGTGATGGCGCTGGTTGGCGGCCCGTTTTTCCTGCTGCTGCTGTGGCGGCGGCGCGATATTTTGTAAGCCTTACTTCATGGATATCTGATGCGTATTCTCACTGTTTTCCTGCTGCTGCTGGCAGCTTCGGCGGGCGCGGCTGCACCCACCCAGCAATTTACCGACGACCTCGGGCGCACGGTGACCGTGCCGCTGCACCCCACGCGCATCGTCTCACTGCACGATCTTGATATCACGATTCCGCTGATCGAGCTTGGCGCGCCGCCGGTGGCCAGCCACGGCCGAACGCGCCCGGACGGTAGTCACTTCCTGCGCTCCAGCGGGCTGCTGACCGGGGTCGATTTTGATAACTCCGCTATCCAGTTTATCGGCAGCGCTGACATGGATATCGAAGCGATTGCCGCCGCCAAACCGGACCTGATTATCACCGAACCGAGCCGCAACGTGGCGGTAGAGCAGCTGGAGAAAATCGCGCCGACCGTCAGCATCGATCATCTGGTTGGCGGGGCGCCGCGCATCTACAGCAAGCTGGCGCAGCTCACCGGCACCCAGGCGCAGCTGGCGATCCTCGAACGCCGCTATCAGCAGCAGATCGCGCAGCTGAAGCACGTCGTCGACACGCAGCACATCAGCGTGTCGGTTATCCAGGCTAACAACGGCAAAATTACCGTGCATCACAGCTATCACTCGCTGGGCCGGGTGCTGCGCGATGCCGGGTTCAGGTTCCCGCCGCTGGTCGACAGCATCCCGGACGGGGGCCGCATCGATGTCAGTGCAGAACGCCTGCCGGAGCTGGATGCCGATTACGTCTTTGATACCTGGCGTGCCGATACTGGCGGTAAGCCAGCAGATGAGATCGCCGACATGAACCGGGTCATCCCCGGCTTCTGTGATTTCCTCAAAGCCTGCCGCAGCGGGCACTACATTCTGCTGTCGCGCGATGAGGTGATCTCTAACTCATTCGCTTCGCTCGGCCTGCTGGTGGCGCAAGTTCAATCCCATCTTTCCGGGCGCACGCTGCCGGAAAAAGCGGAGGCGCAATGAGCCTGCCAGGCAGCCGTCGGCGCACCGATCTGTACGGCGAGCGCTTTCGAGCACGGGCGCATCAGCTTTCTCCCCGTTTGTATGCCGTTGCCAGCTATATCAACGAACATCGCCACGTGGTACTGGAACATACGGCCATGGAAATTGCGGTCGCCACGCAAAGCTCCGATGCGACGGTGATCCGCGCCATTCAGGCATTGGGTTTTGCTGGCCTGCGCGATGTGAAATTGACGATGGAAGGCTTTCTCGGGCCGGGGCTGAACTCGGCGGAGAAGATGAACACCACCGTCAGCGCGCTCTCCTGCGATATCAATGCCAGTATCGATTTCGTCATTGAGGGGCACCAGCGCGCCTGCGAAGTATTAAGCGAGCCGAAAAATCGCCTGGCGATGGCGCAGGCCGTGGCGCTGCTGGCCGAGGCGCAGCAGATAGCGATTTTCGGCATTGGTGCCTCCGGCGTGCTGGCGGACTATACGGCGCGCATGATGACGCGCATTGGCACCCCGGCTTATGCGCTCAACCGCACCGGCATTCTGCTGGCAGAACAGCTGCTGAGCCTGCAGCGTGGCGACGTGCTGATCATGATGGGGCAGAAGTCGGCGCATCGGGAGGGGCTGACCACGCTGGCCGAAGCGCGGCGTCTCGGTATTCCGGCGATTCTGCTGACCAATGCGCCGGATTCACGCTTCAGTCGCGAAGCGCATACGGTAATCGTCGTGCCGCGCGGCGGGGAAAACGGCAAAGTGGCGCTGCACGGTTCGGTGCTGCTGTGTCTGGAGATGCTGGTGATGTCGGTGGCATCCACGGCGCCGCAAAAAACCATGAAGTCGATGAAACGCATTCAGGATCTGCACCGTTCGATTGGCAAGAAAGCGTAGTTTTCTCGCAGGGGCGAGGCATGCCTCGCCCGTTTTACCTTGTGCATCGATATGCGGGTCGACCAGAAAAGCGGTCGGCCCCTACAGGATGTGGAGGGGAGAGTAACAGGGCCGACCATTTTTTCGGTCGCCCCGATGTTTTCCAGCTTTACAGATCTGCGCCGTTGCTGGCGATCACCCGCTGATACCAGGCGAAACTCTTCTTCTTAGCGCGCGCCAGGGTGCCAGTACCGTCATCGTTTTTATCCACGTGAATAAAGCCGTAACGCTTGTTGTACTGGCCGGTAGTGAACGACACGCAGTCAATACAGCCCCACGGCGTGTAGCCCATCAGCTCAACGCCATCTTCCAGCACCGCAATCTTCATCTGCTCGATATGCGCCTGCAGGTAGGCAATGCGGTAGTCGTCGTTGATCTCGCCGTTGGCTTCCACGGTATCGTAAGCGCCAAAGCCGTTTTCCACGATAAACATCGGCTTCTGATAGCGTTCCCAGAAGGCATTCAGCGTGTAGCGCAGGCCTACCGGGTCAATCTGCCAGCCCCAGTCGGACGCTTTCACGTGCGGGTTCGGGCGGCTGCCGGGGAAGCCCTCAATATGGCGGCCATCATCGCTGTCCTTGGCGGAGAACTGCACCGCATTGCTCATGTAATAGCTGAAGCCAAGGTAATCGGCACAGCCGTCGCGCAGCACCTGCTCGTCGCCCGGCTGCATCTCGATCTGGTAGCCTTTACGCTGCCACTCTTTCAGGATGTAAGAGGGGTAGTAGCCGCGCAGATGCACATCGCCGAACAGATAGCGCTCGCGCATCGACTCCTGGGCGAACATTACGTCGTCCGGGTGGCACGACCACGGGTAGAGCGGCACAATCGCCAGCATGCAGCCAATCTGCAGCTGCGGGTTAATCTCATGGCCCAGCTTCACTACCTGTGCGCTGGCAACAAACTGGTGGTGCAGCACCTGGTACATCGCCTGCTCTGGCTTATCGTGGTCGGTAAAAATCACCCCGGAGTTGCAGTAGCCAAACAGCGGATAGCGCCAGTTACGCTGATTGTTAATCTCGTTAAAGGTCATCCAGTATTTCACTTTGTGCTGATAGCGCTTCAGCACCACTTCGCTGTAGCGCACAAAGAAGTCGACCACTTTACGATTCAGCCAGCCGCCGTACTCCTTGACCAGATGCTGCGGCATCTCGAAGTGCGAGAGAGTGATCACCGGCTCAATGCCGTGCTTCAGCAGCTCGTCAAACAGGTCATCGTAGAACTGTAATCCGGCTTCGTTTGGCTCCTGCTCGTCGCCTTTCGGGAAGATGCGCGTCCAGGCAATCGAGGTACGGAAGCACTTAAAGCCCATCTCGGCGAACAGCGCGATATCTTCTTTGTAGCGATGGTAGAAATCTACCGCCAGGTGATTCGGGTAGTTGAGCGACGGGTCGATGCCGTCGGTGATCTGGCGGTCAACGCCGTGGGAGCCGCCGGACAATACGTCAACGATGCTCGGGCCTTTGCCGCCCTCATTCCAGCCGCCTTCAACCTGATGTGCCGCGACCGCGCCGCCCCATAAAAAATCGTTGGGTAACTGCTGTGACATAACCTTTTCCTTATCTGGTGAGATTAACAACGTCCTGGGCGAGGTATGCCTCGCCGCTACAAAATAGTGGAACATCCGCTGGGGGCGGGTGAGCCGCGCCCAGCGAAACCGAGAAATCCGTAGGGATCGGCATGCCCGATCCCTACGGGTTTAATACCCGATATCTTTATGCAAATTCGCGCCGTTCGAGGCGATCACCCGCTGGTACCAGCTGAAACTCTTCTTGCGGTAGCGCGCCAGATCCTTCAGATCGTGCTCGTCGCGATTGACGTAGATAAAGCCGTAGCGCTTGCTGATGCCCTGATGCGTGCTGACCAGATCGATAGCCGACCACGGACAATAACCGAAGATCTCCACGCCGTCGCTGATCGCCAGCTGCAGCTGTGCCAGGTGGTCGCTGAGGTAGGCGATGCGGTAGTCATCATGCACCTTGTTGTCGGCAGTCAGTTCATCAAAGGCACCGAGGCCATTTTCGGTAATAATCAGCGGCAGCGTGTAGCGATCGTAAATCTCGCGTGCGGTAATGCGGAAGCCCACCGGGTCAACATACCAGTTAAACTGGTTTTTCTTCAGGTGCGGGTTATTGGTGCCGACGTAAACATCCTTATCGATGCCTGCCATCTGCTGATCCACCTTCTGGCTGCCTTCGCCCGCCTCATCCTGCGCGGCAGCCACGGTGGCAGAGGCATAGTAGTTGAAGGCAATAAAGTCCGGCTTCGCCTGCTTCAGCAGTTCCATATCTCCCGGATTAATCTTTGGCAGCCAGCCTTTCTCCTGCATAAAGCGCCACGCCACGGTGTTGTAGCGGCCATGGCAGGCAAGGTCGAGGTACAGCCAGTTGCGAATAGAGGTGAAGTTATGGGCCGCCAGCACATCCTCAGGCTTAGAACTGGCCGGATAGACGCAGGAGATATTCGGCGCCGGGCCGATTTTTGCGCCCGGTAGCATTTGATGGCAGGCGATCATCGCCCGCGCCTGTGCCAGCATCATATGGTGATTCTGCTGATACAGGGTTTTATGCGGATCGGGCGTTCCGGCCGGCAGCGTACCGATGACGTCGCCTTTCAGGATCATCATGTTCTGTTCATTGATGGTCAGCCAGTATTTCACCCGGTCGCCATACAGTTCAAAACAGGTGCGGGCGAAGTGCTCGAAGGCGTCGACCGTCGCCGGATCGGACCAGCCGCCTTTCTCCTGTAGCGCCCACGGCAGATCGAAGTGGTACAGCGTAACCAGCGGTTCAATGCCGTGCTGGGTCAATTCGCTCAGCAGCTGCTGGTAGAACTCCACGCCTTTCGCGTTCAGCTCGCCGCTGCCGTTCGGGAACAGGCGGCTCCAGGAGATCGACAGACGGTAAGTCTTCAGGCCCAGCTCAGCGAACAGGGCCACATCCTCTTTAAAGCGGTGGTAGTGATCGCTGGTGACGGTGAAGTCGGTGAGGCGCGGGTCAAAGCTGGCTTTATCAATCACCGATGGCCCTTTGCCATCCTCAAGTGACGCCCCTTCAACCTGGTAGGCCGAAGTGGACGCTCCCCATAAAAATCCGTCAGGGAAGGGCGCTAACTGTGGGTATTGCATCCGGTTCTCCTTGCGTGTTTAACGGGGCAGGCGCGCCTGACCCTCTTTTCGGTCTGCCCGCAGCCTCAGCCCTTGTGCTTCAAGGCCGCAATCTCGCGGTGCAGCAGGATAATCTCTTCTGCCAGCTCGCGGCACAGCATGGCGTTCATCAGGTGGTCCTGGGCATGCACCAGAATCAGGTTCATCGGCAGCTTGCCAACGCCTTCATCCTCACCGATTAAGGCGGTCTGGATCTTATGCGCTGCCTTTGCCGCCGCGGTCGCTGCCGTCAACTGCGCGTCCGCTTCCAGCCAGTCATACTGGCGGGCTGCGCGCAGCGCCTGCATCGCGCAGGAGCGGGCTTCGCCAGCGTTAATGATCAGCTCCATCACCGTGCTTTCCATATCCATCATGCATTCTCCACTGTTTTCAGTTCACCCTCGGACGGGGCAGGGGCTTCTGCTGCCAGTAACTGGCGCTCGTACATCTTGAAAAACGGGTAGTAGATCAGCGTGGAAATCACGATCAGCACGCCAACCAGGATCACCGCACGGAAATCCCAGCCGGTAGACCAGGCCGCGCCAATCGGGCCGGGCGTGGTCCACGGTGCCAGCGACACCACGTGATTGACCAAATCGGTGCGCGTGGCAACGTAAGCGATCACCGCGTTGACCAGCGGGGCGGTAATAAACGGGATAAACAGCAGCGGGTTCATCACCACCGGGGAACCGAAGATAATCGGCTCGTTAATATTGAACATGCTGGGCACCAGGCCAAGCTTGCCGATTGAGCGCAAGTGCGCCGAGCGGCTGCGCAGGTAGAGGAACACCAGCCCCATCGTGGAACCGGAACCGCCGACCACGATAAAGAACTGCCAGAACGGCTCGATAAAGATCTGGGTAATCGGCTGCCCGGCGTTCAGCTCCTGCTGGTTTATCCCGAGGTTGGTCAGCCAGAAAGCCTGCAAAATACCGCCGACAATCACCGCGCCGTGGATCCCGGCAAACCACAGCAGGTGGCACAGCAGCACCGCAATCAGAATGGCAGGCAGTGAATCCGAGGCGGAGATAATCGGCTTGAAGATCGCCATAATCGCCTGCGGCAGCAGCATGCCAAACTGATCCTGCACCAGCAGGCTGAGCGGGAACAGCGTCAGGAAGATCGCCAGGATCGGGATCAGCAGATCGAACGACTGACGGATCTTTGGCGGCACCTGTTCCGGCAGCTTAAAACCGATATTGTGTTTTTGCAGGAAGTGCATCAGTTCGGTGGCGTAGAGGCTGACAATAATCGCGGTGAAGATCCCTTCCCCTCCCAGCGAGCTGACCGGTAACGCGCCGTTAGTTTGCGGCGCGGCCACCACCAGGAAGGACATCAGCGCCAGACAAGCGGCCATAAAGCCGTTCATTTTGTAGCTGATCGCCAGGTTGTAAGCGATGGCGGCGCAGATATATACCGCCATGATGCCCATCGTCATGTTGTACGGCATCATAATCTGTTCGCTGTGGCGCTCAACCATGCCGAGCCACCACTGCGCAAATGCCCACTGGCTGTCGGCACCAAACGGTGGGTGAGCGAACAGCAGCATAAACGAACCGACAATCAGAAACGGCATCGAGGAGATAAAGCCGTCCTTGATCGCCACCACGTGTCGCTGGCTGGATAAGCGTGCCGCAATCGGGCTGATGCGGTTCTCAATGACGCCAAACAGCTTCTCGCTGAGGCGACTCATTTTGCTGCCCCGTTATTGGCAATCATTGCCAGCGCGTCGGTAAGGATCTTCTCGCCGTTCATCATGCCGTAATCCATCATGTTGATAACGGCAATCGGTTTGTGCAGCTTGTCGGCGATCGGTTTGAAATCTACCAGCTTGTACTTGATCTGTGGGCCAAGCAGGCAGCAGTCGTAGCTGCCTATCTGCTGGTTAAACTCATCAAAACCTACGGCATTGATCTCAACATCAATATTTTTTTCCTGCGCGGATTTTTCCATTCGCTGTACCACCATGCTGGTGGACATACCTGCAGCACAACAGAGTAAGATCTTATTCATGGTTGTTCTCCGGTCTGGTTTTTTTAATAAATAGCCGAAAGAACCCCGTTTCTGCAACCGGTTTCATATTCTTTGAATCGTTCTGTGAGCGCGATCCCAATCGCCCGTTATCGCCCGAGTAAAACCTCAGTTTTATGCTGGTAATAGATATATCTTTAATCAGGTTACCTGCAGGTTATCAGCGAGTTTAATTATTATTAACTCACGGATCTATCAGCATTAAAGTCGAAGGAGGGCAACAGTGAACCTCAACAAAGCTAATAATTTCATGCTGTTACTACATCAGGTTGGGGCAGGTGATAAAACAGGGTATTATGGCAAACAGGAATTAGTCTTCAGGATGCCTCAATGATTACTATGCTGGATGTTGCGAAAAAAGCGGGCGTATCAAAAGCCACCGTTTCCCGGGTATTAGCGGGAAACAGTTACGTCAGTAAAACTACCCAGGATAAAGTATTTAAGGCGATTGAAGAGACGGGCTATCGTCTTAATTTGCTGGCGCGCAATCTGGCCACCAGTAAATCGCAAAATATCGGGCTGGTGGTGACCAATACCTTATATAACGGCCCCTATTTCAGTGAACTGTTATTTCAGGCGGCCACCGTCACCGAGCAGCATGGGCGCCAGCTGATCCTCGCTGATGGCAAGCATGACGCCCGTCAGGAGCGCCAGGCCATCGAGTTCCTGCTCGATCTGCGCTGTGATGCGATCATTATCTATCCGCGCTTTCTCAATACCGCCGAGCTGGATGAGATTATTGAGCAAACCAGCAAGCCGATTATTGTCGTCAATCGTCAGCTGCAACAGCATCCGCAGCACTGCGTCTTTGCCGCCCACGAGCAAAATACTTTTGATGCAGTTAATTACCTGGTCGCCGAGGGGCATCGCGACATCGCGTTTATTGCCGGCTCGCCCGGTTCGCCGACCGGCACCAGCCGACTCAACGGTTATCGTGCGGCTCTGCATTCGCATCATCTGCCGTTTGATGAACGGCTAGTCGCTCACGGCAGCTGGACACCGCTTAGCGGGTTTGAAGCCGGACAGCAGCTGCTGCAGCGCGCAGTTGAATTTACCGCGCTGGTGGCGAGCAACGACGATATGGCAATTGGCGCGGCGCGGGCGCTGTACGCCAGCGGTAAACGCATTCCTGAGGATGTGTCGCTGCTCAGCTTTGATGATATCCCGATGGCCTCCTTCTTTGTGCCGCCGCTGACCACGGTACATGTGCCGGTTGGCGAGATGATCAAACACACGCTGGAAAAACTGGTGCTGATGCTGGATGGTCAGCCAACCGCACCGCTGCCAGCATTCAATGGCCAGCTGGTGCTGCGTGATTCAGTGGCGGTCGGGCCGTATAAAGGGCGGACGTAATAAATATAATCACTACTATAAACAGTAATTTATTGGGATATTAACCTGCCGGTATTAGGTGGCTTTTTTGAACGTCGCGGTCAAATATCTTCAATATCACTGGCGCGCTTTCTCTTGCAGACTTCAAAGGTCACTCTACTAACAGGATGCCCCTGAATGTCTGCAATGAAAAAGATCGCCCTGCCGCTGCTGATGAGCGCCGCACTCTATTCTCAGTTCACCATGGCCGCAGCACAAAATTATGATATCGACCCGGGCCATACCGCCGTGGTGGTCTCCTGGAACCATTTCGGTTTCTCTAACCCCACGGCGGATATCTCTAACGTTACTGGTTTAATTACCTATGATGCGGCCAACGTGGCGGCATCGAAAGTACAGGTTAGCCTGCCGATTGACACTATTGATACGCACGTAGCGGCGCTGACCAGCGAGTTTAAAGGCGCGGACTATTTTAACGTGGCGAAATACCCCACGGCGACCTTCAGCAGTAGCAAAGTGGTCAGCAAAGGCGGGAACAAGCTGGACGTGTATGGTGACCTGACCATCAAAGGCATCACCAAACCGGTGATCCTGCACGCGGTGCTGAACAAGCAGGGTGAGCATCCGATGGTGAAAAAACAGGCAATAGGTTTTGATGCTGAAACCACCATCAAACGTTCTGACTTTAAGCTCGACAAGTATGTTCCGGCAGTCAGTGATGAGGTGAAAATCCACGTCAGCACCGAAGCTTACGCGAAGTAATGCTGCAACCGGCGGCGGAGCGATAATGCTTCGCCGCCGGGTAAATACACTTGCTATACTAGGAAAATTCTTGGCTTGTCGCGAGCAAATAAGACGCAAGCTATGTAAGCCTATTAATTCTTTTTTGCCAGTAAATAACTTTTTGTTAACGATTAATTTGCGGTTAATTTTATTTTTAAAATAAGAATGGTCTGTGTTACATTAATGCCCATCAAGGGATGTGATGGCAGTAATGTGATGTATTTCGTTAAATATCAATTGTTTAACGTATGGTCGCTGTGTCTCCCGCCCTGAGCTATTGCAAGTATTACAGGAAAGGAACCTATGAGTTACATCACCTCTGACGAGCATTCGCACCCCCGGCGTATCGAAAATTCTGGTCATTCATATTCTCACCCCGATGACGAAATTGATCTGCTTGAGCTGCTCTCTATTATTCTAAAGCGAAAGTATCTGATTGCGGGTTTTACCATGCTGGCATTATTGGCGGGGATTGGCGTCAGCTATCTGATGCCGCAGCGCTGGACCAGCTCCACTGTGCTGGTACCTGCCGAAGCGCCGCAGCTGCGCAGCATGGAAAAGGTACTGACCGAGCTGGCGGTGCTGAATATCAAAACCGATATCAACCCGGACTCGCTGCTGTCTGATTTTATGCGCAACTTCGATTCACGCACTCTGCGCGAAAAATATCTGGTTAACACTACCTATTTTAAAGAGTTGGTGCAGGACAAAGCCGACAGCCCGGAGATGCGTAATCACCTGATCAATGCCATTCTCAATGGCAATATCGATTCGCACAGTTCGGTGCAGGACAAAGACGGTGATAAAAAAGAGTACCGTTATTACGAGATCAAATACACCGCCGAAACGCCCACCGCCGCACGCGACCTGCTGGAAGGCTATATCAACTATGTCACCACGGTGGTGGAGCAGGAGCTGCATCAGCGCCTGAAATATCAGGTTGATATGCTGAAAGGCAAAGAGATTGGGCGCTATGAATTTGATTTAGTGCAGGCGAAAAATCTGCATCAGATTAAGCTTGACCGCCTGCAGTATGCCCTCGATATCGCCCGCTCTGCCGGTCTGAAAAAACCTTCCTGGAGCAATGGCACTGCCATTCAGGACGACCCGGACTTTTCCGTCACCCTGGGGGCCGACGGTCTGGAGCGTAAACTGGCGATTGAGAAGTCCATTACCGACCCGTCGCAACTGAGCGCTGACCTGCAAAACCGACGCCTGTATATTGAAAAGTTGAACAACCTGAAAATTGATGAGCTGACCGTTGAGCCGTTCAAGTACATGCGTGCGCCTTACGAGCCCATTAAGCGTGATGGTCCGAAGCGGATGCTGATTGCGGTTCTGTTTGCTCTGGCGGGGCTGGTGGCAAGCTGTGCCTGGGTACTGCTGAACAGCGTGATGAAGAGGCGCAGCCAGACGATTGATTTACTGCCTGAGCGCGTGAAGTAATCAGGAACAGCAGGGCGACGCAGCGTGCGTCGCCCTGAACATTTATACGGAAGGTTGCACCACGCGGTTGCGGCGCAGCGCCAGCGACAGCACGATGTAGATCACACAGGACACCAGCAGCGAATTGATGGTTGGTACGCCCCACTCGGTCATCAGGCCAATCACACTTCCTATCAGCGTGGCGACAATCGCCGTCCAGCCAATCACCGGCGTCTCGGCATCCGTTGGCAGCTTGCCGGCGGCGCGGCTGCTATCCAGTGCGGCGCGATGGCTGCGCAGCAGCAGATAATCGACCAGCATGATACCGAGGATCGGTGGGAACACCACGCCCAGTACCGTCAGGAAGTCGACAAAGCGGTCGAGAATGCCCAGCACCGACAGCAGCGTACCGAGCAGGCCAATCACCAGCGTGGTGTAACGGTACTGCAGCTTGACGCCGCAGATGCCCTCAACGGCGTTTATCACCCCAAGGGACGAAGAGTAAAGGTTAAGGTCATTGACGCGCAGGGTGGAGAGGATCACCACCAGCAGGCCAACCCCGCCCGCGACCTGCGACATAATCGTCACCACATCAGCGGTTTGCAGCGTGCGGGCAATCATAATCGCCAGCCCGTTCACGATAAACTCCCCGGCAATAATGGTCATCAGGGTGATACCCGCCACGTGCTTCGACGAGCGCGAATAGCGCGTCAGGTCGGGGGTCATCAGGCTGGCAACAATCGCCCCGCCCACCACCATGGTGATTGCCGCACTGATGGTCAGCGGGCTGCCCGTTGGCGGCAGGTCGATAATCTGCTGCAGGGTGTGGCCAGCCAGGGTATGGAAGGAGATAAAGCCGACCAGGCAGATAAACAGCGGCACGGCAATGCGTGCGGTGACGCGTAGCGCCTTAAAGCCAAAGGTGACCAGCACCGTCAGCAGCAGGCCGGAAAGGCTGGCCGCCAGCGGGAAGCCCAGCACGCCGCCAAGCGCAAAGTTCAGCGACTTGGCGAAGATAGCATTCTGAATGCCAAACCAGCCCAGCAGGCTGACCGCCACCACCAGGCCAATCAGCACCGACCCGATACGGCCAAATCCGCACCAGCGCGCCAGCAGGCTGCCGGAAATTCCTTCGCGCATCCCGGCATAGCCCAGTCCGTAGGTGACAATACCGAAAATCACACTGCCGGCCAGAATAGCGATAAAGGCCGAGGCCAGACTCATGGAGTCGCCCAGCACGGCGCCGAGCATAAACTGATCGAGCGCGGTGAGCATGCCCATGTGCACCACCGCAACGCTGAGAAATGAGACGCGCTTATTGTCCGGCACGCGCTCGAGCGGGTAATCTTCAATACGGATCACAGAGAGGTTCCTTGCTTAAAAGTTAAATAAACTGAATGCCCTTTTCGATCAGGCGGTCCGGTATAAAGTTGTCCAGCCCGGTGTGGCGACAGTACTCTTCAAATTGACTCAGCGTATGTACGCCAGCTTTCTGGTAGATGTTGTAAATACGGTTTTCTACCGTGCGATGGCTGAGGTTATAAATGCGGGCAATCTCCTTGGTCGACAGGCGCTGCAGCATTAAAAACAGCGTATCTAGCTCGGAGCGGGTGAACAGATCGCTGCTGACTTCGGTGGTCAGCACCCCCGGCTTCTGCTGGGTGATGTATTTCAGTGGCGACATGGTATCGAGGATCCTGGCATTCCAGGCTACGCCGATATACTCGCCGCGCTCGTCATACAGCGGCAGCTTCTCGCTGACGTACGGCGTTAAGGTTTTCTGACCGAACCAGTAGTGGGTCTCAATCACCGCCACCCGGCTGTTAGAAGCCTGAGTGCGGCGGTCGTGTTCGATCAGCTCATCTTCGCATTCGGCCCAGGCAGCGGGAAACTCGCTGTCCAGGCGACCTTCAATATTAAAATCCGCCGGCGTATTGGTGTAGCTGTATGCGGCGCGGTTCATATACAGATGGCGCGATTCGGGATCTTTAATCCCCCAGGGATCGGTTAAATGCTCCATCATCGCAATCAATGCGCTGAAGCTGGATGCGGGCTTATCCGGTGACAATTCCATTTTCCTCCTGGGGGCGTGCGGTCAGAGTTTTTTTGCCAGGTAGTGGCGGGTGTGCAGATGGGCGTAATCGCCCAGCTCACCGTAAGGCGCATAACCTAATTTTTCGTAGAAACCTTTCGCCTGAAAATCAAAGGTGTCGACATACGCCATATGGCAGCCGCGCTTGCGGGCTTCTGCTTCGGCGGTTTGCATCAGGTCACGACCGGTCCCTTTCCCCCGGCACGCATCGCTGACCCATAAATACTGAACTTCCAGTCCACCCCACCAGGTTCTGGCAACCAGCCCGGCGTAGATTTGGTTGTCGTCATCACGCAGGGTGATAAACAGCGGGTGGATATCCACCGGCGTTATTTTTGCATTATGTGCCCACAGGCTGTCGATGACGTACTCTTCATCAGCAGCAGCGGGTGTATCGGTAACAAGGATCTTCATTGGCTTCGTGCACTCATTATTTGACTAAAAATTAATAAGATAACCTGCATATTACTGAGGGGTAATTATCATTAATTTGCCTTTTTTTCAAGAGTGTTTTCCCCCCGTTCCCTCGGGTGCCAAAAACGCTTATGGTGTCACCCATCAGACGAAGCCGTGAACAAGATCACACTAATATCATTTCGTCTCGCCAGTTTGGCAAGGCAAATATTCCGCCTCACCAGGGAAATTACTCACGCAGCACCTTTTTCGGCGACTACCTCAGGTAGCGGACAGAAAGAGAAATAGTAAAGATTACTGAAGATGATGCCAAAAGTAACTTCAGCTAATCTTTTATAAAAGAAAATTCCTGCCTAAAGGGACCGCCTAACTCGCGGTCCCTTTTTCATTGGCTGAAAGGTGAGCGCAATCACAAAAAGCCTCGCAGTGATTCATGTTTACCCAGCGCGTGCCGATGATCTGCTCAATAATCTCTCTTTTTGGGGTACCTATGGACGCTACAACGTTTCAGCAGGGCAATGGTCAGGCGGTAGAAGTTATCTCGCTGGAAAAAATCTGGCGCCAGGCCGATTTGCTGATGCTGTTTCTGGTGTGGGGGATGTTCACTATCACCAGTGTGGTGGGCTGGGTGATGGATTCGCTGATGCTGGCGCTGATTGTCGGCGGCGCGCTGGCGTTCGCCAGCACACTGCTGCGCGCGCTGCTGCCGGGAAGCCTGGCCACCCGCCTGTGGTTTGCCGTTACCCTGATCGCCTTTTCGGCGCTGATGATCCAGCTTGGAGAAGGTGAAGTCGAATATCACTTCTCTATTTTTGTGCTGCTCTCGGCACTGCTAGCCTACCGCGACTACCGCCCGTTATTGATGGGTGCCGCCACCGCCGCGATTCATCACGCCCTGTTCAACTATTTGCAGGAAAACGACCTTTACGGCATCGTCTGCTTTACGCACCCTGGTTTTCATATGGTGCTGTTCCACGCGGTATTCGTCGTGGCACAAACCGCCATTCTGATTTTCATTGCGCAGCGCATGGCGGCGGATGCCCGTGCCGCCAGCGAAGTGGCGCAGTTAGCCGCGTGGATCAACCGCGAGCCGGGCCGCCTGACGCTGACGGCGGAAGACAGCCGCAGCACCACGCCGTTCGCCCGGACCTTCAGCACCACGCTCGGCGCCATGCACGGCACGCTAAACCGCGTCAGTGATGGCGTCGGGCTGCTGCTGGAGGAGTCCGACAGTATTCTGCAACGTAATGCCGCACTGTCGCAGCGCACCGATGAGCAGGCGCGCGCGCTGGCTGTGGCGGCGAGCGCGATGGAGCAGATGAATGCGGCGGCCTCGTTGACCAGCAAAAAAGCCCATGCGGTACAGCAGCTGGCGCACGAGGCTAATGCGGTGGCGCGGCGTGGAGGTGAAAATCTCGAACAGGCCATCGGCTCAATGGCGCAGATCGAGCAGGAGTCGCGGCGCATTAATGTGATTCTGGAGTTGATCGACGGCATCGCCTTCCAGACCAATATCCTGTCGCTTAATGCATCGGTAGAAGCCGCCAACGCCGGTCAGCACGGCCAGGGCTTTGCCGTGGTAGCGGCGGAGGTGCGCACCCTGGCGATGCGCTGTGAAAACGCGGCGAAGGAGATCCGTACACTGATCGCCACCTCGGTGGAACGCAGCCAAAGCGGCAGCGAGCAGGTAGCCGCAGCAGGCAAAACCATGCAGGAAGCGATCGCCACTATCAGCGGCCTGGCGCAGCTGGTTGAGGAACTGATGCAGATGAACGACCAGCAGCTCAGCAGTATTACGCAGATGAAGGAGAGTGTGGAGAGCATTGACAGCAGCGTGCAGCACAACCTGCAGCACGTAGCGGAGACGCTGGAGGTTGCACAGCAGCAGCAGCAGCAGGCTGAGGCGCTTCAGCAGGCGATTGCGGTGTTCCGCTTCGCCTGAGGACAATCAGTGGCTGGCGGAGATCACGCGGATGCAGCTGTCGACGTCTTTGGCCGCCGTGGCTTTCTGCTCTGCGCTTAACGCCCGATATTTAGCGATCGACATCTGGCCCTGCTGGTCGTCGTAGCTCACCTGTTTGAACGAGTATGAGTTGTTCTCGTTGACGATCACCGTGCGGATTTTCTCGACAAAATCCTGCTCGCTGGTTGGCGTGCCCAGCACATCCAGCGCCACGCAGGCGGCGGCGTCATAGTGCGGGTCGTGCGGCGGAGTGCGAAAACCAAACCACCAGGTCAGCAGTGCGATGGCCAGCATGATTATTGCCAGGGAGAGCTTTTTCATTTTATTCCGTTTATTAGGTTAAATTTTGCTGCGAATCATTGGCACGGGGCGACCGGAAAAAAGGGTCGCTCTCTACGGTTATATTGTCCTGTAGGGGCGGACCATTTTGTTCGGTCCGCCCGTTGGTCAGGTGAATTTTTCCAGGAGCAGCTGACGTAACTGCTCCGCCGGCTGCGGGCGGCTCAGCAGGAAACCCTGCAGCCGGTCGCAGCCGGCGGCTTCCAGCATTAAACGCTGCTCTTCGGTTTCCACGCCTTCCGCTGTGACCGTTATCCCCAGACTGTGACCGAGGTTGATCACCGACTTCACGATGGTGGCTGAATTCGCACGTACCCCCAGCGACTGGATAAATGCGCGGTCGATTTTAATCGTATCCACCGGGAACTGGATCAAATAATTCAGGCTGGAGTAGCCGGTGCCAAAATCATCCAGCGCGATGCAGAACCCGGCCGCGCGCAGGGTGCGGATGGTTCTCAGCGCCTGCTGCTCATCTTCCAGCAACACGCCCTCGGTAATTTCCAGCTCGATCTGACGCGGATTTACGTTGTGGCGGGTGATAATTTCGCGCAGCGTATCAACAAAGCCGGGCGCCAGGAACTGCAGTGGCGAAACATTGATTGCGACGATCAGCTTCGGGCAGCGGGTTGCCAGCCTGCACGCCTGCTCAATCACCCACTCGCCGAGCGGGATAATCAGCCCGGTCTCCTCCGCTATCGGCACAAACTCCGCCGGCGAAATGGCGCCCAGCGTCGGGTGCTGCCAGCGCAGCAGGGCTTCGACGGCGAACAGCTTAGTGCCGCTGATATCCATAATCGGCTGATACCACTGCATCAGTCCGAGATTATTGTTTTCCAGCGCCACACGCAGCTGCTGGGCCAGCCGCTGACGCTTTTGCAGCGCTTCATCCATCGTTGGGATAAACAGGCAGTAGCGCCCGCCGCCCTCTGCTTTGGCGGCGTACAGCGAAATATCCGCCTTACGCATCAGCTCTAGCAGGTCCGTGCTGTGCTCGGGAGCCAGCGCCACGCCGATGCTGACGCCAACCCACAGCTTGTGGCCGCGCAGCGTCATCGGCGCGGCCAGCTGGGTGATGATCTGCTGGCACATCTCCGCGACCTGCTGTTCGCTCTCGATCTTGCTGAGCATCACCACAAACTCATCGCCGCCGAGACGGCCCACGGCATTCTCTCCCGGCAGCAGTCTTGACAGGCGCTGGCCGATTTCGACGATCAGATCGTCACCCGTATGATGGCCGTAGGTATCGTTGATCATTTTAAAACGGTCGAGATCGAGCAGCAGCAGCGCCAGTTTTTCGCCCTTTAGCGGCAGCTGGAAGAGGCGACGGTTGAGCTGCTCCTCAATCCAGGCACGGTTTGGCAAGCCGGTTAAGGTATCGTGATGCGCC
The DNA here is from genome assembly GCF_029967685.1 of Erwinia sp. V90_4. NCBI lineage: Bacteria > Pseudomonadati > Pseudomonadota > Gammaproteobacteria > Enterobacterales > Erwiniaceae > Erwinia > Erwinia sp. V90_4. The sequence goes on along the minus strand of NZ_JASCAQ010000047.1, from coordinate 7,639 downwards.
AGATGCCTGGCGTGCGCTTCGCTGGCGGCCAGGCGACGCATTGAGCTGGAGAGTTTAAGCGAGGAGAACCACAGGCGGTGCGTCATCAGGATGCACATCAGAGTAATGCTGAGGATCGCCACCGCAATCAGCGGCCCGGTGACTTTCAGCATTTGCGTGCCCGGGCGCATCGGCTCCCACGAGACGCTGCTGACCGGGATACCGCGCTGCGAGGTCAGCAGAAAACCGGCGCTGTTGGCCTGTTCAGGATCGCTGGGGATAAAGCGGAAGCGGCTGACGACGCCACGGTGTTCAAGAAAATCGATAAAGCTGTAGTGCAGATAGCGGATAAACACCAGCTGGCGATTAGCCCGATCGCCCGGCAGGCTGCCAATGACCACTTCCGCCACCCGCCCGCGCAGGCGGATAAAATCGCGGGTGAAATCCTCCCCGCCGGCAGGATGCAGCCAGTTGGCTAGCGACTGACTGACACCGCCATAGCGGGAAAGCGGGGCTGCGCGGCCAGCCAGCCAGGCGGCAATTGGCCGGTGCTGCGCGTCCATCAGATAGATTTCGTTGTCACCGGCGAGGCTGTAGAGCCAGCTGCCAAACTCGTCCGGCTTCGCCATCTGTACCAGTAAATCCGCGCCTTTCAGCAGGTTTTTATGCTGGTTGCCAAAATCAGCCAGATGCTGGGCAAAAATATTTTCAATGACCTGCTGCTGTTTTTCTTCTGCTTTCGCATTGCTCTGTGCCGTTACCCAGTACGCGGTAAATCCGCATCCCAGCAGGGCGAACACCACGACCGCAACCACTGGTGCGACAACGTTGCGCATAAACTCGCGGCGTAGTTCAGCAACCGTGCTGTGTTCGATTTTCATTGAAGTTCCGGAAAGACGATGAGTAGCCCCAGTAAGCACGGGTTCTGTAAAGAGTAAACACTACCTTATCGGCTATTATTGGCAAATATTAAGATGTTATTAAATGACGCATTGTCTGAAATTAGTGAAAAAAATCATGCGGAAAGGAGGCGTAAGGTTGTGTATAACCGTCACTGCGGATTTACGCCATCGGCAGCCCGCAGATTGAGCGGGTGGCGGTCGATTTGCCTGGTACGAAACCCGCGTTACAGGCGCTGCGAGAGGCGCACCAGCGCGGCAGTAAAGAGTGCGGGGTCGTTCATTGCACGCGACAGAGTGATGGCCCCCTGGATGCCGAGCACCGCGTCCTGAGCGTTCTCCCGCGCTGATGCGGCCTGCTGCCCGTTGCGAATAAGCGCGGCAGTCAGCGCCTCAATCCAGCGCGAGAAGTAGCGGCTGATGGTGCTGGCAAAGCGGTCGCGCGTCTCATCCAGTGCAAATGCGCCCAGCAGGCAGATGCGCTGGCCGGAGTGAAAATAGCTCTCCACCGCCTGCCACATGGCAGAGATGGCACTGGCCGCTGCCTGCTCATGCAGCGGAGTGAAGATATTCAGCGTAAACCAGCTGTCGACCTCGGCCAGCACCGCGGCGGCCATCTCCTCTTTACCGCCGGGGAAAAAGTGATACAGGCTGCCTTTTCCCAGCCCGGTCTTTTCCGTAATGCGGCTGATGCTGGTGCCGTCATAGCCCAGCTCGCGGAATACGCCCGCCACCAGCGGCAGCACGTCCTCGCGTTGATATACGCTGCGCATCGCTTACAGTCCCAGCTCAGACAGGCCGGGGTGATCGTCCGGGCGGCGGCCGAGCGGCCAGAAGAACTTGCGATCGTCCGCGCTAATCGGCAGATCGTTGATGCAGGCGAAGCGCTGTTGCATCAGCCCCTGCTTATCAAACTCCCAGTTCTCATTGCCGAAGGAGCGGAACCAGTTGCCGCTATCGTCATGCCATTCGTAGGCAAAGCGCACTGCGATGCGGTTATCGCCAAACGCCCACAGCTCCTTGATCAAGCGGTAGTCCAACTCCCTGGCCCATTTGCGTGTCAGGAAGCAGACGATCTCCTCACGCCCGCTGACGAACTCGGCGCGGTTGCGCCACTGGCTGTCGGGGGTGTAGACCCGCGATACTCTTTCAGGGTTGCGGCTGTTCCAGCCATCCTCCGCCAGGCGAACTTTCTGGATGGCGCTTTCACGGGTAAAGGGAGGGACAAGAGCTGACATGGAAAACTCCGCTTGTGTACTAAAGAGCATTGACTGTACTGATCGTTACAGTCCGTGTCCAGTGCGGAATGATTGTGCGCCCTTTTATGTTCAAACAGACAAAAGCGAGAGGGAGTGATAATGCGCTACGGATACTCACGACGCGAATGAAGCACGCCCAGCACCAGAATGGCATCATTAAGGACCTTGTAAATGAGGATGTAATTGGGATGGGCCACAATTTCTCGGGTTCCGGGAACCCTGCCCGCGCGAAACATATAGGGATGCTCAGCGACAGGCAGAATAGACTCCTGCAATTGCTGGAGCAGCGATTCCGCTGCGTAAGGGTTTTCTTCAGCAATGAAAGCAATAAGTGCGTAGAGGTCCCTCTTTGCTTCATCAGTCCATTTGATGGGGAGCATTAAGCCAGCTTTCTCCTTGCTTTCACTTGTTCAATCATTTTTTTTGCCCCGGCAATGACTTCATCATGCGGGGAGTGCGGTGCCTTGCTGTTGATGGCCGTTTCGACTTTATCGCGAAACCAGCGGTCATAGCTTTCCGCCTGCTCCTGTGTCTCAAACTCCGAGACGATTGGGGATAATTTGTGGGTCATGATTCGCTCCATAACTGATGGATTTATAATCAGTATAACGGTTCCTGGCGGGCAAACCAATTAAGTTATTTATGGGTTCAGGAAACGTTAGCCTCACTTTCCGCTCACTGCGGAAAGTGAGGCAAGCCTTATGCCAGGCCGCGGTTCACCAGCGATTCCCGCGAAATATCGGCAATGGTTTTACAGCCGGTCAGCGTCATCGCCACGCGCATCTCTTTCTCAATCAGCGTCAGCAGGTTTTCCACGCCCGCCTGACCCGCGGTCGCCAGCGCATAAAGATAAGCGCGGCCCAGCAGCACGCTGTCGGCACCCAGCGCAATCATGCGCACCACGTCCAGGCCGTTGCGGATGCCGCTGTCGGCCAGAATGGTGATGTCGCCTTTTACCGCGTCGGCAATGGCGGGTAGCGCACGCGCCGTTGACAGCACCCCATCAAGCTGACGACCGCCGTGGTTAGAGACCACAATGCCGTCGGCGCCGAAGCGCACCGCATCGCGCGCATCGTCAGCGTCGAGGATGCCTTTGATGATCATCGGGCCGTCCCAGAACTCGCGGATCCACTCCAGATCGCTCCACGAGATCGACGGGTCGAAGTTGTTCGCCAGCCAGCCGATATAGTCTTCCAGCCCGGTCGGTTTACCAAGGTAGGTGGAGATATTGCCGAGATCGTGCGGTTTGCCGTTCAGCCCGACGTCCCACGCCCACTGTGGATGGGTAACCGACTGCCAGTAGCGGCGCAGCGCGGCGTTCTGGCCACTCATACCGGAGTGGGCATCGCGGTAGCGCGCGCCCGGGGTGGGCATATCCACGGTAAACACCAGCGTTGAGCAGCCCGCGGCTTTAGCGCGTTCCAGCGCGTTGCGCATAAAGCCGCGATCTTTCAGCACGTAGAGCTGGAACCACATCGGGCGGTTAATCGCCGGAGCCACCTCTTCAATCGGGCACACCGAGACGGTGGAAAGGGTAAATGGAATGCCTTTCGCCGCCGCCGCTTTCGCCGCCTGCACTTCGCCACGGCGTGCGTACATGCCACACAGCCCGACCGGTGCCAGCGCCACCGGCATCGCCAGAGTTTCGTTGAACAGCGTAGTGTGCAGACTCAACTCGGACATGTTGTTCAGCACGCGCTGCTTAAGGGCGATATTCGCCAGGTCATCCACGTTGCGGCGCAGGGTATGTTCGGCGTAGGCACCACCGTCGATATAGTGAAACAGGAACGGTGGCAGAATGCGTTTTGCGGCGGCGCGGTAGTCGGTGCCGGCTGAAATAATCATCGTTTCTCTCCCTGGAGTGTATCGATTGTATCGTCCGGCAGGCGGGTACTGCGCTGCTGCCGGGCATCATCTTCCTGCATGGTTTTCAACGTGCTGTGGACAAAGCCGAGGTGGACGCGGGCGGCGCGGCTGGCGCGCTCCGGCTCCCCGGCGAGGATCGCCAGCAGCAGCTCCTCGTGTTGTTCGGTCAGCTGGGCAAAAATGTGCGGCGCGCTGTAAATGCGCTGGCGGCTGTGCATCACCGAAGATTGCAGCAGATCGAAGAAGCCGCGCATGGTCTGCAGCAGCACCACATTGTGCGAGGCTTCGGCAATCGCCAGATGAAAGCGCACGTCGGCCTGCGCCGCCAGCTCCGGGGCATCGCTCTCGGTACAATTCAGCGTGGCATCGAAGCAGGTTTGCAGCTTTGCTTTATCGGCATCGGTGGCGCGCAGTGCGGCAAACCAGGCGGTGCTGGCTTCAATGGCGTGGCGCGCCTCAAGAATGTCATCGCGATAGTCCGGATCGGCGGCGACCAGCGCTTTCAGCGGCTGCACAATACGCTGTTCAGACCACGGCGAGGGCGCATCACACAGAAAGTGTCCACCGCCGGTGCGGCTGAACAGGACGCCTTCGCCGACCAGCTTCTGCAGTGCTTCGCGCAGCGAAGAGCGTGATACCGTCAGCTCCTGCGCCAGCTTGCGCTCCGCAGGCAGGCGGCTGCCGGGGGCCAGCTGTCGCTGCGCGATCAGCGCCTGAATGCGGCTCGCCAGGTGGTCAGCGCGGGTGGTCATGTCTGGGCAGCTCCTGCTGGTGGAAGGGATTTCCGCCGCTGAACTCGGTCCGACCAATTCAGCGCATCTACGGCTTTCAGGGGCTGATAGTTAATATTTTGTGCAGAAAAGACAATCGCAGCGCGCAGTTTTTTAGTTTTCTGTGGACGGGATTCAGATTTTTTCTGAATTGGTAGGACCATTAAACTCTCGTGCGTTTCGATTGGCGGGGCATGCCCCGCCTCTACGAGGGGGAAACTCGGGGGAGGTTTTATGTGGGGGCGGGTCTGGCTGGCCCGTCTCTATGCCACGCAGCGCTCATTCCAGGAATCTTTATAGATAATATTGCCATTGCAGTGCTTCCAGGTGATTGCTTCATAGCGCATCTGGATCTCCTCCAAATGCGTGCTGGTCATTCCGCTAGGGAACAGGTGCGGGGTAATCGCCACCAGCTTTACCTTCTCAAGAATGACGTTAAAGTATTCTCCTTCTAAACCTGCATCGAGGATGTGATACATTTTCAGCGTCGCCGATTGCAGTATTCTGCCCTGACTGAGTGCACGATAGAGTAGCGGAGTGGTCTGATCAAATTCCTTTTGTACGGTAATGGGGGCGTGAACTCGGGTGCCGGTCAGCCTGCCGGTATTGCCATCTGTGGGTATCCAGATGTTATGCGTGACCGATTGCAGTTCAATAGCGCCTTCGCGACCAGCCACCAGAGATCCTCCGACAATTGGCGAACCATTTTCGTCGGTTAACCAAAGATAAGCGGGAATAGACATGGTGATATCCTTATGAAATGTTGAAATGATTCAGCGTAATTAGAGATATTTGAAAACAATAAAAATTATGAAAATGGCAAAGATGGCTGTTGCCCATCCCGCAAGGTCAGGGAAGTAAGCTAATGCCAGTATTGCGAAAATAAAAATAACAATGACAGGTAGTTCTCCCCAGAGGAAATGGGATAGCTGAATTTTAATCCACCTTTTAAAAAATGATTTCATTATTAAATCATCTCTTCAATTTTTTTTACAATGTCCATGTCAGATAAGGTTGTCATTGTAGATAAGGGTGTTTTTTTAATTACAGGCTCTATAATAAAATACATCATTTCAAGTTTCCTGGCATACAGTGCAGCATAGTATACTGAATTAAATGATTTGAGTTGGTTTGCACTATCAGCAGATTTTTGAACTAACCCACTGTAACTTAAGATACTTGTTGAAAGTGCAGCTATCTTATTCGAGTATTTACTTATCAGTGTGCTAGTCCTGAAACTAAGGAATATGGTTGTAGTTATTGCGGCTATGAATGCTTCCCTATTAAGATGTATTGATGAAACTTTAACGTTAGCACCTATTAGCAAACGTTGTAAGTTCGATATTTTTTTATCATCATGCTTATTAATCAGTAGCTCAATGTAAATTTTAATCATCAAGAATATGATGTTACGGTCTTTAAAAAACTGAAAGGCACCTTGAATAAACCTGACTTCCTCATGCCTTAGGTTTGCGCAGATATCCTGATAATTTTCGGTAAAACACGAAGTGTAAAATGCCAGACGCTGCGCGCCGGAACTCATCTGTTTTGCCTGTTCGATAAAGTTATCTTTCACGCCGGAAAGTGCATGTTCCAGCTTCAGCGCCAGGATTTTTTCGGCCTGCATCGAAGTGATAATTGAATCGCTATAGTACATGGTCATCCCTGAATGTTGAGAGCTAATCCTTAGCATCTTTAGAAGAAAGAGTTCAGTTTGCAATCAGGTTATAGCAATCGAAAATATGTTCAAGAGAGATATTTTATTGTTTTGAAAAAACGCACTTTTGGCTAATGTTAATTTTAGTCTAGAGGTTGATGTTTGGGGTGTTATTAACGAATCCACTAAAGAATATTATCGTTGCTCTTTATAGGATTATTATAGACAGTGGCATAAAAGCCCGTGCTGATATGCGACGGGCTTCACTAATATCAAGTATTTTAACTTAATCAGGCCAGTTGCAGCACTAACTCTTCGTCTTCAAAACGTAACCCCAACAAATCCAGGCGCTCCACTAAAACCCACAGCAGCACATCACGTGCAATGGGATGTGTTAACTCGGTGATAGCAAAAGCCAGCGCGCGACACTGATCGCATAGTTCGTTAGTTTCCAGGATTGATGTATCGGCCATTCCATAGTTCATGATTTTTGTATCCATATGCAATTAAATAACTTCGCAACCAGAAACGCCAATTCATGGTGGCGAGCTGAACAAGGTTGGCGTACCGGTGCATACAGTTCCCGGTGCTTCATGAGAAGCCCCTTGCCAGCTCACCATAGGCTTTCTGCGGTAGTGTACCGCAAAAATAGGAGATGCTCAGGCTGCGACAAAAAAAAGACGCCAGCGCGTCTCAATTTGTCGCTGTATGCATTTCAGGACGCCAATCCTGTACCGGATTTTGCCGGTAGAGAAACCTTACTCCTTTCATCTCACTATGCCACCAGGTTGTGCCATCAGTGTTCAACACTGGAATCTGCCTCGAAAAAAGATGTAACGATGATGAAAACCAGTGCGGATTGAATTGCTGTAGGGGCGACCTTCTTTTCGGTCGCCCCATCGTGCTTGAGGCCGACCGGAAGAGAAGGTCGGCCCCTGAGGGATCCTCACAAAAAGTGATTTGAATATTATCGCGGGATGACAGGTGCCAGGTTTCAGGGGGGGTGACTGCTTTGCGCACCGGCATGAATACGTCCCTGTAGCGAGGCCGCACGGCCATCCCTGCCCGGGAGCCTGCTGCAGTCAGCCCTCCCTCCTTGCACCCAAAGCCTCATCGTCGCGGTTTTAAACCCACAGCGAGCACGATGCGAGTGGAGGATGAGCTCGGCCTGAGGTAAGTCGGACGTCACGCGGCAGGGATGCCGCGTGA
>NZ_JASCAQ010000046.1:0-56861 GCF_029967685.1 Erwinia sp. V90_4 | reverse complement strand
TTTTGGGTCGGCCCTTTTTATTTCGGAAATAGGCTGATAACACGCACAGTGGATTTAACGTTTTATTCTCGTCCAGTCTATAGGGAAACCAGTGTTTAATGTCGTTTTGTTTATTTTATTCATGTCGATTGAACTGTTTTTTTTGTTTTTTTAAATGCTATAAATATATTCAAAAATATTGAGTTCGTAAAACAGCCAATAAGTAGCATGTAAGTCATGGTGTTATGGGTTGTCTTCTCTCCGCCACTGCACCGCCACTTAATAATTTCTAATAAAAGTAGGTTCCTGACCGTAAATAATCCACTAGGCGCTAACCGCGCCCTTTTATGATTACGCGTGAGTTACCGATTATTCCTGTTAATGAAAAGGAACCAATAAAATAAAATGCTGAAAAAGCTAACATAAAGAAAAGTGTCATAAAAAAATCGCTGTAAGATATTATTCTGTGAAACCTGAATTCTCTGGTTAGCTCATGGTTGCAGTAAGAGATGTAATATACCAGCAGGGCGCCCAAGGCAATCATAAGGAGAGCTGCAAAAATAGATTTTAGGAGATGAGGGTTGTCTTTGGGAATGGTGTATTTAAATGTTATGAAAGCGTAAAATAAACAGAATGTTGGGAAAAATTTCAAGTAAACATCCATTATTTTACTCATCAGCGGATTGTGTGCTGAAGTCATTCCCGGCCAGTCACGTGTCAAATCTGCGATAGTGATGAAAACTTTCATATAAGGATTTAACGTTAACAGGATAAAAATAGCGATAAACGGAATTAATCCAATAAAAAGAATTAAAAAGAGATGCTTTGAAATTTGCTGTCCGTTTCTGATGTTTTCATCTTCGGTCATATAGCCTCCTGCTAATAGGAATTTCCAGTCGTTTCCACAGTATACTCACGCACGATCATTGTTCAAGGATGATGATGTCGCGATTGACTGCAAGCTACATCATGGCTACTGAATCAAAAAATCCCGTATTGTTTCCAATGGGTTATTTTGCTAATAGCAAACCCTGATGCAGGTTATTATTTGGCAAGACTATTCGAAAAATAATATACACTGCAACGGGTTGACCGAAAAAGAAGGTCAACCCCTACAAGTGGCAGAAGATCGCGTAGGGGCCGACCGCTTTTGGGTCGGCCCTTTTTATTTCGGAAATAGGCTGATAACACGCACAGTGGATTTAACGCTTAAGCCTTATCTCTTCTGCTGGATCTCCAGCAGCTGCTCTGGCGTCACCGCCGGGTAGCTCTGCGCATCTTCCGGCACTTCGTGTACGGCGGGGATCGGCACCAGCGGTCCGAGGAAGCGCGGTTCACGCTTCATCAGGTACAGGTCCGCCAGCGCGCCGAGGCGGGCGCCGACTTCACGCATACGCACGCTCAGCATATTCTTGGGTGATGGCACCGCATAGCACTGCGCCTGAATGCCCATATGGAGGGCGATAAACAGCGCACGCTCGCAGTGGAAGCGCTGGGTGATGATAATAAAGTCGTTGGTATCAAAGACCTTACGCGTGCGCACAATCGAATCGAGGGTGCGGAAACCGGCATAGTCCAGCACGATATCGGATGGCTCAACGCCTGCGGCGATCAGGTCGCGGCGCATGGTCATGGGCTCGTTGTAGGTCTGTAACGCGTTATCCCCGCTCAGCAGCAGATAGTTCACCTTGCCGCTGTTGTAGGCGTTCAACGCGCCCTGCATGCGATAGAGATAATACTGATTGATTACCCCGGTGCGATAATATTTCGCGGTGCCCAGGACCACGCCAACCTGACGGTGCGGCAGCGTTTTCAGATCGTCATATATATAGGGTGCCGTTTTCCAGCTGATCCAGCGGTCCAGGCCAAGCGCGGCCATCACCATCAGGGCGACGATGATAATCAGACCATAAATCAGGCGTTTCAACATGCTGGACGGCGCTCGGGTTGGCAATCAAAAGAGAATTCAAGGCTACTTGAGGCAGGGGAGTGAAGCAAGTGACAGTGCGTCGGATGGCGGGATTTCGCACAAATAACCGGGCGCAATGCTGCACCCGGCTATCAAGTGAGGGTTCAGACGATCAAATTGAGGTGCGGCGGTAATTACGATACTGCGGCAGCCAGAAGTTGGCGGCGATGGCTTTCGACAGTACATCTTCAGAAGTCACCACGGCAACGCCGGCCAGCTGTGCGGCTTTACCGACCGCCATTGCGATCACTTTCGACACGCCCTGAATGTCCTTCACTTCAGGCAGCACCGGGCCGCTGCCCTCGTTCGCCAGCGGGGAACAGTCGGCCAGCGCGCGGCTGGCCGCCATCAGCATGCTGTCAGTGACGCGGGTCGCGCCAGAGGCAATCACGCCAAGCCCAATACCCGGGAAGATATAGGAGTTATTGCACTGTGCGATAGGGTAGGTTTTATCCTTCCAGCTCACCGGGGAGAACGGGCTGCCGGTGGCGACCAGCGCATTGCCGTCGGTCCACGCCATAATATCCTGCGGCGTTGCTTCCACGCGTGAAGTCGGGTTCGACAGCGGCATAATGATCGGGCGTGCGCAGTGCTTATGCATCTCGCGCACGATCTCTTCGCTGAACAGGCCCGGCTGGCCGGAAACACCGATCATAATACTTGGCTGCGCGTTACGCACCACGTCGAGCAGCGACAGCGAATCGCTGCTGCTGTCCCAGCCGCTCAGGCCGTCGCTTTTCTGCACCAGCTTGCTCTGGAAGTTAAGCAGATTTGGCAGTTTGTCGGTCAGCAGGCCAAAGCGGTCGACCATAAATACGCGCCCGCGCGCCTCTTCGTCGCTGAGCCCTTCAGACTTCATCTGCGCGACGATCTGCTCGGCGATGCCGCAACCCGCGGAACCGGCACCAAGGAACACCACCTTCTGCTCGCACAGCCTGCTGCCCGCGGCGCGGCTGGCGGCGATCAGCGTACCCAGCGTCACCGCTGCGGTGCCCTGGATATCATCGTTAAAGCAGCACACTTCGTCGCGATAGCGCTCCAGCAGCGGCATGGCATTCTTCTGCGCGAAGTCCTCAAACTGCAGCAGCACGTTCGGCCAGCGGCTCTTGACAGCGTTGATGAACTCGTTGACGAACGCGTCATACTCTTCGCCGGTGATGCGCGGATGGCGCCATCCCATATACAGCGGGTCGTTCAGCAGCTGCTGATTGTTGGTGCCGACATCCAGCACCACCGGCAGGGTATACGCCGGGCTGATGCCGCCACAGGCGGTGTACAGCGACAGCTTACCGATAGGAATGCCCATACCGCCGATGCCCTGGTCGCCCAGGCCAAGGATGCGCTCGCCGTCGGTGACCACGATCACCTTCACGTTTTGCTTGGTGGCGTTTTGCAGCATGTCTTCAATGCTGGAGCGGTTCGGGTAGGAGATAAACAGGCCGCGCGCGCGGCGGTAGATTTCGGAGAAGTGCTCACAGGCCGCGCCCACGGTCGGGGTGTAAATAATTGGCATCATCTTTTCCAGATGATTGTCCAGCAGGCGGTAGAACAGCGTTTCGTTAGTGTCCTGAATATTGCGCAGGTAGACGTGCTTATCGTTATCGTTTTTAAAGTCCTGGAACTGGCGCCATGCACGCTCAGCCTGCTCCTCAATGGTTTCCACCGTCTCTGGCAGCAGACCATTCAGGTTGAAGTCATTACGCTCTTCAATGGAGAACGCACTGCCTTTGTTCAGAAGGGGAAATTCCAGCAGGATAGGGCCGGCATAGGGGATATACAGCGGTCGTTTACTTTCGTATTCGAGTTCCATGCAATTAATACTCTGTCAGGTGTCAGGATCGGAAGTGTCGTGGCGCCAATCCTAAAATAATTCATCTGAAAGTACAGCTTTTGTTAACAAGTAATAACAAAAGCTGCGATCCTCCTCGACGAACAGAGGCTTTGTTACGCTTTAACCAGAGCAACGACGCTGAGATTACCGCAGCCGAGGGCAGCCAGGGTGGCGGCGGTGGCATTCTGCTGGCTCAGCTTCGCCTGCGGGGATTCAGCCAGTACTGCACGCTGGATGGTATTCAGGCTGTGCCCTGCCAGGTTCAGCAGGTTCAGTGCCCCCTGCAACGGCGGCAGGCCAGGGTTAAAGGCGGCATTTTCCGCGTAGCTTCCGGCGAAGATACCCCCTTCAGCCGTCTCCAGCGCCACGCCGCTGTAAGCCTGGCTGTAAGGGGCATGGCTGCGGTTGGCGGCATTCATGGCGGCCTGCTCCAGCGTATCACCCGAAGGGACGATGCCGTGGTCGACGGCATCCATCAGCAGGGTGGTGATCGCCAGGTCGCGCGGGCCGAAAGAGTCCGGCAGATAGTGGCCCAGCGTTGCGGCAGCGCGGCCGGGTAGTTCAATCGTCAGCTGCGTTCCGCTGTTCAGCTCGTTCATAAACTGGCGGCAGTGGCCGCACGGCGTGTAGTTGACGGTTATCGAGGCCAGCGCGCTTTCCCCGCGCAGCCAGGCATGGGTGACCGCGCTCTGCTCGGCATGCACCGTCTGCTGCATGGTGGCCCCGGCAAATTCCATATTGGCACCAAACCACAGCGTGCCGCTGGCTCCGCGCGCAATCGCCCCCACTTTAAAATCAGACAGGGTGGCCACGGCGCAGGCCGCCGCCAGCGGCAGCAGGGCAAAGGCCAGCTCGCTGTCACTGTAACCGCAGTGCTGTTTTAACTGGTGTGCCTGGCTGGCAGTGATAAATCCGGCAAAGTCGTCAGCGGATAATATCGGCTGCAAAGCGCTCTGTAACAGGGTAGGCAGCGTGGCAAATGCCTGCTGATAACGTGGGTGCATAGTAAGCCTCTCGCAAAAAGCCGCCCGTGCTAGCGGGCCGGCAGCCATTTATATGTGATCTGAATCGCTCTATCAATGCAATACATGAAAACGATCAACAAATTGCGAGACTTATCGCAAGTTTTACCCCCACAGCGCCATCAGCAGCGGGAAAATAAACGGCGCCAGCAGGGAAGTGATAATCCCGCACAGTACCAGCGCCAGCGAACTGAATGCGCCCTCCTGATAGTCCACTTCAGCAGCGCGAGCGGTGCCAAGAGCGTGTGATGCATTACCAATCGCCAGCCCGCGCGCCGCTTTACTGCGCACCTTCAGTAGGTTCAGCAGCATATGGCCGAACACCGCGCCGAGCACCCCGGCCAGCAGCACGCAGATGGCGCTGATCGCCGGGATGCCGCCCAGCGTGCCGGAGACTGCCATCGCAATCGGCGTGGTGACCGATTTCGGCAGCAGGGTAGCGGCGATCTGCGGCGTTGCGCCCAGCCACAGCGCAATCGCGGTGCCGGAGATCATCGCCGTCAGGCTGCCGATAAAGCATACGCTGATAATCGATTTCCAGCGTGCGCGGATCTGATGCATCTGCTCATACAGCGGCAGCGCCAGCGCTACCACGGCCGGTTGCAGCAGGTCATTGAGCAGCTTGCTGCCCTGAAAGTAGCGCGTATAGGGCAGCTGCAGCAGCAAAAGCAGCGGAATAATCACCGCCATGGCGATCAGCAGCGGATTGACGATCGACACTTTCACTTTTGCCGCCAGCCTTCGCGCCGCGAAGAACACCGCAATAGTCAGCGGTAGCGACCACCAGATATCACTCATTTTCGCCTCCCGCCCGCTGGATGTGGCGATCGTTGAGGCGCTGCGAAATCAGGCCGACGGTCACCAGTACAATCAGGGTGCTGACAATGCAGGAGAGCACAATTGGGGCAAACTGGGCGGTGAGAATATCCATATCGTTCATCACGCCGACGCTGATCGGCACGAACAGCAGCGCCATATAGCGGATCAGCAGATGACAGCCGGGTTTCACCCAGTGAACGGGCAGCAGCTGTGAAGCGAGCAGGGCAAACAGCAGCAGCATACCGAGAATGCTACCGGGGATGGCGACGGGCAACAGCGTTTCAATGCCGCGACCGGCAAAAAGACAGAGGTAGATTATGAAGAAGGCGCGGAGGTATTGCCATAAAACAAGCGGAACGTTGCGCATGGTCGGCCCCAGGATTGAACGACAATCGCCGTAGGGGTCAGGCATGCCTGACCCGGGCGGGGCATGCCCCGCCCCTACGAAGTTACTTAACCGCCTGGCCTGGCTGTGCGCCGCTGTCAGGGCTGAGCAGGAAGATATCCTTCCCGCCAGGACCGGCTGCCATCACCATTCCTTCCGAGATGCCAAAGCGCATTTTACGCGGCGCCAGGTTCGCTACCATCACCGTCAGGCGGCCGACCAGCAGCGCCGGGTCAGGATAGGCGGCGCGGATGCCGGAAAACACGTTGCGCTTCTCGCCGCCGAGATCCAGCGACAGGCGCAGCAGCTTGTCAGAACCTTCAACGAACTCGGCATTCTCAATCAGCGCGATACGCATATCAACTTTGGCGAAGTCGTCAAAGCTGATGGTTTCAGCGATCGGGTCGTCCGCCAGCGGGCCGCTAGCCGGTGCTTTTGCCGCCGCGGCATCTTCTTTGGAGGCTTCAATCAGGCCGTTAACCTTGTCCATTTCAACGCGGTTATACAGCGCCTTGAACGCCGAAATGTTGTGGCTCAGCAGCGGCTGCTGAATGCCGTCCCAGCTCAGTTCCTGATTCAGGAAGGCTTCGGTGCGCTCGGCCAGCGAAGGCATCACCGGCTTCAGCCAGGTCATCAGCACGCGGAACATATTGATGCCCATTGAACAGATCGCCTGTAGATCGGCATCGCGGCCTTCCTGCTTCGCCACTACCCACGGAGCCTGCTCGTCAACATAGCGGTTGGCCACGTCGGCCAGCGCCATGATTTCGCGGATGGCACGGCCAAATTCACGGCTGGTCCAGGCTTCGCCAATGCTCTCAGCGGCATCAGTAAAGGTTTTGTACAGCGCCGGGTCGGCCAGTTCAGCAGACAGCTGGCCGCCAAAGCGTTTGTTGATGAAACCGGCATTGCGCGAGGCCAGGTTCACCACCTTGTTTACGATGTCCGCATTAACGCGCTGCACGTAATCTTCCAGATTGAGGTCGATATCGTCGATACGCGAAGAGAGCTTGGCCGCGTAGTAGTAGCGCAGGCTGTCGGCATCCAGGTGCTGCAACCAGGTGCTGGCCTTAATAAAGGTGCCGCGCGATTTAGACATTTTCGCGCCGTTGACCGTGACATAGCCGTGCACAAACAGGTTGGTAGGCTTGCGGAAATTGCTGCCTTCCAGCATCGCCGGCCAGAACAGGCTGTGGAAGTAGACGATGTCCTTGCCGATGAAGTGGTACAGCTCGGCGTCCGAATCTTTCTTCCAGAAGTCGTCAAAGTTGATGTCGCCACGCTTATCACACAGGTTCTTGAACGAGCCCATGTAACCGATGGGGGCATCCAGCCAGACGTAGAAGTATTTGCCCGGCGCACCGGGAATTTCGAAGCCGAAGTAGGGGGCATCGCGCGAGATATCCCACTGCTGCAGGCCGGATTCAAACCACTCCTGCATCTTATTCGCCACCTGCTCCTGCAGCGCGCCGGAGCGCGTCCACGCCTGCAGCATGGCGCTGAACTCTGGCAGGTCAAAGAAGAAGTGCTCAGAGTCACGCATCACCGGCGTGGCGCCAGAAACCACCGATTTCGGGTCGATCAGTTCGGTCGGGCTGTACGTGGCCGAGCACACTTCACAGTTGTCGCCGTACTGATCCGGAGATTTACATTTTGGGCAGGTGCCTTTGACAAAACGGTCCGGCAGGAACATGCCCTTTTCCGGGTCGTAGAGCTGAGAGATGGTACGGTTCTTAATAAAACCGTTCTCTTTCAGACGAGTATAGATCAGCTCAGACAGCTCACGGTTCTCTTCGCTGTGCGTCGAGTGGTAGTTGTCATAGCTGATTTCGAAACCGGCAAAGTCGGTCTGATGTTCCTGACTCATCTCGGCAATCATCTGCTCCGGCGCAATACCCATCTGCTGAGCTTTCAGCATGATTGGCGTACCGTGTGCGTCATCGGCACAGATGAAGTAAACCTGATTGCCGCGCATTCGCTGGTATCGGACCCAAATATCTGCCTGGATATGCTCGAGCATGTGGCCGAGATGGATGGAGCCGTTAGCGTACGGCAGTGCGCACGTTACCAAAATTTTTTTCGCGACTTGAGTCATAGTGAGACTTAGCTCATACCTGTTGAAAAAGGGGTTTAGATGGTAACCGATTGCCGGACCCTGCGTAAACAAGGGCTTCTACTGCCAGAGGATTTTTCCAGCGGCTAAGGTCAGCACATGGCAGATCTGATATGCTTAAACGCAGATATCGAACAAAACCACCAGCAATATCAAGGAACCGAGATGACTTCACAATCCAGGGGGCATCACTCCCCCGAGGCGCTGCGTGCTATCGTGATGGGCGTGCTGACGACGTTTGAACACCCCACTCTGCAGCACAACCTCACTACGTTGAAGGCGTTACGCCACTGCGCGCTGATGGATAACACGCTGCATATCGAACTGAGCATGCCGTTTGTCTGGCAAAGCCCGTTTGAGGAGCTGAAAGCTTCGCTCAGCGCCGAGCTGCTGCGCCTGACTCAGGCGAGTGCGATCGCCTGGCGCTTAACGCTGGATGTTGCCACTCTGCAGCGGGTGAAAAACCGCCCGGGCACCAACGGCGTGAAAAATATTATCGCCATCAGCTCCGGTAAGGGCGGGGTGGGGAAATCGACGACGGCGGTGAATCTGGCGCTGGCGCTGGCCGCGGAAGGGGCGAAAGTGGGTTTGCTGGATGCGGATATCTACGGCCCGTCGATCCCGGACATGCTCGGCGTGGAAGATCAGCGCCCGACCTCACCGGACGGCACGCATATGGCGCCGATAATGGCGCACGGCCTGGCAACCAACTCGATTGGCTACCTGGTCAGCGAAGATAACGCCATGGTGTGGCGCGGCCCGATGGCCAGCAAGGCGCTGATGCAGCTGCTGAATGAAACGCTGTGGCCGGAGCTGGATTACCTGATCCTCGATATGCCGCCAGGCACCGGAGACATCCAGCTGACGCTGGCGCAGAACGTGCCGGTAACCGGGGCGATAGTGGTCACCACACCGCAGGATATTGCGCTGCTGGATGCGCGCAAGGGCATTGTGATGTTCGAGAAGGTCAACGTCCCGGTACTGGGCGTGGTGGAAAATATGAGCATGCATATCTGTAGCCAGTGCGGCCATCATGAACCGATCTTTGGCACCGGCGGGGCGGAGAAGCTGGCGGCGCAGTATCACACCCGGCTGCTGAGCCAGATGCCGCTGCACATCAGCCTGCGCGAAGACCTCGATGCTGGTGAGCCAACCGTGGTGCGCCGACCGGACAGTGAGTTTACGCGCCTTTACCGCCAGCTGGCGAACGCCGTGGCGGCCCAGCTTTACTGGCAGGGCGACGTTATCCCGCAGGATATCGCCTTCCGCGCGCTGTAATTCTCTATCTTTGTTGGGGCCGACCTTTATTCTGGTCGGCCCGTTTAAGATATTTCACACTAAACGCACGTGCCGCTGCTGGAAGCCATCCACCATCGAATAATCAAAATCGATTTTCCCGCCGTCAAACAGCTGGTTAATCAGGGTAAAGTCATTATCCGGCGTCACGTTGCAGCGGTGGTTGAGCAGGGTGTCCTGGATAGTAAAGGCCTTGTCGCCACGCGCAATGCGCTTCAGATATTGCAGCATCTCATAAGCGTTTTTGCTTACGCCCGCCTGTTCGTGAAGAGGTCTGTTGGTCATCGTCGGTTCTGGCGCCATTCTTAGAGCTAAAACCGCATTATAGTCGGTTGTGTTCGACAGGCGGCAAGCCGATTTTATATTTCAGTGCAGGTGTGATGCTGCGGTGGCGGCTATTTCAGCACGTAGTGCATTAACAGGTATTCACCCTGGTCGCTCTCGCCCTGCGCCACTACCCGCCAGCCGTGCTTTTTATAGAAGCTCTGCGCCTGTAAGTTTTCCGCCAGACACTTGAGCGCCCCGGTAGAGGTAAAGCTGTTCTGTACCGCCTGCAACAGCGCGCTGCCCGCGCCGCTGCCCTGCCAGGCCGGATCAATAAACAGGCTGTGCAAAAAGTTATCGTTATCCAGCACCGCGGCAAAACCCACGCGGTGCCCGTCCTCTTCTGCCACCAGTACGCGCTCGCCGAGCGTCACGCGGTCAAAATCCTCTAACTGCCATTCAGCGTCGTCCAGCCAGGTCCAGTTCGCCTTGCGCGAGGCGAGAAACAGCGTGCGCAAAAATGGGCGGTCAGCTTCGGTAAACGGACGAATATTCATGATGAAACTCCTGCAGCAAAACGCCGTGTGGCAACGGCGCAGAGTTTATCGCAAAACAGCCGTTTCTGAAGAAGAAAAAGCGCGCAAAGGAGGTTAGCTGACCCCGGCATAACGCAGCAGGGCGGTGATCAGCGCCGCCGCGAAGATCACGACGATCAGCGGCGCCTTACGCCAGGCCAGCACCACGGCCACGGCCACCCCAGCCACGCGGGCAATCCCGGCAAAATGTACCCCTTCATAGAAGGTATTCGCCAGGGCAACGGCAAACAGCAGCGTGGTGGCGGCATCGGAGAGCAGCATGCGCGCATTTTCTGACAGCGCCATGCGGTTACCGAGTTTTGCGCCGGCAAAACGCATCAGCCAGGTGCCGAGCGCCAGAATCGCGATACCGCTGATGATCAAAGAGTGAGCGGGCATTATTTCCTCCTCGCCAGCAGGCCGGCCATCGACAGCAGCACCGGTAAGCCGACCGGAGTAAACGGCACTGCCAGCAGCGACAGCGCCGCGCCGCAGGAGGCGCGCGTCAGGGTGGTACGAGACTTAAACGCCGGGATCACCAGCGCCAGCAGGATCGCCGGGAACACGGCATCCAGCCCAATCACGCTGGTATCGGGCAGCAGGGTGCCAATCAGGCTGCCGATCAGCGCCCCAAGCGGCCAGACGATCGCCACCCCCAGCCCGCACAGCCAGAATGCGGCCTTACGCTGCTGCGGCGTGGACTGCGACAGGCCAAATACCACGCTCTCGTCATTCATAATATGGCAGCCAAGCAGCGCGGAGAGGCGTGAACCGACCAGGTCGCGCACCGCAATGCCAAACGGAAAATGGCGGGCATTGACCAGCAGCCCGGCGGCGGCGGCGGCTAACGGATTGCCGCCGCTGGCAATAATGGCGATAAACATAAACTCTGACGCCCCGGCCAGCACAAACAGCGAGGAGAACAGCGGCACCCACAGCGGAAAACCGTAAGCCGTTGCCAGAGAACCGTAGGAAACACCCACCACGCCAACGGCGAGGCAGATCAGGTAGATCGCCTTACGCGTGGCGGGCGTCAGCGAGGAAAAATTGTGGCTAAACATGCTTTTCTAACCCTATCGAACGAAACTGCCATTATAATGAACGCATTAGAATAGGTTATCAAGACGAACGTTTCGTTCGTTTTAACGAACTGTGAGGTAAGGCATGACCCAGCCAATCGCCCTGATTGCCCAAAGCCTGGTGCGCGAGCGGACGCGCGCAGGGCTGTCGCTGGCCGAAGTCGCCCGGCGGGCAGAGATCGCTAAATCCACGCTGTCGCAGCTGGAGGCGGGTAACGGCAATCCCAGCCTGGAAACGCTGTGGGCGCTGTGCGTGGCGCTGAATATCCCGTTTGCTAAACTGCTGGAGCCGGAGAGCAATAAGACTCAGGTGATACGGCGCGGAGAGGGAAGTAAAGTGGTGGCCGAGCGCGGCAACTATGAGGCCATCCTGCTGGCCAGCTGTCCGCCGGGCGCGCGGCGGGATATCTATTTGCTGATCACCCAGCCTGGCGAGGAACGCCTCTCACAGCCCCATATTCCCGGCTCTGTTGAGCATATTATCATCACCCAGGGGCGGGCGCTGGTGGGGCTGAAAGAGTCGCCGGAAGAGTTATTTCCCGGCGATTACATCTGCTATCCCGGCGATCGCCCGCATATCTTCAAGGCACTGGAGCCGGATACGCTGGCGCTGCTGGTGGCGGAGCAGGGATAGAAAAGCCTTTACTCGACCACCATACGGCCATTCAGCGGCTGCACCGGGCGATTGTTGCTCTGTGCCAGCGCTTTCTGGAACTGCGCCAGCTGTGCTGCGGACAAGGTGACCGGATTTTTCATCACCAGCCAGCGCAAGCCCTCTGTGCAAGGTGGTGTGGTCAGCGAGCCGCTGAAACGGTAGTAGTGTAGATCGGTCGGGAACAGGGGTTTCAGGTCATAACGCTCATCCAGCTTCACACTCTGCGTCTCGTATTCGGATGCATGACAAATGGGTTTACAAGATAGCGCCATCCCCCGTATTCTGTGACTTCGCTGCAGGCGTAATGAATTCGAAAATTTAATGATTTATCAATGACTCGGGGTGCCAGACCTACCGTCCGGCTGAGAAAAACCCGCATAACCTGAACTGGATAATGCCAGCGTAGGGAAGTCAGATGCCCGACCGGCATCGCCTTCTTGATCGCCGGTTGGGAGTAATCATGATCCAACCTCAAAGCCTCAGCCACGCCGACGTGGCCCACTCTCTGGCGCTGTTTCGCCAAAAATCACCGTTAATCCACTGTATGACCAATGACGTGGTGCAAACCTTTACCGCCAACGTGCTGCTGGCGCTGGGGGCCTCCCCGGCGATGGTGATCGACCCGGATGAAGCCGCGCAGTTCAGCGCCATCGCCGATGCCTTACTGGTCAACGTCGGCACGCTAACGCATTCGCGCAGTGACGCGATGCGTGCGGCGATCGGCGCGGCGAATGGCGCCGGACACGCCTGGACGCTGGACCCGGTGGCGGTCGGCGCGCTGGATTTCCGCAGTGAATTCTGTCAGCAGCTGCTGGCGAGCAGGCCCGCCGCGATCCGCGGTAATGCTTCCGAAATTATGGCGCTGGCAAAACAGGCGGTCAGCGGGCGTGGCGTCGACAGCCTGCATCCGTCGGATGCAGCGTTACAGGCCGCCGAAACCCTAGCGCTTGCCAGCGGCGCGGTGATTGCGGTAACCGGCGAGGTCGATTTTGTCACCGACGGGCAGCGCACGCTAAGCGTGAGCGGCGGTTCGCCATTGATGACTCGCGTGGTAGGTACCGGCTGTGCACTGTCGGCGGTGGTGGCCGGGTTTGCCGCGCTGCCGGGCGACCGTCTGGTGAATGTCGCCAGCGCCTGCCGCGTGGTGTCGCTGGCTGGCGAGCGTGCTGCCGCGCAGGTGAAGGGGCCGGGCAGCTTTATCCCGGCGTTTCTCGATGCCCTGTACCAACTCAATCCGGAGGCGCTGGTATGAAACGTATCAACGCCATGACTATTGCCGGTACCGACCCGAGCGGCGGGGCGGGTATTCAAGCCGATCTTAAGGCGTTCTCCGCGCTGGGCGCTTACGGCACCAGCGTGATCACCGCGCTGGTGGCGCAAAATACTACCGGGGTGCAGTCGGTATATCGCATTGAGCCGGATTTTGTCGCCGCGCAGCTGGATTCGGTGCTGTCCGACGTCCGCATCGACACCATTAAAATCGGCATGCTGGCGGAAAGTGCCATCGTCGACGTGGTGGCCGATCGCCTGAAGGGTGCCAGCGCACCATGGGTGGTGCTGGATACGGTGATGCTGGCGAAAAGCGGCGATCCGCTGCTCTCGGTGGAGGCCGTTGCCACGCTGCGCGAACGCCTGCTGCCGCAGGTATCGTTGATCACCCCAAACCTGCCTGAAGCCGCGGCTCTGTTACAGTGCCAGCCCGCGCGCAACGAAACCGAGATGCGCGCACAGGGGCGGGCGCTGCTGACGCTCGGCTGCCAGGCGGTGCTGATGAAGGGCGGCCACCTCAGCGAAGAGGAGAGCCCTGACTGGCTGTTAACCCGCGAGTTAGAACAGCGCTTCACCGCACCGCGTATTAACACGCGCAACACCCACGGCACCGGCTGCACGCTCTCGGCGGCGCTGGCAGCGCTGCGTCCGCGCCATGATAACTGGGTAACGACGGTGCAGGCCGCCAAACAGTGGCTGCAGGGGGCGCTGGAGCAGGCTGACTCGCTGGAGGTCGGCCACGGGCACGGCCCGGTGCACCATTTCCATCAGTGGTGGTGAATAAGTTCGCCCAGTACAACTTTTCTGGCGATGAGTCATCGCCAGAAAAGTCGCCATATCTGAGCTCTACACACACTATTGCTGCCGCTGGGCTCGTGTTAAGTTTTGCAGAGGCATTTTTAACTTTTGACACGGCGGTATACTTTGCATCCTGATTCCCTTTTTCTCAGCCAGTTTAAATCAATTGTGCAGCAGTTAACCTCTGATCCTGCTGAGAAAATTAATCAGCTGGCGCTGTTACTCTCCGAGAATAAAACTTTTCTCGATGAAAGCAGTGATACCGTAAATATGATTGATGCGCTTTCTGAAACTATTGAGAATAACTTTTCCCTGCCCATGTTAAATGTACTGAAAATAGCCCTGTTTAACTTCTGGCAAAAGCTTTTGCTCGCAAGAAAAATGGATGTTTTCTTTTTGGGTAATGAAGAGAATGCCACTTACTTTTTCGGTTTTCTGGATAAGGAAAAAGTCGGCGAGTTATTTTATATCAAGGTGGGAAGTGATGGCGACATCCCGGTTGATATTCTCTCTGCGCCGTTAAGCAACAGCTGCCATCCGGTAATTATTTACGATCATGGCGCAGATGCGATTAATCATCTGCCCGAGGCGCAGGGGGCAGTTTTAGTCGCTGATTTCCAACAGATTATGATGCTGAAGGCTCTTCCTTACACGAGCGAGCAGGATGCGTTTGTCTCCTTTCTGCAGCACAAGCATAATCTGGTGCTGATGAAAAAATCGCCCACTCTGATTATAGGAAACTCCTACGGCTATTATTCGCTGCCAAAAAATTGTTTGAGCAAGGCGACAAATTTATCGATGCACAGCCTGGACCTGCGTCAGGCGCAGACAATGATGCGTCATTATGCCAGCAGTAAAAAAACCAAAACCATTATATTAATGTCGGGCTACTTTGATCTCTTCTTCGAGTTAGCTAAGACGCGCGAGGAGGATAATATCAGAGTGGTGCATATTATGAGCCACTATAACCATAAAAATCGCATCATCCCGAACAACGATATTACCAATGATTTACTGGATAATAGTGATGAGGCGCTGCTGGCCCATTATCTGCCTGCACTCAACCACCTCGAGAGGCTGTCAGAGTTCCACCAGCTGCTGGAGGATACTGGCAGGATTAATCATCTGAGTGACCAACTGGAAATCCAGATTAATTCGACGGCTTCACCCGATCCGGCGCTGTTTGAGGCGAACGCCCAGCATCGCGCTTTGCGCCACAGCAAATCCTATAAGTATAAGAAAAGTAAGCAGGTTAATCAGCAGATCCTGCACGAGATGTGCGCGCTGGCGCAGGAGAAAGGCATCCGTATCCACTACGTTATTCCCCCTTTCCCTGCGGCCTATTTGCAGAACATCGAACCTGCGATGGTACTGGAGAGTCGTGCATTCCTAAAAAGCATTGAGAGTTATCACTTTACGCTGCACGACTTTAATGATGAGAAACCATTTAGCCGCACGGATTACCGCGATGGCGATCACCTTAACTATCATGGCGCGGTCAAACTGGTGAAAGCGTTGAAAAAGAGAGGGGTGGTGCTGTAAATCCCGTGCACGCTTAATCTGCGCTTTTTAGTGCGGATCGTTCTGAAAAATGGAGTCAGCAATTTGCTTTAACGGCTGTTTAGGGTTCACCCTGTTGAGGTCAGAAAATCTGACCAGCGGGCCGCGTGACTGCGGCCTCCACAACTTTGACAGGAGTTACCATGACGGACATCGTACAGTTATTGGGCAAAGAAGCGGACTCTCTTTTGCAACATCGCTGCATGACTATTCCAGCGGACAGCCTCTATCTTCCGGGCGCGGATTATGTCGATCGGGTGATGGTGGATAATAACCGCCCGCCTGCGGTACTACGCAATATGCAGACCCTGTACAACACCGGACGTTTAGCCGGGACAGGTTACCTCTCTATCCTGCCAGTCGATCAGGGCGTTGAGCACTCTGCGGGTGCCTCCTTCGCCGCCAATCCCCTCTATTTTGATCCGAAAAATATCGTGGAGCTGGCGATTGAAGCCGGATGCAACTGCGTGGCGTCCACCTATGGCGTGCTGGCGTCGGTATCGCGCCGCTATGCCCACCGCATTCCGTTTATGGTCAAGCTGAACCACAACGAAACCCTCAGCTACCCAACGCAGTATGATCAGACCCTCTACGCCAGCGTCGAGCAGGCGTTCAACCTCGGTGCGGTGGCGGTCGGTGCCACGATTTATTTCGGCTCTGAGCAGTCGCGTCGCCAGATTGAAGAGATCTCCGCCGCGTTTGAGCGCGCGCATGAGCTGGGAATGGTCACCGTGCTATGGGCCTACCTGCGCAACGATAGCTTCAAGAAGGAGGGGGTGGATTACCACGCCAGCGCCGATCTGACCGGCCAGGCCAACCATCTGGCCGCCACCATCGGGGCGGATATCGTTAAGCAGAAGATGGCGGAGAATAACGGCGGCTACCAGGCGCTGAAGTTCGGTCATACCGACGAGCGCGTTTACAGCAAACTGACCAGCGATAATCCTATCGATCTGGTGCGTTATCAGTTGGCCAACTGCTATATGGGCCGCGCCGGGCTGATTAACTCCGGTGGTGCAGCAGCAGGGGAGACGGATACCGCCGAATCGGTGCGTACCGCGGTGATCAACAAACGTGCGGGTGGCATGGGGTTAATCCTTGGCCGCAAGGCGTTTAAGAAGTCGATGAAAGAGGGCGTGGCGCTGATTAATTCGGTGCAGGATGTGTATCTGGCGAAGAACGTGACTATCGCCTGAGGTAAAACGGGCTGACCGAAAAAGAGGGTCAGCCCCTACAAAATTCCGTAGGGGTCGACCATTTTTTCCGGTCGACCCGTGACAGATTTCACAGCGCTTCGAACCACTCGCTGTTCTGCTCGGCAATCGGAGTGATGGAGAAGATCATCTCCTGCAAATGACGGCGCAGCGCACTTTCGGCGGCATCGGCATCGCGCGCGCGCAGCGCCTGATATATCAGCTGGTGCTGCTCTATCAGGCTTTCGGGCGGGGAGACTTTGCTCAGCGTCAGGAAGCGCACACGGTCCATGGTGGCTTTGATATTTTCCACCGTCTCCCATGCCAGCTCACAGTGAATACTTTGCGCAATCAGGCGATGAAACTCATCATCCAGCAGCAGGAACGCCTGGCTGTCATGGCGCTCTGCCGCCAGTCTTTGCAGCTGCAGATTGTGCTCCAGCGCCGCCAGGCCGTCTGCGCTCGCTTCGACGGCCGCCCGCCGCACGACTGCGACTTCCACCGCCTCACGAATAAATCGCCCATCGGCCACGCGCTGCGCGGAGATTTTACGCACGAAGGTGCCACGCTGCGGCAGTACCTGCACCAGTCCAGCTTCCGCCAGCTTGATAAAGGCTTCACGCACCGGCTGGCGCGAGACGTTGAAGCGCGCAGACACCTCTTTTTCCGACAGCAGCGAACCGGGGTGAATGGCGCAAGTGACGATCTCCTGGCGCAAAAAGCGGTAGATTTGCTGGTTGACCGGTTCACTGGCGGTAATGGTATACGACATTCGGCAACTTCCTTTTGCGGCAGACTCAGCAGCCTGCCTGCGAGCGACGGGAAAGCACCAGTCTAATCAGCATGGCGTTTATGCGCTACCGTTAAACGTCAGCAACCCGCTGATGTACCGTCAGTTTGGCACCCTGGCTGAGCAGCTGCTGGTAAAAATGGTTGACCCGGCTGACAAACTGCGCGCTGGCGGGTAAATCTTCACCAAATACGTTAGTCATCGCCAGTAATGCACTCACGCGCTCCTGACCTTCGCTGCTGGATGCCACACGCTGCGCCAGATCGTCACGCAGCGGGTCGTTAATCGCGATGGGCTCTCCCCGTTCGTTCTTGCCAGCGACATAGCGGATCCAGCCCGCCACGCCAAGCGCCAGCAGGTCAAAGTTGCTGCCGTTGGCGAGGTGCCAGCGAATACTGTCCAGCCAGCGCTGCGGCAGCTTCTGACTGCCGTCGTTGGCAATCTGCGCGGTGCGGTGCTTGATTGCGCGGTTGCTGTAGCGGGCTATCAGGGAATCGGCGTAGGCCGTCAGGTCCACGCCCTGAGTGCGCAGCGTCGGCGCCTGCTGGTCGAGCATCAGCTGGCGTGCGGCCTGTTTAAATTTGGCATCGGCCATACAGTCGCTGATATGTTCATAGCCCGCCAGATTGCCGAGGTAAGCGAGAAAAGAGTGGCTGCCGTTCAGCATGCGCAGCTTCATCTCTTCGAACGGCAGCACGTCGGTAACCAGCTCTGCTCCAGCCAGCTCCCAGGCCGGGCGCCCGCTGACAAAATTATCCTCAATCACCCATTGGAAAAAGGGTTCACAGGCCACGGCTACCGGGTCTTCGCAGCCCAGCTTATCGTGCAGGGCGCGGTGAGTGTCATCCGTCATCGCCGGAACGATACGGTCAACCATGGTCGACGGGAAAGTCAGGTTCTGCTCAATCCAGTCGGCCAGTTCGGGCTGCTGCTGGCGGGCCAGTGCGCTGATAACCTGGCGCGTGACGTGGCCGTTTTCTGGCATATTGTCACAGGACATCACGCTGAAAGGAGCCAGCCCCAGCTCGCGGCGGCGGCGGATGGCGGCAAGTATAATGCCCGGCAGCGACTCAGGCGCATCCGGATGGGCCAGATCGTGCACGATAGCCGGGTGTTCAAGGTTCAGCTTGCCGCTGGCCGGATGATGGCAGTAGCCTTTTTCCGTCACGGTCATCGAAACAATCGCCACATCCGGCTGGCACAGTGCATCCAGTACCGCACTGATGCCGTCGGACTGGCCGTGCAGAGCGGCGGTCACCACGCCAATGACCCGCAGATTGAGGCGGTCATCGGCCATCTCTGCCACGCTGTAGCACAGCTGCTGCTGGCGCAGAGCCTGAATCAGCTCGCCGCTGTTGAGATTGATTTCACAATAGCCCCAGTCGCTGCCCTGCTCGGCGGCGAGGCGGTCACTGCATACCGCCTGGTGAGCGCGGTGGAAAGCACCAAAACCGATATGTACCATGCGGGTGCGCAGCGCCTTACGGTCATACTGCGGGCGCTGTACGTCTTGCGGAAGCTTATCGAGGGAGAGCATAAAACATCCTTAGTTTAGGGCGGGTTATCCCCGCCCGCAGGGGTCACACTGAAACCGGGGTGTTATGGGTTTTCGGCGGTTTAATCACCAGCAGTACCAGCAGCGCGCCCAGCGCGGCCACGCAGCCGGCGAGGATAAAGGCGCTGTCAAACTTGCCGGTGTGCTGCACGATATAGCCGGTGACAATCGGGCCAACGATACCGGACAGGCTGCCAATCAGATGGATAAAACCACTGATACTGCCGACGCGGCTCTTATGCACCACGTCCTGAATAATCGCCCAGTAAATGGCCCCGGTGATATACAGGAAGAAGATGGAAACCGACATCAGGCCAACCGCCGACGTTACCTCTTTTACCGTACCCGCCAGGCCGACACAAATCGCCGCTGCCATTAACGAGACCACCAGCACAATTTTGCGGGAAAGCAGTAACTTACCGGTGACTTTAAAGATCTTGTCTGAAATGATCCCACCCAGCGCCAGGCCGACGAAACCGACAATCCACGGGATCATGGTGGTGATGCTCATCGCCTTAATATCCAGCCCGTGCGCCTGTACCAGATAGGCCGGGAACCAGCTCAGGAAGAAGAAGAGAATATAGTTGTAGCAGAAGAAGGCGAACGCCGTGACCAGAATGATCGGCTGGCGCAGGTAGTAGCCGAGCCCGTGCTGCGACTGCGACAGCTCCTCTTCCGCACTGAGCTGCTCATCTTTCATCTGCGCAATCAGGGCGCGCTCACGCTCGCTGATGATTTTGCTTTTTAGCGGGTTATCCGAGGCGATAAAGAACCACACCACCATCCAGACGATGCCGATGCTGCAGATAATGGCAAACGCCGGGCGCCAGCCAAAGGCGAGGGCGAGGTAGCCAATAATCGGCCCCGCCACGGCCCCGCCGAGCGGAGAACCCGCGCTAAGCAGCCCCATCGCGGTTGCCGCCTGTTTTTTCGGGAACCAGCCGTTAATCGCCTTGTTAGCCGAGGCGCAGATAGGCCCTTCCGCCATGCCGAACAGCACGCGCAGGATCAGCATCGACCAGAAGCCGGTCGCCAGCGCGGTGAAGCCGCAGAACAGCGACCACATCCCGACGGCGACGCCGAGGGTCAGCGTCGGGCCGAATTTGTCGGTCGCCAGACCGCCGACAAAGTTAAAGATGGCATAGCCGAAGAAGAAGCTGCCGAAAATCAGGCCAAACTCTTCGGCGTTCAGCATCAGGTCTTTTTCAATCATCGGCACGGTCAGCGACAGCGCGACGCGGTCGAGATAGTTGATCATGTAAACAAGGAACAGTAATAAGACTATCGTCCAGCGCAGGTTCTTAAACATAGTAATAACTCCGCTTGTTATATTTTTAGTGGGTAGGGATTGAGGTATTGATATTGACCGCAGGCCGGGAACCGGGCCTGCGGCGTTCTGGTGTTAGCTAACCTGTAAAATCACTTTGCAGCAGCTGCGCGGATCCTTTTCGAACAGCGTCATCGCCTGCTCAATCTGACTGAGCGGCAGCGTATGGGTAACCAGTTTTTCCGGCTGGATCAGCCCCTGCTCCATCCAGGCAATCACCTCGGGGAAGCGGTGGCTGTTCAGGCGCGAGGTGAACAGCGACAGCTCTTTGCTGGTCAGGCTCTGCTGCGTCACGGTGCACGCCTCGCCGGAGAATCCAAGCAGGCCGATGCGCCCGGCGGGGGAGGCGAGCGCCGCCGCTTCCGCCAAAATCGACGGATGGCAGGCGGCATCGATAATCAGCGTAGGCTGCACGCCATTCAGCTGTTCTGCCAGCGGCGTTTCGCCATTATTCAGCACCACGTCCGCGCCATTGGCTTTGGCCATCGCCAGTCGCTCATCCAGCCGGTCGGCGACAATCACTTGCCTGACCTTATACACGCCTTTCAGCACCTGAATGGCGGTCAGCCCCATCGGACCGGAGCCGTAAATCAGCGCCACGTCATCCGGCTGCGGCTTAAGGAACGCGGTGATATTGGCGGCGATGGTAAACGGCTCAACCAGGCTGGCCAGCGTATCAGGGATGGCTTCCGGCAGAGTGTAAGCATTGCCCGCCGGGGCCAGCGCATACTCGCTGAAGCCGCCGTCGCGATGTACGCCAATCACCTGCAGCTCGCGACAGACGTTAGGGCGGCCGATGGAGCAGGGGTAGCAGTAGCCGCAGCTCACTACCGGGTCCACCGCCACACGTTCGCCGATGCGCGCAGCATCCACCCCGTCGCCGACGGCGTCAATTACGCCAAAAAACTCATGGCCGATAACGCGCGGATAGCGGGCAAAGGGGTTGTGCCCGTGCCAGATATGCACGTCAGAGCCGCAGATGCTGGCGTAGCGCACCTTGACGCGCACTTCACCCGTGGACGGGGTGAGCAGCGGGCGCTCCTGCAGCTGCAGTTCGCCCGGGCGTTCAATCACCACACTTTTCATTGTTCTCTCCTTACCAGTTCCACAGGGTGCCGTCTTCCAGGCGTGCCACCGGCAGATACGCAGGTTCGTAGGGATATTTCGCCGCCAGCTTCTCATCAAACTCAATGCCGAGGCCCGGCTTGTCGCCCGGATGCATATAGCCGTTGTCGAAGCTCCAGCTGTTCGGGAACACCTCCAGCATCTGCTCCGAATAGCCCATATACTCCTGCACGCCAAAGTTAGGCACCCAGAGGTCAAAGTGCAGCGCCGCCGCCATGCAGATTGGCGACAGGTCGGACGGGCCGTGTGAGCCGGTACGAACCTGGTAGAGCGAGGCAAAGTCGGCGATACGGCGCATCCCGGTGATGCCGCCCGCGTGGGTAATAGTGGTGCGGATATAGTCGATCAGCTGCTCTTCAATCAGCTGCTTGCAGTCCCAGATGCTGTTAAACACCTCGCCGACGGCAATCGGCGTGACGGTGTGCTGGCGGATCAGGCGGAAGCTCTCCTGGTTTTCGGCCGGGGTTGGGTCTTCCATCCAGAACAGGCGGTACGCTTCCACGCTTTTGCCAAAGCGCGCCGCTTCAATCGGGGTCAGGCGGTGATGCATATCGTGCAGCAGATGCTCGTTGAAACCAAACTTGTCGCGGATCGCCTCAAACAGTTTCGGCGTGAAGTCGAGGTATTTCTCGGTCGACCACAGCTGCTCTTCCGGGCGGGCACCTTTGGTGGCGGGTTCATAAGCTTCACCTTTCCCCTTCGCCATACCGTAGGTGGTTTTCATCCCCGGCACGCCGCACTGAGCGCGGATCGCCTTAAAACCCAGCTCCTGGTGTTTGGCATAGTCGTCCATCACTTCATCAATGCTGTGGCCGGTGGTATGGCAGTAAACCATCACCCCGGTGCGTGATGCGCCGCCCAGCAGCTGGTAAACCGGCATATTCGCCGCTTTCCCTTTGATATCCCACAGTGCCTGGTCCACGGCAGAGATCGCCGACATGGTGACCGGGCCACGACGCCAGTAAGCGCCCTTATAGAAGAACTGCCAGATATCTTCAATCTGGTGCGCATTGCGGCCAATCAGCTGTGGGCAGACGTGATCTTTCAGGTAGGAGGCAACGGGCAGCTCACGCCCGTTGAGTGTGGCATCGCCGACGCCGGTCAGCCCCTGGTCAGTGGTGATTTTAACGGTGACAAAGTTCCTGCCTGGGCAGGTAACAAAGACTTCTGCTTTAACAATTTTCATTCTGAGTTCGCCTTGTGCGCTGACAATGGTGAAAAAATACGCTCTTAACGTACTACCATACAAGTTGCTCATGCAGAATTCGCGAAGGGGATCACATTTGCTTAACATCGGGGGGACGACAAAAAAGCGCCGGGTGGCGCTTATCAGGTAGTGGAAAATCGGTTAGTCGCAGGCAGAGGAGTTAGCCTGCGCGGCGGCGGCTGCCTTCGCCGCTTCTTCGGCCTGCCAGGCGTCCCAGGCTTCTCCGGCCCGCACCATCATCTCAATGCACATCCTGAGAGATCTTTGCGCCGCCTCTTCATCTTCTTTTCGCTCAGCTTCTTTTTGCTCAGCGGTAACAGTATTTTGTCCGTATAACATATCCCCTCCCGATGGGTTTAAAGCCTGATTCCAGAGTATTTCCCCTGGCGTGGTGTTTTTTAATGATGCGTAGATAAATTGCTGCCAGCTTAATATCGCTGGCGGCGAAGATATACATACCAGCATTAAATTCCTCGAGGTGTGCAATTAATGCTTTCTCAATCTGGCGAAAAACCTGTATTGCTGACACCTGGCCAGGCAACGCCCGCGCATAAAACTGCTTCGCTAAGCGGTTCGCTTTAATATCAAAGCTAACTTCATACGCGCCATTTTTACTCAGGGTAAATCCGTCCTGCAGCCTGATGGTGGCCTGATCGGCGTTGGTGACCTGCTCGATATTTATCTCATATTCAATCCCCCGCGAGGCGAAATGATAAATATAGGTTATCCGGTTAGTGTGATAGTAAAAAGTCTTAAATTCCATTCTTGCAATCGTCCCTGTCGTCCGCAGAATAATAACGCCTGCTCATCTACAACGAATAATAACGATTACAACTTACCGGTCTATTTAAAGTTCTGATGAAAGGAATAAACCGGAAGGCGTGCCGCAAAATAATGATCGGTAATGATATTAAGGCCGACCGTTTTGCGATCGGCCTTCAGGGGTTAGGCTAACAGTTCGCAGGAAGGTGGCAGGCGGCACTCCAGCGCGTCCGGCATCACCTCAATACGGAATTCCGTTCCGCTCAGGGGTTCGCCGTCGAGATTAAAGGTCATCTCATTTGGCGCACGGATAGTCAGCCACGGCAGGGAAGCGGTGATCAGGTTCGGGTTTTCTTCGTCGCTGGTCAGCTTGTGAATGAGGGTGGGCAGCAGCTCCTGCGAGGTGGCGATGCTCAGCTCCAGCCTGCCGTCATTAATCAGCGCGGTCGGGCACAGGCGCTGCCCACCCCCGGCCTGGCGCCCGTTACCGATGCCAATCACCAGCGCGTCACCCTGCCAGTGAAAATCCGGGCCTTGCAGCGTGCAGCTGTCGGCTTTTAGAGTATCCATGCGCATCAGACCATGAATAAAGTAGGAGACGCCGCCGAGTGCCGACTTTAGCTTTTCCGGGGTTTCGGTGGTAATGCGCGTACCGAAGCCGCCGGTCGCCATATTGATAAAGTAGCGGTCGTTATTGACACGGGCGATGTCGATAGGCGTGGCTTTACCAAGAATGGCCAGGCGCAGCGCATTTTCCATCTCCAGCGGGATACCCGCACTGGTGGCGAAGTCGTTGGCCGTACCCAGTGGCACCAGGCCCAGCACCGGCCGGTGTTGCGGCGCCAGACGGGCCAGCGCGGTGGCGATCTCATTGATGGTGCCGTCGCCGCCCGCGGCAATCACGGTGCTGGCCTGCAGCGCGACCGCTTCGTGCACGTAGCGTTCGCCGTCGCCGTGTTCCCAGGTAACGCGTACCTCCAGCGGGAAGCCCTGCTGGCGCAAAGTGCTAATCGCCGCGCGCAGCTCTTCATTACCAGCGCTTTTACCGTTGAGGATCGCCAGGGTAAGTGAATGTTTTTCCATTTTTAATTCCTGATGGCGTTTGCAGTTTGCATCAAGATATAGCATATCCTGGCGCCTGGGGGTAACGCAGGGGGACAACGTCTGAAAAAATAGGGCATGAAAAAAAGAAATGGCCCGCACGGGGGAGCCGGGCGAGCCAAATGAGGTGGTTTCTGACCACTATCTTTCAAGCCGCAGAGGCGTTAGCTGCGTTCTCTCATCCCAGTCACTTACTGGTGTAAGCTCCGGGGGATGCGTTCGCTTGCTGCCTTCCTGCAACTGGAAATCTCTGGGTCAGAGGGTGCTATTTGGATTTGTTCGTTAGGAGCGGGAGCATCATAACCAGGAATGCCCTGAGGTTATGTGACCAGATTCTAATATCAGTAACATTGTGTGACTTCTTTTGCCAAGTCGACCGCATGGGGGGGGCGGGGGGTGGTGCCTGACAGATTGCGCATCAGCAGGGCGTATTGCAGATCCACCGCCTCCGGCAGCGGCAGCCACACCAGATGACCGTTGCCCGGTGCAACCTCAATCGGCTGCGCCTTGCCGTTTTCCATCTGTGCCAGGGTGAAATTGATATTGCCCGCCGGGGTCATCAGTTCCAGGCTATCGCCCACGCTGAATTTGTTCTTCACATCGACCTGGGCCAGCGCACCGCGCCGCTCGCCGGTAAATTCCCCGACAAACTGCTGACGGTCGGAGACGGAGTACCCGGCATCATAGCTTTGGTAGCTATCGTGCGTGTGGCGGCGCAGAAACCCTTCGGTATAGCCGCGGTGCGCCAGCCCTTCCAGCGTTTCCAGCAGGGCAGGGTCGAACGGTTTTCCGGCGGCGGCGTCATCAATCGCCCGGCGATAAACCTGAGCGGTGCGGGCGCAGTAGTAGAACGACTTGGTGCGCCCCTCGATCTTCAGCGAGTGGACGCCCATCCGGGTCAGGCGCTCAACGTGCGCCACCGCGCGCAGATCCTTTGAGTTCATAATATAGGTGCCGTGCTCATCTTCGAAGGCGGTCATATATTCGCCGGGGCGCATCGCTTCTTCGATCATAAACACTTTATCGGTTGGCTCACCGACGCCCAGCGTGGGTTCAACGTTGCGCACCGCAATCGGCTGCTGGCGATGAACGATATTGCCGACGGCATCCTCTTTACCTTCCTGCACGTTGTATTCCCAGCGGCAGGCGTTGGTGCAGGTCCCCTGGTTCGGGTCACGCTTGTTGAGGTAGCCGGAGAGCAGGCAGCGGCCGGAATAAGCCATACACAGTGCGCCATGCACGAAGATCTCCAGCTCCATCTCCGGCACCTGCTGGCGGATCTCGCCAATCTCTTCCAGCGACAGTTCGCGCGACAGGATTGCCCGCGTCAGCCCCATCTGCTGCCAGAATTTCACCGTTGCCCAGTTGACGGCGTTGGCCTGCACCGACAGGTGGATATCCATCTGCGGGAAGGCTTCGCGCACCAGCATAATCAGCCCGGGATCGGACATAATCAGCGCATCCGGCCCCATCGCCACCACTGGCTGCAGGTCGCGAATAAACGTTTTTAGCTTGGCGTTATGCGGGGCGATGTTCACCACCACGTAGAATTTTTTACCGAGCGCGTGGGCTTCATTGATGCCGATAGCGAGGTTGTGATGATTAAATTCATTATTGCGCACGCGCAGGCTATAGCGAGGCTGACCGGCATACACTGCGTCTGCGCCATACGCAAAAGCGTAACGCATATTTTTCAGGGTGCCGGCCGGAGAAAGCAGTTCCGGTTTATGCATGATGTCTCAGTCTGATGTCAGGTCAGAAATTGCAATTAAGTGATTTAGGTGCGGGTCAGGCATGCCTGACCCCTACGGGCTGGCGCGGGTCTGCGTAATCGTAGGGGCGAGGCATGCCTCGCCCGATGTGTTGCCCGGCGGGGGATTGTACTGGCGGGAATCGCGGCGGGATTTGATCTAAATCAAACGACAGACATCGGCTTCCCAGCGATAGCCCATGCCGTACACGGCGCGGATAAAGGGCTGGTCGGCGTCGAGCGACTCCAGCTTGCGGCGCAGATTTTTAATATGGCTGTCGATGGTGCGGTCGGTCACCACGCGATAATCGTCGTACAGGTGGTTTAGCAGCTGTTCGCGGGAAAATACCTTGCCCGGCTCCTGCGCCAGCGTTTTCAGCAGGCGGAACTCCGCCGGAGTGAGGTCGAGAGGTTTTTCGTCCCAGCTGGCCTGAAAGCGGTTTTCATCAACCTTCAGCAGCGAGACTGCCTGTGCTTCTTCCGGCGTGCGCTGGCAGCGTTTCAGAATGGTTTTCACCCGCGCCACCACTTCCCGCGGGCTGAAAGGCTTACAGATGTAATCATCCGCGCCAATCTCCAGCCCCAGCAGGCGATCAATCTCTTCAATTTTCGCCGTAACCATCATCACCGGCAGCTCGGAGAAGCGGCGCAGCTCGCGGCACACTGACAGACCATCCAGCCCCGGCAGCATCAGATCGAGCAGCACCAGGTCCGGCGCGTGCTGCTTAATCCAGTCGATGGCTTCATCCCCGCGCATCAGATGGTGGGTGCGATAGTTGGCGGCCTGCAGATAATCCACCATCAGCTGGCCAAGTTTCGGTTCATCTTCAACGATTAAGATCAGCGGAGCAGCGTTGTCCGGAAGCATTAAATGAGTCCATATCAGTGAGTCTTATACGGTAAGTGTACCGTAATTCTCACGCCGCCGGCATCGGAGTGCTCCGCAACGATGGTGCCGTCGTGGGCTTCGACAATGTTCTGGCAGATAGCCAGCCCAAGACCAGAACCGCCGCTGGCTCGATTACGCGATCCTTCCGCGCGATAAAAACGCTCAAAAATCTGGCTCCGCTGCTCATCGCTAATACCGGGCGCGCTGTCGTCAAAATGAAGTAAATTGCCGTCCGGCAGGGGTTGCAAACTGATATGCAGCGTGCCGCCGGGGTCGGTATAGCGCAGGCTGTTCTCCATCAGATTGGTAAAGAGCTGTATCAGGCGGTCCGGATCGCCAAACTGCGGCGCGGTCGCCGGCAAATCCAGCGTCAGGGCCAGCGGATGGCGGGCAAAGCGGTGGGAGAAGTTACCGGAAACCAGCTCCAGCAGCGACGCCAGATCGATCTGGCTTTTGCGGTAAGCCAGCGCCCCCTCGTCGGACAACGAGAGCTGGTGCACATCGTCAACCAGCTTGGTCAGCGTCGCGACTTCACCCTGCAGTGAGACAATCGACTCCGGCGTCAGCTTGCGCACCCCGTCCTGAATCGCTTCCAGCTCGCCGCGCAGGATCGCCAGCGGCGTGCGCAGCTCGTGCGAGATATCGGCCATAAAGGCGCGGCGCATGCTTTCGTTTTTCTCCAGCGTGCTGGCAAGGCGGTTAAAGTCCTGCGCCAGCCGCCCAAGCTCATCGCGGCTGGAGGACTCAACCCGGGTGGCGAAATCCCCGGCGGCGAGGTGATGGGTACCGTCGACCAGCCGTTTTACCGGGGCCAACAGGCCGCGCGACATTAGCCAGGTTACCGCTGCGGCCAGCAGCATCGTCAGCCCGACGATCATCCAGCTGGTGCGCTTCTGCTGCTGGTCAAAGTTGATATCGGCGCTGCGCGTCAGGCGCTCGGGCGGCGAGCCAATCACCCAGCCGACCACTTTGCCACTGCTGGTGGTGATATTGCGCCGCGAACCTTCCGGCGGCACTGGCGCGCGCGGCCCCATCATCACGTGATACTGCTGGTCGATAATCCAGAATTGCGTGCGCCAGCCGTGCGGCGGCAGCTGATTACTGGCGTCGGGATTCTGCTCCAGCGAGCGCAGAATATTAAACACCAGCTTATTGTTGTTGCGCAGGAAGTCCCAGTTGCCGTGCTGTTCATACTGGTCCGCCAGCGCATCGCTCAGCATCATCAGCCGCTGCTCGTTGCCGCGTTTAATGTAATCGATAAAGCCGTGCTCAAAGCTGAGGCGCACCCCCCAGTGCATGGTGATCAGCACCAGCATGCAGGTGGAGAAGATCGCCGCGAACAGCTTGGCGGTGATGCCGATACGTAATTTTGCCAACATTTAATGCTTTCTCCTGCGCGCCAGCAGCGCATTAGGGCCAGTTTCCGCAGGCACGCGCCAGAACACCAGCGCGGGCAGGGCGATAACCAGCGCCATGCAGAAATAAGTGTAAATAAAGGCCTGGTGCACCGTCGGGCTGTCGGTCACCGCCTGGTGGGCAAAGGTGCCGAGCAGCAGCCCGGCGATGGTCACGCCGATACTCATCGACAGCTGCATCACCATCGACAGCAGGCTGTTGCCGCTGCTGGCCAGCTCATCGGGCAGCTCTTTCAGCGTCAGGGTGTTCATCGCCGAGAAGCGGATAGCGTTGACCATGCCCTGTAACAACAGCACCAGCGGCAGCAGCAGGTTCCAGCCCAGCAGCGCCACGGCGGGGAACAGCAGCACCACCAGCGCCAGCCCGAGGGTGGATCCGACCAGCACGTTGCGATAGCCGAAGCGATTAACGATCTGCACGATAATGCGCTTCATGCCCATATTGCCGAGCACCATCGGGATCATCATCAGCCCGGCGTGAAACGGGCTGTAGCCCATGCCGATCTGCAGGAAAATCGGCGTCATAAACGGCAGCATCCCACTGCCAATGCGCCCGGTCAGGCTGCCGAGCAGCCCAATTGAGTAGATGCGGTTGTCAAACAGCTTCAGGCTGAACAGTGCGCGCTCGTTATTGCGCGCATGCAGCAGATAGAACAGCAGGGCGAATACTCCGGCGAGGATCAGCAGGCACAGCAGCAGCGGTGAAATACCTAAGCCGCGCTGGCCGTCAAGCGCCAGCGTCAGCGTGGCCATCCCCGCCGCGAGCAGAAAAAAGCCGCTAAAGTCGAAGCGCCGGGTTTGCAGCGTGAAGTTGGGCAGCAGCATCAGCGTGGCGATCGCGCCAACAATGCCCACCGGAATATTAATCAGAAAGATCCAGTGCCAGCTGGCGTACTCGACCAGCACGCCGCCAAGCGCCGGGCCGAGCAGCGGGCCAATCTGCCCCGGCAGCGTGACAAAGGTCATCGCCGCCATATATTGCGCGCGCGGCACCAGCTTCATCACCGTCAGCCGCCCGACCGGCACCATCATTGCCCCGCCGATGCCCTGCACCACGCGCGACAGCAGCAGCTGATCCAGCGTGGCGGAGATCGCGCAGCACAGCGACCCGATGCTGAACAGGATAATCGCGCTAAAGAAGACGTTGCGCACCCCGAAGCGGTCGGCCAGCCAGCCGCTGACCGGCAGCATCACCGCCACCGTCAGCACGTAGGAGACAATCACCGAATGCATATGCAGCGGGCTGACGTTGAGGCTGGCGGCCATCGACGGCAGCGCGGTATTCACGATGGTCGTATCCAGCGCCTGCATAAAAAAGCCGAAGGCAACAATCCACAGCTGCCAGCGTACCGAAGCGGGGGGCGCGTTAGCCATCTCAGGCTCCTTCGTGTGCCGGTTGCGGCTTAGCTTTACGCCGCAGTTTATCCATATACAGATACACCACCGGAGTGGTGTAGAGCGTCAGCAGCTGACTCATGACCAGCCCCCCGACGATGGTGATCCCCAGCGGCTGGCGCAGTTCGGCCCCGTCACCGCTGGTCAGCACCAGCGGCAGTGCACCCAGCAGGGCTGCCAGCGTGGTCATCATAATCGGGCGGAAGCGCAGCAGGCTGGCCTGGAAGATCGCCTCACGCGCCGTGAGATTGCCGCTGCGCTGCGCTTCGAGCGCAAAGTCGACCATCATAATGGCGTTCTTCTTGACGATCCCGATCAGTAGCAGGATCCCTATCAGCGCAATCAGGCTGAACGGCGCGGAGAACAGCTCCAGCGCCAGCAGCGCGCCGACGCCTGCCGAGGGCAGGGTAGAGAGAATAGTCAGCGGGTGGACGTAGCTCTCATACAGGATCCCCAGCACGATATACACCGTGGCGATAGCGGCGAGGATCATCCACAGCTGGCTGCTCTGCGTCTGTTCAAACACCGCCGCGGTACCGGCAAAGCTGCCGCGCACGCTGGAAGGCACACCCAGCGAAGTCATGCTGCGGTCAATCGCGGCGGAAGCCTCGGACAGCGATACCCCTTCCGGCAGGTTAAAGGACACGGTTGAAGCCGCAGAAAGCCCCTGATGATTCACCGACAGCGGTGAGTTCTGCGGCTGCCATTTGGCGAAGGAGGAGAGCGGAATGGACTGCCCCTCACTGTTGATCACGTACATCTGGTTAAGCGCGCTGATATCCTGGGTGTAGCGCGGGTCAACCTCCATGACCACTTTATACTGGTTGAGCGGCTGATAGATGGTGGAGATCTGGCGCTGGCCGAAGGCGTTATTCAGCAGGCCGTTGGCGTCCGCCACGTCAATCCCCAGCCGCGCCATAGTCTCACGGTCGTAGGTCAGCGCCATCTCCGAGCCTTTGTCCTCCTGGTCGGAGTTGACGTCGGCCAGCTCCGGCAGTGTGGCAAAGGCGCGGCGGATTTTCGGCTCCCACTCGCGCAGGTCGTCGAGGCTGTCGGACAGCAGCGTGTACTGATAGCCGGCGTTGGACTCGCGCCCGCCGACGCGCAGATCCTGCTCGGCCATCAGGTAGAGATTGGCGCCCGGCTCTTTCGCCAGCTTGCCGCGCAGGCGGGCAATCACCTGCTGGGCGGTTTCCGTGCGCGCGCTCAGCGGTTTCAGGGCGATAAACATCGAGCCGCTGTTGGTGCGTGACCCGCCGGTAAAGCCCACCACGCTGTCAACCGCCGGGTCGGCATGGACGATGCGCATAAAGTCTTCCAGCTTGCCGCGCATCGACTGGAAGGAGATGCTCTGGTCGGCCTGGATAAAGCCCATCAGCCGCCCGGTATCCTGCTCCGGCATAAAGGTTTTCGGGATCGAGACGTAGAGGTACAGGGTCAGGCCGATGGTGGCAAGAAAAAGCAGCAAGGTATAGCGTGCATGATTCAGCACCAGATTGAGGGTGCGGCCATAGCCCTGCTGTACGGCCAGCAGCAGCTTACCAAAACCGCGAATGCGCGGCTGCTGGTGGCGCGGCTTGTTGCGCAGCAGGTAGGCACACATCATCGGCGTCAGGGTAATCGACACCAGCAGCGATATGGCGATCGATACCGACAGCGTGACGGCAAACTCGCGGAAGAAGCGGCCTATCAGCCCGCCGAGCATCAGCAGCGGGATAAATACCGCCACCAGAGAAATACTCATCGAGACCACGGTAAAGCCGACTTCACGCACCCCCTGCAGCGCCGCCGCCAGCGGTTTCATCCCCGCTTCGACGTGGCGTGAGATATTCTCCAGCACCACAATTGCATCATCGACAACAAAGCCGGTCGCCACGGTCAGCGCCATCAGCGACAGGTTATTGAGGCTGAAGCCGCACAGGTACATCGCGGCGAAGGTGCCGATCAGTGAGACGGGCACGGCGACTGCCGGGATCAGCGTGGCGCGCCCGGAGCGCAGGAAAGCAAACACCACCAGAATGACCAGCCCGACCGAGATCGCCAGCGACTGCTCGACCTCATGCAGCGAGGCGCGGATGGTCGGTGAACGGTCCTGCGCCACCTCCAGTTTGATCGACGCTGGAATGACTTTGCGCAGTTCGGGCAGCTGGGCGTTAATCCGGTCGACGGTATCAATGATATTGGCTTCCGGCGCTTTGCGGATCAGCGCCAGAATAGCCGGGCGGGCGTTGGACATCCCGGCGTTGCGCACGTCCTGCACCGAGTCCGAGACAGTAGCGACATCCTGCAACCGCACCGCCGCACCATTGTTGTAATGCACGATCAGCGGCTGATACTCGGCAGCGGTTTGCAGCTCGTCATTGGTTTTGAGCCACCAGCGCTGCTGCTGATCCTCGATCGCACCCTGCGGTTTACGCACGTTGGCGTCGGCAATGGCGGTACGCACCGCGTCCAGCGACACGCCCTGATTAAACAGCGCCTGCGGATTGAGGTCGACGCGCACCGCAGGCAGCGAGCTGCCGCCGATGGTGACATCGCCTACGCCATCAATTTGCGCCAGCTTCTGCGCCAGCTGCGTTGAGGCATAGTCGTACAGTTGGCCGGGGGAGTAAGTGTCCGAGGTTAGCGTCATAATCATGATCGGCGCATCGGACGGATTCACTTTGCGATAGGTCGGGCGGCTTGGCATCCCGGTTGGCAGCAGGCTCTGGGCGGCATTAATCGCGCCCTGCACGTCACGTGCCGCGCCGTTGATATCGCGCTCGAAGTCGAATACCAGTATCACCCGCGTGCTGCCGAGCGAGCTGGTAGAGGTCATTTCACTCACCCCGGCAATGCGTCCCAGCGCCCGTTCCAGCGGGGTGGCAACCGAGGAGGCCATGGTTTCCGGCGAGGCGCCGGGCAGCGAGGCGCTGACCACAATCACCGGGAAATCGACCTGCGGCAGCGAGGCCACCGGCAGCAGGCGAAAGCCGAGCATGCCCGCCAGCAGGATCGCCACCGTCAGCAGAAGGGTGGCGACCGGGCGATGAATAAACAGCGCGAAAAATTTCACTCTGCCTCCTGCTTGCTGAAGCGGCGGCGCGTGGCGAGCGCCAGACGGTCAAACAGCAGGTAGATCACCGGCGTGGTGAACAGCGTCAGTACCTGGCTGACGATCAGGCCGCCCACCATCGCGGTGCCCAGCGGGCGGCGCAGTTCGGCACCGACGCCGGTGCTCAGCATCAGCGGCAGCGCACCGAGCAGTGCCGCCAGCGTGGTCATCAGGATCGGACGGAAGCGCAGCAGACAGGCCTGATAAATCGCCTCATACGGCGTCATGCCCTGTTCACGCTCGGCCGCCAGCGCAAAGTCGATCATCATGATGGCGTTCTTCTTGACGATGCCGATCAGTAGAATAATGCCGATAATGGCAATCACGTCCAGCTCGCTGCCGCTGATCAGCAGCGCCAGCAGCGCACCCACCCCGGCGGTCGGCAGCGTCGAGAGAATGGTGACCGGGTGAATAAAGCTCTCGTACAGCACGCCGAGCACGATATACATCGCCACAACCGCCGCAACAATCAGCCACACGGTACTGGAGAGCGCCGCCTGGAAGGCGAGGGTACTGCCCTGGAACTGGGTAATGATCTCCGTCGGCATGGCCAGATCCTGTTCCGCCTGGGTTATCGCATTCACTGCCTGCTCCAGCGAATAACCGTCGCTGACGTTAAACGAGAAGGTGGTCGACGGGAACTGATCGAGGTGGTTAATGCTCAGCGCGCCGTGGCGCTGCTCGATGCTGGCAATGGCGCTGAGCGGCACGCTGCCGCCATCGGTGCTCTTCAGCCGGATGCTTTGCAGCGCAGCCAGCCCCGGCGTTGCGGCGGTGTCGTGCTCCAGCACCACGCGATACTGGCTGGCCTGGGTATAAATCGTTGAGATCAGCCGCTGCCCGAAGGCGTTATACAGCGCGTTATCGACGTCAGACAGGGAGATGCCCAACCGGCTGGCATTGTCGCGATCGACGCGGATATAGGCTTCCAGTCCCTGGTCCTGCCAGTCGCTGCTCACCTCTTTCAGCTGCGGTAATTTGTTCAGCTCGGCCTGCAGTTTCGGCACCCACAGGCTGAGCGAATCGAGCGAACCTGCCTGCAGGCTGAACTGATACTGCGTGCGGCTGGCCTGGGTATCAATCGTCAGGTCCTGCACCGGCTGCAGATAGAGGTTAATGCCCGGCAGCTTCGCCACCTCCTGCTGCAGGCGGGCGATCACCACCGGAATACGGTCGTCACGCTGGTCAAGCGGCTTGAGGTTGATCTGCAGGCGGCCGCTGTTCAGCGCCTGGTTGGTGCCGTCCACGCCGACGAAGGAGGTCAGGCTCTGCACCGCCGGATCTTTCATAATGATCGAGGCCACTTCCTGCTGGCGCTGCGCCATATTGCTGTAGGAAACCGACTGCGGCGCCTGAACGGTGCCCTGAATAATGCCGTTATCCTGCAGCGG
Organism: Erwinia sp. V90_4; assembly: GCF_029967685.1. Taxonomy (NCBI): domain Bacteria; kingdom Pseudomonadati; phylum Pseudomonadota; class Gammaproteobacteria; order Enterobacterales; family Erwiniaceae; genus Erwinia; species Erwinia sp. V90_4. The sequence continues at coordinate 22,253 of NZ_JASCAQ010000046.1, read as the reverse complement.
GAAGAAGCCTTTCGGGATAGCCAGCCACAGCAGCACGGTGATTGCCATGGTGCTGAGCGCCACGCCCAGCGTCAGCCACGGATGGCTGAGCACCTTTTGCAGCATGATGCCGTAGCGCGCAATCACGCGCTCAAAAAAGGCTTCGCTGGCGCGGGAGAACCGGTTCTGTTTGCGCAGCGACTCGGCCTTCAGCATGCGCGCGCACATCATCGGCGTTAGCGTCAGCGACACCAGCGCGGAGATCAGGATAGCCACCGCCAGCGTTACCGCAAACTCGCGGAACAGGCGGCCGACGATGTCGCCCATAAACAGCAGCGGGATCAGCACGGCAATCAGCGAGAAGGTCAGCGAGATAATGGTAAAGCCGATCTCACCCGCCCCTTTCAGCGCCGCCGTTAGCGGCTTTTCGCCTTTCTCGATGTAGCGAGTGATGTTTTCGATGACCACGATAGCGTCATCGACCACAAAGCCGGTGGCGATGGTCAGCGCCATCAGCGTCAGGTTATTCACCGAAAAGCCGAGGAAGTACATCACCGCGAAGGTGCCGACCAGCGACAGCGGTACCGCCACCGCCGGGATGATGGTCGCCGCCACGTTGCGCAGGAACAGATAGATGATCATCACCACCAGCGCAATCGCCAGCAGCAGCTCAAACTGCACGTCGTGCACCGAAGCGCGAATATTGGTGGTGCGGTCGCTCAGCAGCTGCACGTTGACCGACTTTGGCAGCGAGGCGGTGAGGGCAGGCAGCATCTGGCGGATATTGTCAGCGGTGGCAATAATATTGGCGCCCGGCTGGCGCTGCACGTTCAGCACAATGGCCTGCTGGCGGTTAGCCCAGGCGCCGAGCCAGCTGTTTTCCGCCCCCTGTTCAACCGATGCCACATCGCCCAGGCGCACCGGCGCACCGTTGCTGTAGCTGACGATCAGCTGGCGGTAGCCTTCGGCGGTTTTAATCTGGTCGTTGGCGGAGAGGGTAATCGAGCGGTCAGGGCCATCCAGGCTGCCTTTGGCCGAGTTGACGTTGGCGTTGCTGATGGCGGTGCGCACCGTTTCACTGGTGATACCGAGCGCCGCCAGCGCCTGGGCGTTGAGCTTCACCCGCACCGCGGGCCGCTGGCCACCGGAGAGCGTCACCAGCCCGACGCCGGACACCTGGGAAATTTTCTGCGCCACGCGGTTCTCCACCATATCCTGCACCTGGGTCATTGGCATGCTGGAGGTGGTGACGGCAAGGGTCATAATCGGCGGGTCGGCCGGGTTAACCTTGCTGTAAACCGGCGGATTGGGCAGATCGTCAGGCAGCAGGTTGGTGGCGGCATTGATCGCCGCCTGCACTTCCTGCTCGGCAACGTCGAGCGGCAGCGCCAGCTGGAACTGCAGCGTGACTACCGATGCACCGCCCGCACTCTGCGAGGCCATCTGCTTCAGCCCGGACATCTGCCCGAACTGGCGCTCCAGCGGGGCGGTAATCGCCGAGGTCACCACGTCCGGGCTGGCGCCCGGATAGAGCGTGACGACCTGAATGGTGGGGTAGTCGACTTCCGGCAGGGCCGAAACCGGCAGCGAGCGGTAGCCAATAATCCCCGCCAGCAGGATAGCGATCATCAGCAGGGTGGTGGCGACCGGGCGCAGAATAAACAGGCGGGACGGTCCGCCGCCTGGCGTTGGGGGCATCACCTGCATCAGTCGCTGGCTCCCTTGCTTGGCAGGGCGCTTTTCCCTGAGGTCAGCGGCGTGGCCTGCGCAGCCACCACCTCCACCTGCGCGCCTTCGGTCAGGCGGTCAATCCCGTCGGTGACCACTCTCTCCCCGGCTTCCAGCCCGGCCTTCACCACGACTTTTTCACTGTCCTGGAAGCCTACGCTGACAATTTTCTTGCTGACTTTACTGTCGCTGTTGACCACCCAGACGAAGCTGCCTTCGTTGCCCATCTGCAGCGCGGCGGTCGGGATAACAATCGCATCCTGCAGCGTGCTGACCTTCAGACGCGCATTAACAAACTGATTGGGGAACAGCCGATCGTCTTCATTGGTAAAGCGCGCCTTCAGCTTGACGGTGCCGGTGGTGGTATCAATCTGATTGTCCATGCTCAGCAGCTGGCCGGTAGTGAGCAGGTTTTTGTTGTTGCGATCCCAGGCTTCGACCGGCACCGCGCCGCTTTTCTGCGCGCTGAGAATGCTGGAAATATCGTTTTCCGGCAGGCTGAACACCAGGTCAATCGGGTGCGTCTGGGTGATCACGACAATACCGTTGGTATCGCCACTGGTGATGTAATTGCCGATATCGACCTGTTTCAGCCCGACGCGGCCGGAGATAGGTGCGGTGACGCGGCTGTAGCTCAGGTTGAGCTGGGCGCTGGCCACGCTGCCTTCGTCGGCTTTAAGGGTGCCGAGGGTTTCACTGACCAGCGAGCGCTGCGTATCCAGCTCCTGTTTTGACACCAGGCTGGTTTTTGCCAGCTTTTCATAGCGCGCCAGGTCGCGGCGGGCGTTGGCTAATGTCGCCTGATCCTTCGCCAGCTGTCCCTGAGCCTGCATCAGCGCGACCTGGTACGGGCGCGGATCGATTTCGGCCAGCAGCTCACCGGCTTTGACTTCCTGCCCTTCGGTGAAGTGAATCGCCATTAAATCGCCGTCCACCCGGCTACGCAGCGTCACGGTATTGGCCGCGGTGACGGTCCCTAATCCGGAAAGGTACTGCGGCACGCTCTGACGTACCGCCTCTGACGCCTGCACGGGAGCCATCGCTGCACCCGCGCCGCCGTGTCGCCCACCTTTGCCACGCGGTTGCTGAGTGCCGGCTTTTGGCTCAGCAGTGGATGAGGCGCTGTGGCTGTGCCACCAGTAAGCGCCACCACCGATCAGGGCAACGAGGATAATCAGGGGAATTAGCGGAACGCGGCGCTGCGATTTCATGGTTTTTTTGCTCTCCGGTAGCAGGGCCTGAAGCCCAGGCGGGACAAAACAGTATCCCGAATATAGTCACAATAGCGGATTTCAAGCGCTGAAAAATGAAGGAAATAAGGATAACGGGTTAGTTTTGTTCTGTCCCGCGTTCATCGGGCCGAATACGCAAATCTTTTGCCACAAATTAGCGCAGCGCGAAAAGCTTAGTTTGCTAAGCTTACAGGCTGTTGCATCCTTCATATCAGGAGAATGATCATGAGTAATTTAGAACATCGCCAGCTGGGCCGCAGCAAGCTTCAGGTTCCGGTGCTGACTTTTGGTGGCAACGTATTTGGCTGGACCGTCGACGAAAAGACCTCTTTTTCGCTGCTCGACGCGCTGGTGGAAAAGGGACTCAATTTTATTGATACCGCCGATGTCTATTCACGCTGGGCGCCGGGCAACAAGGGCGGCGAGTCAGAGGTGATTATTGGTAACTGGCTGAAGCAGAGCGGCAAGCGCGACAAAATTATTCTCGCCACCAAGGTTGGCATGGACCTCGGTGATGGCAAAACCGGCCTCGCGCCGCACTATATTCGTCAGGCGGTTGAGGCATCGCTCAAGCGCCTGCAAACCGACTATATCGACCTCTATCAGGCGCACCGTGACGATGCCGATACGCCGTTGCAGGAGACGCTGGCGGCGTTTGATGCGCTGATTAAAGAGGGCAAGGTGCGGGTGATTGGTGCTTCTAACTACTCCGATGAACGTCTGGAGGAGGCGCTGAAAGTCAGCAGCGACAATGGCCTGGCGCGCTACGAGACTCTGCAGCCGGAATATAACCTTTACGACCGTGAAGGCTATGAGAGCGGGCTGGAGAAAGTCGCGAAAGATCACGGACTGGGGGTGATTAACTACTACTCGCTGGCCAGCGGTTTCCTCAGTGGGAAATACCTGAGTAAAGAGGACGCCGCGAAAAGCGCGCGCGGGCAGGGCGTGGTCGAGAAGTATCTTAACGATCGCGGGCTGAAGATTGTGAAAGCGCTGGTAGAGGTGGCGGAGAAACATCGCGCTACGCCGACGCAGGTGGCACTGGCATGGCAGATTGCCCGCCCGAGCATCACCGCTCCGATCGTCAGCGCAACATCCCTGGCACAGGTTGAAGAGCTAAGCAAAGCGGCGGTGCTGAAGCTGAAGGATGACGATTTGCGCCTGCTGTCGGAAGTGAGCAGTTATTAAAAAAACGGGTCGGGCATGCCCGACCCCTACGAGGGATTTCAAGGTCTGAAATCAGCGGGATGAGGGATTCGTAGGGGCTGACCCTCTTTTCCGGTCAGCCCGCCCGCACCGCACGAGTGAAAGGGCCGATCGAAAAAGATGATCGACTCCTACAGGCGGGCCAGCCCGCAACCGCATCAAATCAGCGGAACATCACCTGCGCCCAGCGTGCCAGCCCGGCGGTGACCGAGCCGAAATCATCGCCGCTGGCCAGCGGGATATCCGGCAATTGCTGCTGCAGTGCGGCACGCAGTACCGGGGATTTGGCGCTGCCGCCGGTGAGATAAATGACGTCAGGACGGGTGCCGCTGGTATTTAACGCCAGCGTCACCTGCTCCTGGATCCGCTCTAACGGCTGGCTGATAGCCGTCTCTAATCCCGCCACGCTAATCCCGGTTTCCAGCCCGCTCTCGATAAAGTCCAGCGCGGTCAGCACCTCGCTCTGCTGCGACAGGGCAATTTTGCTCTCTTCCGCCGCGCGCACCAGGCGATAGCCGAGATGCTGTTGCCACACTTTCAGCAGACGCTGCACCTTTTGCGGCTCGGCCGCGTCGCGGATCAGGTCCTGCAGCAGCTTGCGCGAAGCTGCGGCGTAAAAATCACTCTGCGCCGGAACGTCGTTAATCGCCACGGCATTCCACCACGGCAGCGCGGGCAGGCCAGTGCCCTTCACGGTTTCCCCACCAAGGCCCAGCAGCGGCATCAGCTCTTTAAACGCCAGCATAATGTCGAGATCGTTTCCGCCAACGCGGCAGCCGCTGTGGCCCAGCAGGCTCTGCTTACGGTCGGCTTTATCATGCCACTGCGGCCCCATCAGCAGCATCGAGCAGTCGGTGGTTCCCCCGCCGATATCCACCACCAGCACGCGCATCTCTTTGCTCAGCGTGGCTTCAAAATCCAGCCCGGCAGCGACCGGTTCAAACTGGAATACCACATCGCTAAACCCGGCGCGGCTGGCAGCGCGTGCCAGAATACCTTCAGCCTGCTGGTTGGCATCATCGCCGCCCAACCCCTGGAAGTTGACCGGGCGGCCAATCACGGCCTGCGTCACGCTGTCATTCAGCGCGCTTTGCGCAGAATGGCGAATTTGCAGCATCATCGCGCACACCAGGTCCTCAAAGAAGGCCACCTGCTGAGGTTTCAGGCCGCTGGCACCGAGGAAGGATTTTGGTGATTTAACAAACCACACCTCCTCCGGGTCATCCATATATTGCGCCAGCGACGCCAGCCCGAATTTCACGCTGCCCGGCAGCACTTCGATATCTTCCTCACGGTTAAAGGCGAGGGCACGGCGCAGCAGCGCCTGGTTTTCCGCCTGCGGAGTCGGCACCTGGTGGTGACGGAACAGCCATTCACTGACGGCATCGCGGGTCGGCGCACACAGCATTGAAGGTAAATAAGGCGAGCCCTGCTCTAACGGCAGCAGCTTTGGTGCGCCGTTTTCCATGATGGCAACCGAGCAGTTTGCCGTACCGTAGTCGAAACCGATAAACATCGTTTCCTCCGCTGAGTGTGAAAAAAGGGGGCGACTTTAGCCTGTGTGCGGGGGCGGCGCAAGCGGCAAGTGTGGCAATACACAGCAGAGGCGTTAACAGCGCGCTCTGCCGCAGCGGGCTGAGATTAATATCTGCGAATAGTATTTTTACGATTTAGTTATCAATGTGATGTTCTGAGGTTCTCAGAGGTATTACCTTTGCTAGGTTGATCGTGTTTATTTTTTTAATGACAGAGAGGCACGGATGAACAAAGCGCGTAAAAGTAAGCTGGAGGAGATCATCCAGCCACTGATTCAGTTCTGGGAGCATAGCGAGGATCCCTGGGCGGTAAAAGATAATAAATCGCAGTATGTTTATGCAAATTCACGCTATCTTGAGTTAGCCAGTCTTCCAGTTAATTATAAAATAGAAGGGCATTTTGATGACGAACTACCGAATGCTCATCATGTAGACGCACCCTTATTTCAGCAACAGGATCGCATGGTTGAGCGCAAGAAGGACAGAGTGACCGTTGCAAGAATTTACCAATTTAATCGTCACTCCTGGTTTCAGCCTTGGTACTTTGATAAATTTCCTATCACAGATGGTGCCGGCATTTGCCTGGGTACCTTCTCTCACTGCCGCCCGGTAGAAAATATTATCGTTAACCGTATGAAGCAGATAAAAATTCGCTCCTGCATATCGTTCAACCGCCCGTCGGAAATTTTCACAGAGAGAGAGTGGGAGCTGGTTTTTTATGTTATTCAGGCATTTTCCAGCAAAGATATTGGTTCTATGCTGGGCATATCCAGCGGCACCGTGGATAACTCATTAAACAGAATCTATCTCAAATGCGGCGTGTCGAGTAGAAGAGAGTTAATTGATTATTGCATTGCAAATAACTTCGATAACTACGTGCCAAAAAATTTTTTCTGCAAAAAATAAACAAATAGCCTGAGGTTTGGGCGCTTCAGGCTATTTTACCAACGCTAAATTTTATTTCTTCTTTTCCTGACTATCCTTTCACCATTAGGCCTAAAGTAGCGTGATGGCCAGATGACTTCCGGGCTGATACCTATTGCCTGTGCTATTATCTCCTCACCTTTTGCCCAGTTGCGTGACAACGTATTGGTCAGGGTGCCAGAGGCCAGGCCGTGTTGACGAGAAAGCTCAGCCAGGGAACCGTGTATTTTCCGCACCTCAGCCATAATCGTTTCTTTATGCCAGTCTGAAAAAGAGGCGCCAGCTTGATTTTTCATTTTTTCATTCCTTGATTAAACAGCTGCTTAATTTAAGCATTTGGCCAGTTTAAACAAGGATGAAGAACTCATGTGAATACCTCTAACGGAGAAAATTACCGCTCGTCATCGGTCACTTAATCGCAAAATAGCTGTTCACCAGCAGCGTAGATAATGGCTGGGGTGCGGCGATGGCATCGCCCCACACGGCATCAATACCGATTGATGACAGAGTATTAAGCGCGGCGGGCAGGTCGACCGGGCCGGCCAGCGTCAGGATCCCCTGGCGCTGGGCGTGACCGTGAATAATTGACACCATCATTTCGTCCATCAGATTACAGTGGACGTTACTGACCAGTTCCGGGGCGAGGATCAGGTAATCAATCTCATCAGCGGGCAGCTGATTGAAGGCATCAAGATTGCGGCCAAAATCGCGCAGCACGATGCGGCAGCCGGCAGCGCGCAGGCGGCCGATATTAGCATGCAGGCGCTCGTCCGGCTGGCTGAGCACATCGGCATTGATGGTGAACCACAGCAGATGATCCGGAACGTTATAGCGCCCTATCATCGCCAGCGCGTCACTGATAAAGGCATCCTCACGCAGCCCGAAGCCGGAAAGCGGCAGGGCCAGCGTCAGCGACTTGCCGATTACTCCCTGCGCATAGTGCTGGAAAAACTCACTCATCAGCTTGCGGTCGAGCGCAACGAACAGCTCACCATCCTGTAAGCCAGCGCGGAAGCTGGCCTCATCAATCTCATAACCTTCCGGGGTAAACAGCTGCATCTCCGCCAGCCAGAAGCTGACCGCATGAATTTTGCGCGGCGGGGCGGCGGCGCGGATCTGCAGGCGCATCGGCTGCTGGGTGATAATCTGCTCATTTTCAATGCGGCTCATCACTGGCTTCAGGCGCTGGTGCAGGTGATTTTCATACACCGACAGTTGACCCCGGCCGTTATGCTTAGCGTTATAGCAGGCGAGGTCGGCCTGGGCCATCAGCTCGCTGGCGCTGGCATTCTCCCGGGTAATCACGGTTAACCCGGCGCTGGCCCCGACGCGGTGCAGGCGGCCCTCCCAAAGAAAGCGATGCTGGTTAACGGCATCAACGATGCGGCCGACCGCCTCACTGGCTTTCTCCATGCTGCACTCCGCCAGCAGCACGCCGAATTCGTCGCCGCCGAGGCGGGCAAGGAAATCCGTGCCGCGCAGGTGATGCTGCATCACCCCGGAGATTTCGCGCAGCAGCGCATCGCCCGCCGCGTGGCCTGCGGTATCGTTCACCGCCTTAAAGCGGTCGAGGTCGATAAACACCAGCGCATGCTGCACCTGATGCTCGCTGGCGCTGGCGATCAGGCGTTTTAGCTGACGCTCGAAGCTGACCCGGTTCGGCAGGCGCGTCAGCATATCGTGCGAGGCGCTGTAGCTCAGGCGCTTCATCATCTCCCGCGACTCGCTGACGTCCTGAATTACCATCACGCTGCCGATTTGCTCGCCTTGCAGTGTGCTCAACGGCGACAGGCTGTAGTGAATGGCGTACTGCTCGCCGGAGCGGTTATGCAGCACCAGCTCGGCGTCAAAGTCGCCCGGCGTTTTTTCCTGCGGCACATCGCACTGCAGCAGATTATCCATGCGGGGGCCATGGCTGCCGTGGGTGATACGCAGAATATCACTTAGCGGCCTGCCGGAAGCCTGATGCTGCAGCCAGCCGCTCATCTTCTCGGCCACCGGGTTCATAAAGATGACCCGCATCTCTTCATCGGTGCTGATCACCGCTTCGCCGATGGCGTCGAGCGTGATGTGCATCCGCTCTTTTTCCTGATACAGCGCGTCGGTCAGCAGGCGCATAGCGGTGACATCCTGGTTAATACCCAGCATGCGTTCGACATTGCCTTTCTCATCCAGCACGATGCTGCCCTGGCTGCGGATGTAGCGAATGCCAGTGGCGGTTTCAATACGAAATTCCACGTCCGCCGGGGTGCCATTTCTGGCAGCATCATCAAAGACTTTAATCGCCATCTCCCGGTCGGCGGGGTGCAGGCTGTTTACCCATGTCAGATAACTGGCCTGCATCGCACTGGGTAACTGATAGATCTGGAACATGCGCTTATCCCAGCTCATGGTGCCGCTATTAAAATCCCACTCCCAGACGCCAATCCCGCCCGCCTCATTCGCCAGCGTGATGCGTTCCATCAGGCGCTGGTTGACCTTTTCGGTCTGCTTCAGGCCGGTGATATCTTCGATCTGTGCGATGAGATACAGCGGAGTGTGCTCGCTGTCGCGCACCAGCGACACCGCCAGCAGCGTCCAGACAATCTCGCCGTCCTTGCGCAGATAGCGTTTTTCCATGCTGTAGTTGTCGACCTCTGCCGTCAGCAGCGCATGCAGCTGCGTCAGGTCGGCGTTGAGGTCGTCCGGATGGGTCAGCTGCTGGAAGTTAAGCGACAGCAGCTCTTTCGGGGTGTACCCCAGCAGTTTGCACAGGGATTTATTGACCTGTAACCACTGGCCGGAGGGGGAAACCAGCGCCATGCCGATGGCGGAAAACTCCATGGCATGGCGGAAACGCGTTTCGCTCTCCGAGATATGTTTGCGCTCTTCGCGGAAGGAGTGCATCACCAGCGTCATCATATGGCTGGGGATCAGCGCCAGCAGGAAGGGGACCCAGGGCATGGAGAGCAGCTGGCGCGCGGTGGTGTCGGTGGGGATCAGCTGGAACACCAGCATCAGCGACATCATCGATACGGTGGCGAGATAGACCACAAAAGCTTCCAGGCGCGGCAGGCGAACCGCGCTGTAGAACAGGATCACAATCACGAAGGTAAATGGCCAGGGCGCATAGCGCAGCGTGACCCAACACAGCGCCAGCGTGGCGGTCAGCGTCAGCAGGGCTTCAAACAGCACATTTTGACGCAGGTGGCGGCGCACATAATCGCGCTGCCACAGCAGGCAGACCGGTCCGATTGCCAGCATGCCGACCACTTCAGACATGACCCAGGTCGTAAAGAAGCGCAGCGAGGCATGACCATGAATGTCCAGCAGCCAGCTGGCCAGCAGCCCGCCGACCAGCGGGGTGAAAATCCCCACGGCCACCAACATTTTACTCCAGCTTAATAACGAGCTAAGCGGCGCATGGCGATCGAGCAGCAGGCGCAGCAGAGCGCCGCCGAGCAGCGCCTGGATCAGGTTGATCAGCGGGAAGAGAAGGTTAGACAGAGCCGGGCCAATCACCAGCGCATTGGCGCAGGCAACGCCCAGCACGCAGCCGAGTAACAGCAGCGGCAGCGTGCGGCGTGGGTTGCGGAACACCACGATGGTCATCAGGGCGGTAGAGAACCAGAGCGGGGAGATCTGCCCGCTGACCTTAATCAGTTCCAGGCAGTAAAACGTGACGACAAAACTCAATACCCCCAGCAGCCCGACGTTAAGCCAGGGTTGGGGAGAGGTCTCGGGGCGGGGCAAAGTTTCTATCGTCATCACACATCCAGCACGGCGCCGATATAGGCGTAATCTTAATAACTTTTGCCATGCTAGCATAAGAAATAAGCGATGCAGCGCGCGAAATACAAAGATGCCTGTATTCGGACGATTGACCGGCGATTGTGGCCGCGCGGGGCGGCCAGTGAATCTTGTTACTGGCGCAGCTTCAGCAGCTCTTCGCGCGTCCAGGCATGGTCGATGCCGGCTATCTGCACCGACAGACGCTGTAAAAACTGCTGAGTGGTGGCGATGCGCCCATGACCAATCAGCAACAGCGGCAGCAGCAGGGCAATGCACAGCTGGACGGGGGAGAATCCGTGCGGGCGGATGCGGCGCTGGCTGACGAGGAAGGCGGTGCTGAGGGTGAAACCGAGGATCAGACCGCAGATGACTTCGCTGGTGGAGTGGTAGTTAAGCACCAGGCGTGAAATCCCCACCATCAGCGGGATCAGATAGCCGACAACCAGCGCCAGCCCGCGCCAGAAGTTGCTAAGGCGGCCGCTCAGCAGCCACAGCATCACCGGCCACAGGGTGGCAGACATCGCGCTGTGGCCGCTGAACCCGGTAAAATTAAAGCGTGCGCTGCCGATGCCAAATCCGAGAAAGGCAATTTTAGACAGACTAACTACTGCACCCGCCGCGCAAAACGCCAGCACCCAGTACCACGCGGTGCGCTTATCGTCACTTTTCCAGTGCAGCAGCAGCGCCATAATAATGGCGGTCGGGATCAGCAACATGCTGTCGCCAAAGTAAGTCAGGAGATGAATGAGATGCCAGGACACGCTGTTTCCTTTTGCTGTTTTTCTGCTGTCCAGTTTAACGGTGAAAGCATTTGTCGCCTAACGGGAAAGTCCGAAAACAGCAAGGGCGCTTTTCTCTGGCATCAGAGCGGCTAACTCCCTATAATTGCGGCGTTCCATCCAGGTGTATTCATACTTTTTAATATCGTCTCAAAATCAGGTCTTTAATATATGACTGACAAGTCACACCAGTGCGTCATCGTAGGTATCGCGGGCGCATCTGCCTCGGGAAAAAGTCTTATTGCCAGTACGCTGTATCGTGAAGTGCGCGATCGGGTGGGTGATGAAAACATCGGCGTTATCCCAGAGGATGCCTATTACAAAGACCAAAGCCATTTAACCATGGAAGAGCGGGTCAAAACCAACTACGACCACCCGAGCGCCATGGATCACAGCCTCCTGCTGCAACATCTGCAGATGCTGAAAGCAGGGCAGCAGATTGAACTGCCGGTCTACAGCTACGTTGAGCATACCCGCACCTCGCAAACGATTATTCTCAAACCGAAGAAAGTGATTATTCTTGAAGGCATTCTGCTGCTGACCGATGCGCGCCTGCGCCAGGAGATGAACTTCTCCATCTTCGTCGACACGCCGCTGGATATCTGCCTGATGCGCCGTATGAAGCGTGATGTTAACGAACGCGGCCGCTCGATGGATTCGGTCATGGCACAGTATCAGAAGACAGTGCGCCCGATGTTCCTGCAGTTTATCGAACCGTCCAAACAGTACGCCGATATCATCGTGCCGCGCGGCGGTAAAAACCGCATTGCTATCGATATCCTGAAAGCAAAAATTAATCAGTTCTTCGAATGATCGAAGCGTCAGCTGGAGTAGCGCAATGAGATTATGTGACCGCGATATAGAAGCCTGGCTCGACAACGGCAAGCTGGGCATTGAGCCGCGCCCGCCGGTTGAGCGTATCAATGGAGCAACCGTTGATGTGCGTCTGGGCAACCAGTTCCGCACCTTTCGCGGCCATACGGCCCCCTTTATCGATTTAAGCGGCCCTAAGGATGAAGTCAGCGCAGCGCTTGACCGCGTGATGAGCGACGAGATTGTGCTGCCGGAAGGGGATGCTTTTTATCTTCATCCTGGCGAGCTGGCGCTGGCGGTGACGTTTGAATCCGTCACGCTGCCTGACGATTTAGTCGGCTGGCTGGACGGGCGCTCTTCGCTGGCGCGCCTTGGCCTGATGGTGCACGTTACGGCGCACCGCATCGACCCTGGCTGGCAGGGTCGCATCGTGCTGGAGTTCTATAATTCAGGTAAGCTACCGCTGGCGCTGCGCCCCGGGATGCTGATTGGCGCACTCAGTTTTGAGCCACTTTCCGGGCCGGCTGCTCGTCCTTATAACAGCCGCCAGGATGCCAAGTACAAGGGTCAGCAGGGTGCCGACGCCAGCCGGATAGATAAAGACTAGCGGACAGATGTCAGGCCCAAGAGATTTCAGGTTGCAGGAAGGCAGCCAACACACCTGCAATTTGAAAGATGAAGGGTTTAAGGAGTAGGCATGAAAAGATTGATAACCACACTGGCCATCCTCCTGGTGGTGATGGTGGCAGGAATGACTGCGTTAGTGGTGCTGGTCAATCCGAATGATTTTCGCGCCTATATGATCCGTCAGGTCGAGCAGCGCAGCGGCTATCAGCTGGCGCTGAACGGTGAGCTGCGCTGGCACGTCTGGCCGCAGCTCAGCATTCTTTCCGGCCCGATCACCCTGACCGCACCCGGTGCGGCCCAGCCGATTGTCCACGCAGACAATATGCGCCTCGACGTCAACTTACTGCCGCTGCTCTCCCATCAGCTTTCCGTTAAGCAGGTGATGCTGAAAGGGGCGGTGGTGCGCCTGACGCCGGACAGCGAAAGCCAGCGCCCGGCAGATGCACCGATTGGCCCGGCCAGCGACAACAGCGAGCTGTCGGTGGATGAGGTGACGCGCGGCTGGCGCTTTGATATCTCCCGCCTGCGTATCAACGACAGCCTGCTGGTCTGGCAGCAAAATAACGGCGAGCAGCTTAACGTGCGCGATTTTAATCTGTCGCTCGATCAAACTCAGCCGCGCCAGGCACACATTGAATTCAGCAGCCGCATCAACCGCGATCAGCGTGAACTGCAGCTGCACTTTGATGCCGATCTCGATATCACCGATTACCCGAAGCACCTCAGCGCGTTGGTTAACCAGCTTGATTACCAGCTGAAAGGGGCCGATCTGCCGCAGGAGGGCATCAAGGGTAAAGGGCAGATGAAAGCGCGCTGGGCGGCAACCGCTCAGCGTTTCGAACTGAGCGATTTCAGCCTCAGCGCCAACGACAGCACGCTGGCCGGTACCCTTTCGGGCACCCTCGGCCAGCGGCCGCAGCTGTTGGCCGATCTGCACTCGCCCAGCCTGAATCTTGACTCGCTGTTCGGATTTGTCGCCGATGCCGAGGACAGCACCAGCGGGTCAGATCAGCGCAGCGGGCGCGGGCCGGTGATCTCCAGCACTCCTGAATCTGATAATGCCGATTCGGTGCTGAACGCGATGGACGGTGAACTGACGCTGGCGGTGGATCAGCTGCGCTGGCGCGGTATGCCGTTCAGCAAGGTTGCGGTGCATGGCGTGAGTAAAGACGGGCTGCTGACGGTGGACAACTTTAAAGGGCAGTCTGAAAACGGCAGTTTCTCGCTGCCCGGGACCGTTGATGTGCGTACCGCCACGACGCGCGTGACGCTGGCTCCTGAACTGCATCAAATCAATCTGCCACCGCTGCTGAAAAGTTTCGCCATGCCGGACACCGTCAGCGGCGTTCTGTCGCTAAACGGCAATTTTACCGGCAGCGGCCTGAGCGTGGATGACTTTAAACGCCAGTGGCGGGGCAAAGCCCAGCTTAGTGTGGAGAATGCCCAGTTCGCCGGGCTGAATTTCCAACAGCTGATTCAGCGTGCGGTGGAAAATAGCAGCAGCAAAGTGCACGGCCAGGGCGATGAGAATATTCCGGACCTGCAGTCAATTACCGGCAGCGCCACCTTGAACAATGGGGTGATTGATTTCGGCACGCTGGATGCCCGCTCGAACCTGCTGAACTATACCGGTGCGGGCAGCGTTGATTTGGTTAAGCGGGCGCTGGATGTGCGCTTTGGCGTCACGGTGACGGCGGGCTGGAGCGGCGACGACACGCTGGTTAAACGCCTGCAGCAAACGCCGGTGCCGCTGCGCATTTACGGTCCGTGGTCAGCGATTAACTACAACCTGAAGGTGGATGATGTGCTGCGCCAGCAGCTGCGTGACGAAGCGCGCCAACGCCTGAAAGAGTGGATTGGCCGCAACCCGGACAGTGACAAAAACAGCGATGCGAAAAAGTTACTCAAGGATATGTAAAAGCTGTAGGGGTCGACCATTTTTTGCGGTCGACCCGTGCGGATGTTTGCACCGGGCGGACCGAAAAAGAGGGTCCGCCCCTACAGTTAGCATTATGGGGTGATATTTAACGGAACGATCTGCACTTTCTGCACCCGGTGGCTGTCCACCTGCAGGGTACGGAACAGATACTGGCCGACCTCCACCTCTTCTCCCTCCTGCGGCACGTGCTGCAAATGTTCCATCAGCAGGCCCGCCAGGGTGTGGTACTCACGCTTATCATCCAGTTCCAGCGGCAGATGCATGGCTAAATCATCCAGCGGCATATGGCCGTTGGCGGTCCAGCTGCCGTCGCTGTGCTGCTCAATATCATAGCGCGGGTCGGTTTTCTCCCCCTCATTGGGCAGATTACCGGCAATGGTTTCCATGACGTCACTCAGCGTGACCACGCCCTCGACCGAACCAAACTCATCGACCACAAAGGCAAAGTGGGTACGCGCGTTGCGAAACTGCTCCAGCGCGGGCAGCAGGGAGAGCTGCTCCGGGAACACCAGCGGCTGGCGAATTAACCCCCGCAGGTCGAGATCGTTGCCGTGCAGCGCCTGCTTCAGCAGGTCAATGACATGGACCACGCCGAGTGGGTCGTCATTGCCCTCGGTAATAATCAATCGCGTGTGCTGGTTATTATCCAGCAACGCCATAATTTGCTGCGGCGTTTCGGCGAGATCAATATGCTCAATATCGTGGCGTGAAGTCATAATGCTGCTGACGCTGCGCTGGCCCATGGCCAGCACGCGTGCAATCATCATGCGCTCCTGCTTATTAAAGATCGCTTTACGCCCTGGATTATCGGCCACCAGCGAGGCGGTTTCAGCATCCAGCTCTGACTCTTCATGATGCCCGCGCAGCAGGCGCAGAACGGCTTCTGCGGTGCGTTTGCGCAGCGGGGCATTGCCTGACAGGAAACGTCGGCGGTTAAAGTGCGCCAGCTGGTTAAGCGCTTCAATAATTACCGAGAAGCCAATCGCCGCGTACAGATAGCCTTTCGGGATCGCGTAGCCAAAGCCGTCAGCCACCAGGCTAAAGCCAATCATCAGCAGGAAGCTCAGGCAGAGAATAATAATCGTGGGGTGGCCGTTGACGAAGCGGGTGAGCGGCTTACTGGCCAGCAGCATCAGCAGGATTGCGATAATCACTGCGGCCATCATCACGGCCAGGTGGTCTACCATTCCGACGGCAGTAATCACCGAGTCGAGTGAGAATACCGCATCCAGCACCACGATTTGCGCCACCACTGGCCAGAAACGTGCGCCACGCTTCTGCGGCCCCTCTTCATCATCCTTGCCTTCCAGCCGCTCATTCAACTCCATGGTGGCCTTAAAAAGCAGGAATAATCCGCCGACCAGCATGATCAGGTCGCGTGCACTAAAGGGGTGCGCGCCCACGCTGAATAATGGTGCGGTCAGTGAAGAGAGCCAGGAAATTGAAGCCAGCAGCAGCAGGCGCATCACCAGCGCCAGCAGTAATCCGGTTACGCGCGCCCGGTCGCGCAGGGCAGGGGGGAGTTTTTCCGCCAGAATGGCAATGAACACCAGGTTGTCAATGCCCAGCACCAGTTCCAGTACCACTAACGTGACCAGGCCAGCCCATATTGACGGGTCGGCGATCCATTCGAACATTGTTTTCACCTGAACAGCATTTGCAATATTTCAATGATGGGACGCTTTGCCGGGCATTTCAACCTGCAACGGCATTTCTGCGCCTTTTGCTTAGCAGGCTGGCGAACAAAAAAACAGCAATCACGCTGTGTTATTAACCCATTACTTCCGAAATTCTTAATCTGATGGCTTTCAGGAATAATCGTATAGGGGCTATCTGATTAAAGCGTGATACTTAACGGGTAATAACGCACCGAGCAGGATTAGTCTTAAATTGCTATATGGGCTAATTCCGAATTTTACTGTGTAAGGGGTGGGGCTATGAGTGGTACTGACACAGTCGTAAGGTAGTCTTATTCCTAAAAGAAGGTACGGGCGCAGGGAGCCTCTTGTAAACAGGCCAGTTATAACTAGTATAGCAACGTGTTACTGAATGTCTGCGTGGATGTTGTATTTAGCGCAGTGCTGAGCGGTTGGATGTTGATTTATGTGATTCGACACGCAACTTGCTGATAAACGCTAAAGCCTGCCGTAAGAGATGACGGGTGAACAACATGGTACGGAAACATTTACAGCGCATTGGCAGCTACAAGCCAGGGGCGGTAGCGTGTCCTGACGAGTCTTGAGACTGTTCAGGAAGCGCCGCGGACAGTAAACGTTTATGTTGATTTTATTGCCAAAATCTCTTGCCGCTATGCAGCTATAATGACCTTTTTGCCAGACTCCCTAAATAAGTTTCCTGTGTAATAACCGCCGTGTTGCTAAGACACGCATCTTCAGGTTTGAAACCAATAAAACACAGGCTTCCTAAGATAAAAATTACGAGTTAACTATGCGCGATATTGAATTTACCTTTAAAGGGTTGTTAATAAAACTGTCATTGGCTCTTTCAGATCTCATCTGTTTTAATGCAGCACTGGCAATTGCCATTATGCTGATTAATAGTTTGCCTGGTGATATTCTGTCAGAAATACCGGCTCACGATCTAAACCTGAAAATAGCAACACATATTTTACTCTCTGTAGTTTGTGTTGGCTGGTTCTGGGTGAGATTACGCCATTACACTTACCGCAAGCCGTTCTGGTTTGAGTTAAAAGAAGTCTTCAGAACAATTCTGGTGTTCTCCATTGTTGATCTGTCGATTAGCGCACTGTCCAAATGGGAACTCTCCCGCTGGATCTGGGTATTAACCTGGCTGCTGGCGATGGTGATGATTCCAATCGGGCGCTCGGTAGTGAAACGCGTGCTTAACCGCAACAAGTTATGGAAGAAACAGTCCATTATTCTTGGCAGCGGTAAGAATGCGGAAGAGGCGTATAAAGCGCTGCAAAGCGAAGAAGTGATGGGCTTCGACGTGGTGGCATTCTTTGATGTTGACGGTAGCCAGCCCGCTCTGGAGCTGTTTGGTATTCCGGTACTCAAAGATGAGCAGCAGCTATGGTCACTGGTAAACAGCGAAACGCAGTTTATCGTGGCCGTGGAATATGAGCAGAGCCAGTCGCGCGATCTGTGGCTGAAAAATCTGGCTAAGCATAACTGCCGTTCTGTTTCGGTCATCCCTTCTTTACGCGGCGTTCCGCTTTATGGCACGGATATGGCATATATCTTCAGTCATGAAGTGATGATCCTGCGCGTAAATAACAATCTCGCCAAGCGCACTTCGCGTTTCCTGAAACGCAGCTTCGATATTGTGGGTGCGCTGAGCATTATCACCATGCTGATGCCCGCATTGGCTGTCCTGATCTTTATGGTCTCCCGCGATGGTGGGGCGCCTATCTACGGTCACGAACGCGTGGGCCTTAACGGCCGCAAATTCAAATGTCTGAAGTTCCGCTCAATGGTAGTGAACTCCAAGGAGGTTCTGGAGGAGGTGCTGCGAACCGACCCGGCAGCGCGTGAAGAATGGGATAAAGACTTTAAGCTGAAAAATGACCCGCGCATTACCCGCGTTGGCCATTTCATCCGCAAAACCAGCCTTGATGAACTGCCGCAGCTGTGGAACGTGGTGCGCGGTGAGATGAGCCTGGTGGGTCCACGTCCGGTGATCGAAGCCGAACTGGAGCGTTATGCGGGGGATGTTGATTACTACTTTATGGCTAAACCAGGCATGACTGGATTGTGGCAGGTGAGTGGGCGTAACGACGTGGACTATGAAACCCGTGTTTACTTCGACTCCTGGTACGTGAAGAACTGGTCACTGTGGAACGATATCGCCATCTTATTTAAAACCGTCGGCGTGGTGTTGAAACGCGATGGGGCTTATTAAAACGAAGCCAGGGGGCTAAAGATAATGACCAACAGTACCAGTGCCTGATTTGAGCAATTAGCTACTTTTAGACGCTACACAGCGGCGGTCTCGCCACTATCATTCAAATTACTGATAGCGATGAACTAGATGATTACAATCAAAACTAAATTGATACCCCTGCTGGTATCGGCAGCACTCCTTTCCGGCTGTACTATCGAGCCGGGCAGTCATCTCTCCACCATGGGGAAAGATGTCGTCAAGCAACAGGACAGCGACTTCGACATTGATAAATACGTCAATGTCTACCCGCTGACGCCAAGCCTGGTAGAACGCATGAAGCCGAAGCCCGTTGTGGCGCAGGCCAATGCCGGTCTGCAGCGCGAGGTGCAGAACTATGAATACCGCGTTGGTGTGGGCGATGTCCTGACCGTGACCGTCTGGGATCACCCGGAACTGACCACGCCAGCCGGTCAGTATCGTAGCGCCAGCGACACCGGTAACTGGGTACATTCCGACGGCACCATCTTCTATCCGTACATCGGCCGCGTGCGCGTTGCCGGCCGTACCGTGCAGGAAGTGCGCGATGAGATTGCCCGCCGTCTGGCGCAGTACATCGAAAGCCCGCAGGTGGATGTCAGCATCGCCTCGTTCAAATCGCAAAAAACTTACGTGACCGGGGAAGTGACCACCTCTGGCCAGCAGCCAATCACTAACGTGCCGTTGACGATTCTGGATGCGATCAATGCCGCGGGCGGTCTGACTGCCAACGCCGACTGGCGCAACGTGGTGCTGACGCACAACGGCCAGGAGCAGCCGATCTCGCTGCAGGCGCTGATGCAGAATGGCGACCTGTCGCAAAACCATCTGCTCTACCCGGGCGACATTCTCTATGTGCCGCGTAATGACGATCTCAAAGTGTTTGTGATGGGTGAAGTCAAGCAGCAGGCCACGCTGAAAATGGACCGCAGCGGTATGACGCTGTCGGAAGCGCTGGGTAATGCACAGGGTATGGACCAGACCGTGGCAGATGCAACGGGCGTCTTCGTTATCCGTCCGATTCGTGGACAAAACCGCAGTAAAATCGCCAACATCTATCAGCTTAATACTAAAGATGCCGCCGCGATGGTAATGGGAACTGAGTTCCAGCTAGAACCTTATGACATCGTTTATGTCACCTCGACGCCTCTGGCACGTTGGAACCGCGTGATTTCACAGCTGGTCCCAACCATCAGTGGTGTTTACGATGCGACACGAACCGTGCAGACGCTTCATAACTGGTAACCCTCGGGGATCATTATGATTAATTCAATCTTAGTCGTTTGTGTAGGCAACATCTGCCGCTCCCCGACCGGGGAACGGCTGCTGAAAACCGCACTGCCTGAGAAGAATATCGCTTCCGCAGGGCTGGGCGCTCTGGTTGATCACGCTGCTGACGAAACCGCCAGCAGCGTGGCCAGTGAGCATGGTGTGTCGCTGGAAGGTCATGCGGCACAGCAGCTCACCTCGAACATGTGCCGGGATTATGACCTGATCCTGGTGATGGAAAAAAAACATGTCGACCAGGTGTGCCGCATCAACCCCTCCGTACGTGGCAAAACCATGCTGTTTGGACACTGGATCAATCAGCAGGAAATAGCGGACCCGTATAAGAAAAGCCGCGATGCCTTTGAAGCCGTGTACGGAATCCTTGAAAACGCTGCCCAGAAATGGGTCAACGCATTAAGCCGATAGTTGGGACCTCCATGAAAATAAAAAGTAAGGCACCGTCAGCGCCTAAAGACGATTCTAGCGGATTCGATCTGGCGCACCTTGTGGGACAACTTATTGACCATCGCTGGATCATTGTGGCTGTCACAGCGCTGTTTATGCTGATGGGCACGCTGTACAGCCTGTTCGCAACACCGATTTATAGCGCCGATGCAATGGTGCAGGTGGAGTCGAAAAACGCCAACACCGTCCTGAATGATTTGACGCAGATGATGCCGAATTCACAGCCGGCCTCCGCGACCGAAGTGGAAATCGTGACCTCGCGTATGGTGCTGGGCAAAACGGTTCAGGACCTTGGCCTCGACGTGCTGGTGCAGGAAGACTTCTTCCCGCTGATCGGTAAAGGTTTGTCGCGCATGATGGGCAACAAACCGGCGCAGATCGCCATCTCGCGCATGAAAGTGCCGGCGGTGTGGGAAAAGCGTCAGTTGACCGTTGAAGTTGATGGCCCGGACAGCTACACCGTCAGCAAAGATGGTGATGAGCTGTTTAAAGGTAAAGTGGGTCAGTTCGAGCAGCACGGCGATGTCACCATGCTGGTCAGCGACATTAAAGCGGATGAGGGTACCAGCTTCACCGTGACCAAACTCAGCGACCTGCAGGCGATCAAACTGGTCAGCAGCAACCTGACCGTGGCCGATATGGGTAAAGACACCGGCGTGCTGGGCCTGACCTATAACGGTGAAGATCCGCAGCAGATCAGCCTGGTCCTGAACCAGATTATTAACAACTATCTGTATCAGAACGTTGAGCGTAAATCTGAAGAAGCCGAGAAGAGCCTCGAGTTCCTTAAGCACCAGCTGCCGGAAGTGCGCGCTAAGCTGGACCAGGCTGAAGATAAGCTCAACAGCTACCGTCGCCAGAATGACTCGGTGGATATGTCGCTGGAAGCCAAGTCGGCGCTCGACTCTTCCGTCAGCATCCAGAGCCAGCTGAACGAGCTGACCTTCCGTGAAGCAGAAGTGTCCCAGCTGTTCAAGAAAGATCACCCAACCTACCGTGCGCTGCTGGAAAAACGCCAGACGCTGGAAGATCAGCAGAAAAAGCTGAACGGCAAAATCAGCCAGATGCCGCAAACCCAGCAGGAAATCGTGCGTCTGACGCGTGATGTGCAGGCCGGGCAGGAGATCTACATGCAGCTGCTGAACCGTCAGCAGGAGCTGAACATCAGCAAAGCCAGCACCGTCGGTGATGTGCGTATTATCGACCATGCGGAAACTGCCGGTACGCCTGTGGCACCGAAGAAACTGCTGCTGATTGCCGCCAGCCTGATTGTTGGCCTGGTGGTCTCCGTAGGCGTGATTCTGCTGAAGGCACTGTTCCACCACGGTATCGACAACCCTGAGCAGCTGGAAGAGCTGGGCCTGAGCGTTTACGCCAGCGTGCCGCTCTCCGACTGGCAGCGTAAGAAAGATGCTGAAGCGCTGGCCAAACGCGGCCTGAAAGCCAAAGCTGACCCGCACAACACGCTGCTGGCGCTGGGTAACCCGACCGACCTCTCTATCGAAGCGATCCGCAGCCTGCGTACCAGCCTGCACTTTGCGATGATGGAAGCGAAAAACAACATTCTGATGATTACCGGTGCCAGCCCGGGGATTGGTAAAACCTTTATCAGTACCAACCTGGCGACACTGGTGGCTCAGGCCGGTCAGAAAGTGCTGTTCATCGATGGTGATATGCGCCGTGGATACACCCACGACCTGCTGGGTGCGGAAACCAAAAGCGGTTTGTCGAACATCCTGTCCGGTAAAACGCCGCTCAGCAGTGAACTGGTGCAGCACGGTCCGTACGGCTTTGACTTTATCGCCCGCGGCCAGGTGCCACCGAATCCGTCCGAACTGTTAATGCATAACCGCATGAGCGAGCTGCTCGACTGGGCCAGCAAGAACTACGATCTGGTGCTGATCGATACGCCACCGATTCTGGCTGTGACCGATGCCTCCATCATTGGCAAGATGGCAGGGACTTCACTGATGGTGGCGCGTTTCGAAACCAACACCGTGAAAGAGGTCGAGTTCAGCTACAAGCGCTTCGCCCAGAATGGTATCGATATTAAAGGGGTGATCCTCAATGCCGTAGTGCGTAAGGC
>NZ_JASCAQ010000045.1:0-61607 GCF_029967685.1 Erwinia sp. V90_4 | reverse complement strand
CCTCCGACCGCTCGGTTCGTAGCCGAGTACTCTATCCAGCTGAGCTATGGATGCAAAATGGCGGTGAGGCGGGGATTCGAACCCCGGATGCAGCTTTTGACCGCATACTCCCTTAGCAGGGGAGCGCCTTCAGCCTCTCGGCCACCTCACCACTAGCACTCTTTCGAGTTGTGCTTCAGAACGTTGTTTCTGCTCATCGGCACTGCGTGGCGCACATATTACTTTCTGGGCGTTGTAAGTCAAACAATTTCTCCCCCTTTTTTCGTCACTCGTGTTTGTTTGCACAAAAGCCACGCAATACGGCCAAATTGGCGACAAAAAGAGTGATTAATCAACAATGAAACTGCGAAAAGCAACGCTAAGTCTGTACGTCATAAATCTGTCAGAGGGATAAATTTTTGGCAAAAGAACAGCGTGAATGGGTAACAAAATGGGAAAAGTAGTGGGGAGGAAGGGAAAAAGGGAACTGAAAACCGGTAGCGCCTCGCTACAGGGAGCGAGGCGCTGGATCCGTTAGTAACTTGTCTGCTGAGTTTTTTCGGCCTGGATGCGCTGATAAATCTCTTCGCGATGCACCGAAACTTCTTTAGGGGCGTTCACACCAATACGTACCTGGTTACCTTTGACTCCCAGCACAGTTACAGTCACCTCATCACCGATCATGAGGGTTTCACCAACTCGACGAGTTAGAATAAGCATTCTTTGCTCCTTGAAAGATTAAAAGAGTCGGGCTAACTGCTTCCCGGCATTATCCATCATATAACGCTAAACGTAGATTATGACAAATACACTAAGAGTGCACCTGCTTACCAATACATTCTGCTGATAGTTAGTTTAGCCGAAAACCGGATTATCAACCTGACTTTATGATTACAGGGTTGTAGCGCGGAAGTAAAGCGCCCCGGATTTACGCCCGGTGCGCCTGCTCGCGACACGTTTTTTATAGTGTTACAGTTTTGCCGCTACCCATGACTCAACGCCAGACAGCGCAGCAGGCAGCGCCTGTGCATCTGTACCGCCTGCCTGAGCCATATCCGGGCGACCGCCACCCTTACCACCGACCCGCTGAGCCAGTTCGCCCACCAGTTCGCCCGCTTTCACGCGGTCGGTCAGGTCTTTGGTCACGCCAGCAATCAGAGAGACTTTGCCGTCGCTAACCGTTGCCAGCACGATAATTGCGGAGCCGAGCTGATTTTTCAGATCGTCTACCATCGTACGCAGCATCTTCGGTTCGACGTTGCTCAGCTCACTGACTAACAGTTTGGTGCCTTTCAGTACAATCGCTTGACTACTTAACGATGCACTTTCTTGCGCAGCCTGCTGATCCTTCAACTGCTGCAACTCTTTTTCCAGCCCGCGCGCATGGTCGATCAGCGCACGCACTTTCTCATTCAGATTACTGTTATTGGCTTTGACCAGGTGTGCGATATCCAGCAGCTGCTCGTTCTGGCTGTAAACCTGTGCCAGCGCCCCTTCCCCGGTGACGGCTTCAATACGGCGCACGCCAGCGGCGGTGCCGGACTCAGAGGTAATACGGAACAGGCCGATATCACCGGTACGCACGGCGTGCACACCGCCACACAGCTCGGTTGAGAAGTCGCCCATGCCGACAACGCGAACGTGGTCATCATACTTCTCGCCAAACAGCGCCATGGCGCCGTGAGCTTTCGCCGCTTCGAGCTCCATGATGTTGGTTTCAATCGGCAGGTTGCGGCGGATCTGCGCATTGACAATCTCTTCAACCTGGCGGATTTCAACCGGCTTCATCGCCTCGAAATGCGAGAAGTCGAAACGCAGGTATTTGTCGTTCACCAGTGAGCCTTTCTGCGCCACGTGCTCGCCAAGTACCTGACGTAACGCCGCGTGCAGCAGGTGCGTTGCCGAGTGGTTTAGACGAATGCGCGCACGGCGTGCCTCATCCACCTGTGCCGCCACGCGATCGCCGACGCGCAGCTTGCCTGCCGACAGTTTGCCGATATGACCAATCGCCTGCGCGTACTTCTGCGTGTCGTTCACGCTGAAGCTGGCCTCGCTGGTTTTCAGCTCGCCGGTATCGCCAACCTGACCACCGGATTCACCATAGAATGGCGTTTCGTCGAGAACAATAACCCCTTCCTGACCAGCATTGATCTCATCAGCTGCCTGCCCGTCAACGAAGATGGCCGTCACTGCTGCATTCAGCGCCAGCTCTTCATAGCCTTTGAAGGCAGAGGCCTGGTCAATGCGGATCACGTTGTTGTAGTCAGTTCCGAAACCGCTGGCGCTGCGGGCGCGCTGGCGCTGCTGCTCCATCGCCTGCTCGAAACCGGCTTCGTCAATTTTCAGGTTACGCTCGCGGCAGACGTCCGCCGTCAGGTCGACAGGGAAGCCAAAGGTGTCGTAGAGGCGGAAGACGGTTTCACCATCCAGCGTGTCGCCCTGCAGGTTTTCCAGCTCTTCATCCAGCAGCGCCAGACCGCGCTCCAGGGTTTTCGCAAACTGCTCTTCTTCGGTTTTCAGGATCTGCTCGACCTGCGCCTGCTGGCGTTGCAGATCTTCACCCGCTGCACCCATAACGGCAATCAGCGGAGCAACCAGTTTGTAGAAGAAGGTCCCTTCTGCCCCCAGCATGTTGCCATGGCGCACCGCACGGCGAATGATGCGGCGCAGCACGTAGCCACGGTTCTCATTCGACGGGATCACACCATCGGCAATCAGGAAGGCACAGGAACGAATATGGTCGGCAATCACGCGCAGCGATTTATTGCTGAGATCGGTCGCACCGGTAACCTGCGCCACTGACTGAATCAGTTTGGCAAACAGATCGATTTCGTAGTTGGAGTTCACATGCTGCAGGACCGCACTGATGCGCTCCAGGCCCATGCCGGTGTCCACGGATGGCTTCGGCAGGGGCAGCATGGTGCCGTCGGACTGACGGTTGAACTGCATAAAGACGATGTTCCAGATCTCGATATAGCGGTCGCCATCCTCTTCCGGGCTGCCCGGAGGGCCGCCCCAGATGTGGTCGCCGTGGTCGAAGAAGATCTCCGAGCACGGGCCGCACGGGCCGGTATCGCCCATCTGCCAGAAGTTATCGGAAGCGTAGGCGCCGCCTTTGTTGTCGCCGATACGGATGATGCGCTCACGCGGCACGCCGATCTCGTTTTCCCAGATGCCGTAAGCTTCGTCATCGGTCTCGTACACGGTGACCCACAGCTTCTCTTTTGGCAGGCCGAACCACTCAGGGCTGGTCAGCAGCTCCCAGGCAAAGCCAATGGCCTCTTTCTTGAAGTAGTCGCCGAAGCTGAAGTTGCCCAGCATCTCGAAGAAGGTGTGGTGACGCGCGGTGTAACCGACGTTTTCGAGGTCATTGTGCTTACCACCGGCGCGCACGCAGCGCTGCGACGTGGTGGCACGAGAGTAATTACGCTTGTCCTGGCCGAGGAAAACGTCTTTAAACTGGTTCATCCCGGCGTTGGTGAATAATAGCGTCGGGTCATTGTTTGGGACGAGGGAGCTACTGGCTACAACCTGATGTCCCTTGCTCTGGAAAAAGTCGAGAAACGCTTGACGAATCTCCGCAGTGCTCTTGCTCATATTTGTCCTGGAATCACGCTAACGTACGTTTCGTGGGTCATGTTACGCCGGATCGGCTACTGCCTGCGGCGACACACGAACAAAAAGTGGTGAATAAGATAAATTTTCTTCAGAGGGAAGTAAAATCCCATCGAAGGTCAATCATCAAAATTTGCAAAAATAGCCCGTATATCTTCGGTAAAGAAGCCCTTCGTCATCAGATAACGCTGTACCCTGGCTTTTTCCTTCCATTCGGTAGGAAATGGCAGGCCGAACTTCCTTTCCGCCAGATCAAACGCCTGCTTCGACCAGTCAATTTCGCTGGCGGCCAGCGTCTCATCAATCAGGTTTTTATCGATGCCTTTCTGGCCCAGCTCCATGCGAATGCGCTGCGGCCCATAACCCTTTCGGCTGCGGCTGGCCAGATAGCGCTCAGCAAAGCGCGTATCGTCCAGCCAGTTATGCTGATAGCACCACTCAACAACCTGGTCGATCTCCTCCGGGCTAAGCGGTTCTGGTGGCGTTTCCGCCTTTGAGAACTGGGCTGCTCGCTCGCTGGAGACCACCAGCTTACGGCGAAATTCCGCCTCGCTGTGGTCGCGCATCGCGAGGATACGCGTTGCCCGCTCCAGCAGTTTTGCATGCCGGTTTCGTTCGGTGGTTTCTGACATAGTGCTCCACACCGTTTTCGGTTAGATGTACACGAGTTAAGGGTAACGTCTGTAGAGGTGCCGTGCGAGGAAAAAGCGTTGAGAATGGGCTGATTAAAGGGATAAAGCAGGTTCAGGCTGGGATAAAACGGGGAATGTGAAGATAAAACCAGGGTCAGGCATGCCTGACCCCTGCAGAATATACCGCTATCAGAACTTTTCGTCTGCGTCGCTAGTCTCGTCCACTTCGTGCGCAGCAGGGACAAAATCAGGCTTGTCGTCCTGGTTACCCAGCAGCATTTCACGCAGCTTCGCGTCGATTTCGTTGGCAATCGCCGGGTTCTGCTTCAGGAAGCTACCCGCGTTGGATTTACCCTGACCAATTTTTTCGCCGTTGTAGCTGTACCATGCACCGGCTTTTTCAATCAGCTTGTGCTTAACGCCCAGGTCCACCAGCTCACCGAAGATGTTGATACCTTCGCCGTACATGATCTGGAACTCAGCCTGCTTGAACGGGGCAGCGATTTTGTTTTTCACCACTTTCACGCGGGTTTCGCTACCGACCACTTCGTCACCTTCTTTAATCGCACCGATACGGCGGATATCCAGACGGACAGAGGCGTAGAACTTCAGTGCGTTACCACCGGTCGTGGTTTCCGGGTTACCAAACATCACACCAATTTTCATACGGATCTGGTTGATGAAGATCAGCAGGGTGCTGGAGTTTTTCAGGTTACCGGCCAGCTTACGCATCGCCTGGCTCATCATACGTGCCGCAAGGCCCATGTGAGAGTCACCGATTTCACCTTCGATTTCCGCTTTTGGCGTCAGCGCCGCAACGGAGTCAACGATGATCACGTCAACCGCACCGGAACGCGCCAGCGCATCACAGATTTCCAGCGCCTGCTCACCGGTATCCGGCTGAGAACAGAGCAGGTTATCGATGTCTACGCCCAGCTTCTTGGCATAGACCGGGTCAAGGGCGTGCTCGGCATCGATAAACGCACAGGTTTTACCTTTGCGCTGTGCGGCAGCGATAACCTGCAGCGTCAGCGTGGTTTTACCGGAAGATTCCGGGCCATAAATTTCGACGATACGGCCCATTGGCAAACCGCCTGCACCCAGTGCGATATCCAGGGATAACGAACCGGTAGAGATAGTTTCCACATCCATGGTGCGGTCTTCACCCAGGCGCATGATGGAGCCTTTACCAAATTGCTTTTCAATCTGGCCCAGCGCTGCTGCCAGTGCTTTTTGCTTGTTTTCGTCAATAGCCATTTCTACTCCTAATCATGCGGGTAAAGCACACGCGGACGCTGCTTTGTCTCTAAAATATGCGCTGATTATACTGTATGGTCATACAGTATCAAGTTTAATTTTTGAGAAAATGATCGTGCAGGGTCTGAAGTGCCCAGGCGGTTGCCTGGCGACGAACGGCCTCGCGGTCACCGTGAAAACGCTCAACCAGCGCCAGTACTTCTCCCGTCGAGGCGGCAAAGCCAAACCACACGGTGCCCACCGGTTTCCCCTCACTGCCCCCATCCGGCCCGGCGATGCCGCTGACCGACAGCGCATACTGCGCCCCCGCCTCGCTGAGCGCGCCCTGCGCCATCTCGCGCACCACCTGCTCACTCACCGCACCAAACTGCGCCAGCGTAGATTCACTGACGCCAACCATCTGCTGTTTTGCCTCATTGCTGTAGGTGACAAAGCCGCGCTCGAACCAGGCTGAGCTACCGGCAATGTCGGTCAGCACCTTGGCTATCCAACCGCCGGTACAGGACTCCGCCGTGGTGACGCTGGCATTGCGCGCCAGCAGCTGCTGCCCTACCCGGGTGCTCAACTGGCTTAATTCACGATCTGTCATAGCGCTCTCCCCCGCCCGTTGTTTGAGAGCAAGAGAGTAGCACTTTTCTTTCAGGCAAGAGTAAGGGGACGCGCGTTTTGCGGCGCGTCTTCCAGCGTGGAGTCAGATTTTTTGCGCCACGATAAACAGGCGCGGGAAAGCCAGCAGCAGATTGCCATCGTGGCGAACGGGATAAGCCGCGCTGATTTCGGCCAGATAATCAGCGAGGAACTGCGCCTGCTGAGCATCGCTAAGCCCGGCCAGGAAGGGCCGTAAGCCGGTGGCACGCAGCCAGTCAACGATCGACTGCGGCGCAGGCATTACGTGATAGTAAGTGGTGCGCCAGATATCCACCCGGCAACCCGCCGCGCTCAGCAGGTCGTAATACTGCCCGGTGGTCAGCAGCCGTTTACGGTCCGCGGCCTGTGGCGATATTTTGTCCTGCCATTGCGGGCGTGCGGCCACTTCGCGCATCAGGCGATGGCTGGGCTGATCGAGATTATCCGGCATCTGTACGGCCAACACGCCGTTGGCAGCCAGCTGGCTAATGAGATGGGGGAACAGCTGCGGATGATCGGTCAGCCACTGCAGTGAGGCATTCGCATAAATTACCTCCTGCGGCAGGCTGGCCTGCCAGCTGCGAATATCCGCCAGCTCAAACGCACACCCCGGTAAGCGCTGCTGCGCCTGATCGAGCATTGCCTGCGAACTGTCCAGCCCGGTGATACGGGCAGCGGGCCACGCGCGATGCAGCAATTCGGTACTGTTGCCGGGGCCACAGCCAAGGTCGGTCGCGCAAGAGACGCTGGATAAAGGGATGCGGTTAAGCAGTTCCTGCGCCGGGCGGGTGCGCTCCGCTTCGAACTGGCGGTAGAGATCGGGGTTCCACTCTTTCATTATTCCTCGCTAAAAGTTCGGTGACAGCCAGGGCTACTGTAAGCCTGACTGCCAGCGCGATAAATAACAAAATTGCAACAGAATCGCGTTACGCTCTAGCGCGCATCGCGCACGGCTTCACCCAGCTGCCAAACCGCCATCGCGTAATGGTTGCTGTGGTTATAGCGGGTGATGGCATAGAAGTTCGGCAGCCCGTACCAGTACTGATAGCGGGTGCCCATATCAAACTTCAGCAGGCTGACCTGCTGGTTGTTATCCAGCGGGATGGTGGGTGAGAGACCGGCAGAGGCCAGTTGCGCCACGGTGTAACGGGTTTTAAAGCCGCTCTCCAGTCCGGGAGCCTGGCCGTTAGCCTGCACGGCCACCGTGCCGTTTGTCAGCCAGCCGTGCTGCTGGAAGTAGTGCGCCACGCTGCCAATCGCATCGACCGGATCCCACAGGTTGATATGGCCGTCGCCATTAAAGTCGACCGCATACTGCTTAAATGCCGACGGCATAAACTGGCCATAGCCCATTGCACCGGCAAACGACCCGCGCAGGTCCAGCGGATCATCATCCTCTTCACGCGCCATTAGCAGGAAGGTTTCCAGCTCACCGCTGAAGTATTCGGCGCGGCGCGGATAGTTAAATGACAGCGTCGCCAGCGCATCCAGAATGCGGGTTTTACCCATCACGCGGCCCCAGCGCGTTTCCACACCGATAATGCCGACAATGATTTCTGGCGGCACGCCATAGGTTTTCTGCGCCCGCTCCAGCGCATCGCGATACTGGTTCCAGAACGCTACGCCATTCTGCACGTTGTCCGGCGTGATGAATTTGCTGCGGTAGCGGATCCACGCGCCGTTTGGCCCGGTTGGCCCCTGGGTGGTTGGCGTGGGTGCCTGGCGGTCCATCAGGCGGATCACCCAGTCGAGGTTCTTTGCCTGCGCCAGCACATCGTGCAGCTGCTGGCGCTCAAAACCGTGCTTGCGCACCATTTTGTCGATAAATGCGTTGGCCGCCTGATTATTGGAGAAATCGCCCCCCAGCACGGTGCCGCTGTGGGCAGGCTCAAGCAGGAAGCCGCCGTTGCCTTTAAACGGATTGCCGTGGGGTTCAGCCGGGGCCGTTTTCGGCTGGCTACTACAGGCGGAAAGTAAAGCGACGACAGGAAGAAGAGTTGCCAGATAACGCATCAGATATCCATATTGCAAGGCCGGGAGGTCAGAAATAGAGGATAAAGCATTGAGCGGGAGGAATTAAAGCGGATTTACTCAACGGCGCTTCGCGGTGGTGATGCAAAGCGCCGTTTAATAACAGGCTGGCTTAGTGCTTGTAGTAGATTTCACCGGATTCAGCTTTCAGGATCTTACCTTCAGCGTTGGTGATTAACACGTAGTTACCGCCCATATAGGTCCAGTGGCTGTCGGCTTCCGGCGCAGGCAGATGGCGTACGTTCCACTGGCTCACTTCATACTTTTTGCTGCGGTAAAGGTCCGGTGCGATATCACCAATGGAAAAACGCTTAAAGTCAGCAAAGAAGGTTTTCACTTCATAAGGGTCGGCAGGATTAGGCTGATCTGCCTGCTGCGCATCGCCCGGTGCCTGCGACAGCGAGTTCTGGGATTCCGGGGTCTGAACCGGCGGGGTCTGGCTCTGCACTTCTGGCACGGCCGGAACCGCAGTTTCTGCCGGCTGTTCGCCTTCCGCATAAGCGGTGGACATGCCGGACAACGCTGCAGCCGACAACACGGCTGAACACAACACCACTTTCAACTTACGCATAGTTTCTCCAAAAATGACGCCATCCGGCAGTGAACGACTGCAAAACTGGCATAAAGAAAGACGATAAAGACATGATTAAAAGCATCAGATATCACTTAGATAACACAATCATACGATGGTTCCCGGTGGGATGCCCGCGATGATCGTGTGCTGGCTGCCTGAGCCAGGGGAATTTTTGTTAACAGTCATGACGCGTAATGTCTCTTACCGGGTGGATTGAGCGACTCGCGCCCGGTTTTTTGGCTGAATCTGCGAGCCGCCTTCCCGATTTACGGGTGTCAGTTTATGCCCCGCTGCGTTAAACTATCACCCGCAAACCAATGATAAACAACAATCAGAATAAACATCATTATTAACTTTACATTCAATGGATTAGATAAAGCCGCCGCATGAACGATATCAATAAATTTGCCGCCCATACCCCTATGATGCAGCAGTATCTGCGCCTCAAGGCTGACCATCCTGAGATACTGCTGTTCTACCGCATGGGAGATTTCTACGAGCTGTTTTACGACGATGCGAAACGTGCCTCGCAGCTGCTGGAAATTTCACTGACCAAGCGCGGCGCGTCGGCGGGAGAACCCATTCCGATGGCGGGCGTGCCCTATCATGCGGTAGAAAACTACCTGGCGAAGCTGGTGCAGCTCGGCGAATCGGTGGCGATTTGCGAACAGATTGGCGACCCGGCGCTAAGCAAAGGGCCCGTTGAGCGCAAAGTGGTGCGCATCGTTACCCCGGGCACCATCAGCGATGAAGCG
The DNA here is from genome assembly GCF_029967685.1 of Erwinia sp. V90_4. Lineage (NCBI taxonomy): Bacteria > Pseudomonadati > Pseudomonadota > Gammaproteobacteria > Enterobacterales > Erwiniaceae > Erwinia > Erwinia sp. V90_4. Next base: position 52,137 of record NZ_JASCAQ010000045.1, on the reverse strand, counting down.
CTGCTTAACGAGCGCCAGGATAACCTGCTGGCGGCTATCTGGCAGAGCCAGCGCGGGTTCGGCTACGCCACGCTGGATATCAGCTCCGGCCGGTTCCGCCTTGCCGAGCCAACCGACCTGGAGACCATGGCAGCTGAACTGCAGCGCACCAATCCGGCAGAGCTGCTTTATCCGGAAGATTTTGCCGCGATGGCGCTGATTGAAAACCGTCGTGGCCTGCGCCGCCGCCCGCTGTGGGAGTATGAGCTGGACACCGCGCGCCAGCAGCTGAACCTGCAGTTTGCCACTCGTGACCTGAGCGGGTTTGGCGTTGAGCAGGCGCACCACGCGCTGCGCGCCGCAGGCTGCCTGTTGCAGTATGTTAAGGACACCCAGCGTACCTCGCTGCCGCACATTCGCTCGCTAACCATGGAGCGCCAGCAGGACGGCATCATTATGGATGCCGCTACCCGCCGTAACCTGGAGATCACCCAAAACCTCGCCGGCGGCATGGAGAACACCCTCGCATCGGTGCTGGATAAAACCGTCACGCCAATGGGCAGCCGCATGCTGAAACGCTGGCTGCATATGCCGGTGCGCAATGCGCAGACCATTGCTCAGCGCCAGCAGAGCATCAGCGCGCTGCAGGACCTGCATGAATCCGTCACGCCCCTGCTGCGTCAGGTCGGTGACCTGGAACGCATTCTGGCGCGCCTGGCGCTGCGCACTGCCCGCCCGCGCGACCTGGCCCGCATGCGCCATGCCTTCCAGCAGCTGCCGTTGCTCAACGCCGAGCTGGAGCACAACGAGACTGCCCACCTGCAGACCCTGCGTGGACAGATGGGCGAATTCACCGAGCTGCGCGAACTGCTGGAGCGGGCGATTATTGAAACCCCGCCGGTGCTGGTGCGCGACGGCGGAGTGATTGCCCCCGGCTACAACGCCGAGCTGGACGAATGGCGCGCGCTGGCGGATGGCGCCACCGACTATCTCGACCGCCTGGAGATCCGCGAGCGTGAAAAGCTGGGGCTGGATACGCTGAAGGTCGGCTTTAACGCCGTGCACGGCTATTACATCCAGGTCAGCCGCGGGCAGAGCCATCTGGTGCCTATCCACTATGTGCGCCGCCAGACGCTGAAAAACGCCGAGCGCTACATTATTCCCGAGCTGAAAGAGTATGAGGACAAGGTTCTCACCTCAAAAGGCAAAGCGCTGTCGCTGGAAAAAGGCCTGTACGACGAGCTGTTCGACCTGCTGCTGCCGCACCTCGAAGCGCTACAGAACAGCGCCTCGGCGCTGGCGGAGCTGGACGTGCTGAGCAACCTCGCCGAACGCGCCTGGACGCTGAATTACAGCTGCCCGACGCTGAGCGATAAGCCGGGTATTAAGCTGACCGGCGGGCGTCACCCGGTCGTTGAGCAGGTGCTAAAAGAGCCGTTTATCGCCAACCCGCTCTCACTGTCACCCCAGCGCCGCATGCTGGTGGTTACCGGCCCGAATATGGGCGGTAAAAGTACTTACATGCGCCAGGCAGCGCTGATTACGCTGATGGCCTATATCGGCAGCTTCGTGCCCGCCGAGCAGGCGGTGATAGGCCCGATTGACCGCATCTTTACCCGCGTGGGCGCGGCGGACGATCTCGCCTCAGGCCGCTCGACCTTTATGGTGGAGATGACCGAGACCGCCAATATCCTGCATAATGCCACCGAATACAGCCTGGTATTAATGGATGAGATCGGGCGCGGAACCTCGACCTACGACGGCCTGTCGCTGGCGTGGGCCTGTGCCGAGAGCCTGGCCAGCCGCATCAAAGCGATGACGCTGTTTGCCACGCACTACTTCGAGCTGACCACGCTGCCGGAACAGATTGAAGGCGTGGCTAACGTGCACCTTGATGCGGTTGAGCACGGCGATACCATCGCCTTTATGCACAGCGTGCAGGACGGCGCCGCCAGCAAGAGCTATGGCCTGGCCGTTGCCGCGTTGGCAGGGGTGCCGAAAGAGGTGATCAAGCGCGCGCGCCAGAAGCTGAAGGAGCTCGAAGCCCTGTCCGGTAGCGCAGCCGCCACCAAAGCTGACGGTTCGCAGCTGCCGCTGCTGGTTGAAGAGACGTCTCCGGCGGTAGAAGCGCTTGAAGCGCTGGATCCGGACTCGCTGTCGCCACGCCAGGCGCTGGAGTGGATTTACCGCCTGAAGTCGCTGGTGTAGCACTGGCCTCAACGCGGGCGAGGCATGCCTCGCCCCTACTTCCCATGAAGCCTGACATGGTTCGCCCCTACTTCCCATAAAGCCTGACATGGTTCGCCCCTGCTTCTCAAGAATCCTGATATGCCTTGTGCCTACGTCTCAACAACCCGGAATAGCAGGCAAAAAAAAGCGGTGACCGAAGTCACCGCTTTTCGCATTACCATTATCAGTGGTTATTGAAGCTTGGTTCTCACGCTATTTATTCGCGGAACAGCGCTTCAATATTCAGACCCTGCGCCTGCAGAATTTCACGCAGACGACGCAGGCCTTCAACCTGAATCTGACGTACACGCTCGCGGGTCAAACCAATTTCACGACCCACATCTTCCAGCGTGGCCGCTTCGTAACCTAACAGGCCGAAACGACGTGCCAGCACTTCACGCTGCTTGGCGTTCAGTTCGAACAACCACTTGACGATGCTTTGCTTCATATCATCGTCCTGCGTGGTATCTTCCGGGCCGTTGTCTTTTTCATCGGCCAGGATGTCCAGCAGCGCTTTCTCAGAATCTCCGCCCAGAGGCGTATCGACTGAAGTAATGCGTTCGTTGAGGCGCAGCATCCGGCTCACGTCATCAACAGGCTTATCTAACTTTTCTGCGATCTCTTCCGCACTTGGCTCATGGTCGAGCTTGTGGGAAAGTTCACGCGCAGTACGCAGATAAACATTTAGCTCTTTAACGATATGAATCGGCAGACGAATGGTACGGGTTTGATTCATGATCGCCCGTTCAATAGTCTGACGAATTCACCAGGTGGCGTAAGTAGAGAAACGGAACCCTCTTTCCGGGTCAAATTTTTCTACTGCACGGATCAGGCCGAGGTTACCTTCTTCAATCAGGTCCAGCAGCGCCAGACCACGATTGCTGTAACGACGGGCAATCTTCACCACCAGACGCAGGTTGCTTTCGATCATGCGGCGACGCGATGGCACGTCACCACGGAGTGCACGGCGGGCAAAGAAAACTTCTTCTTCTGCCGTGAGCAATGGAGAATAACCAATCTCTCCTAAGTAGAGCTGCGTAGCATCAAGAACGCGCTGTGTTGCGCCTTGCGACAGCAGCTCTTCTTCTGCTAAATCGTTATCACCAGGTTCATTTCCGACGAGAGCCTTCTCATCAAAAACCTCAGCTCCGTTTTCGTCGAATTCCGCGTCTTCATTTAAATCGTTAACTTTCAGCGTATTCTGGCTCATAAGCGGCTCCTACCCGTGATCCCAAGGGCAGAACACCAAGGTTCTGCCGGATTAACGTTGCGGTAAATAACGCAACGGATTTACGGATTTCCCCTTGTAACGAATTTCAAAGTGCAATCTAACCGAGCTTGTGCCGGTACTGCCCATGGTTGCAATCTTCTGGCCCGCTTTCACTTCTTGTTGTTCACGGACCAGCATCGTATCGTTATGGGCATAAGCACTCAGGTAGTCATCATTATGTTTGATGATAATCAAATTACCGTATCCGCGTAGCGCGTTACCGGCGTACACCACGCGACCGGAGGCGGTGGAAACGACGGACTGACCACGAGATCCCGCGATATCGATACCTTTGTTGCCCCCTTCGGAAGCAGAGAAGTTATCAATGATCTTACCATCTGTTGGCCAACGCCAGCTTCCCACAGGGGTAGTGCTGTCCGTCGTGCTACTTACGGTCGGGGCGGTAACCGGCACTGTTGTCGTTGCAGCAGTTTTACCGGACGAAGGCAGCATTTTGCCTCCACTTTGTGTACCTGAATCCTCAGAATACGTAATTACCGGCTGGTGTGCAACCGTTGCGGTTGTCATTTGCGCACCGGATGGCGGCGTGCTGACACCGCCAGCGGTCGCATCGGCTGCCGTAACCGCATTGCCGCCGGTAATAGGCGTACCAGTACCGTTAGCGACCTGCAGCTGCTGGCCGACGTTGAGGCTGTAAGGCGCGGCGATATTGTTGCGCTGTGCAAGGTCGCGGAAATCGTTGCCGGTAATCCAGGCAATATAGAACAACGTATCGCCGCGTTTCACGGTATAGCTGTCGCCGCCGTAGCTACCTTTCGGAATATTCCCATAACTACGGTTGTAGACGATGTGGCCATTTTCAGTGGTTACGTTCTGCTCAGGGGCGGCAGAAGGGGTGACCATACCGCCAGTAGACGGGGGGCGAGCCGGGGGAATAAACCCGCCGTTGCTGCCGCCGGAACTGGCGCCTGATGCGCTGCTCATCGCGGGATTGCTGCTCATCATGCCGGAGTCATTTCCGCCAACGGAGCTGATGGGGGCCTGCGTGTTATCGCTGCTGGAACAACCTGCCAGCCAAAATCCTACCAATGAAACGGCCGCAATACGGCGCAATTTAAATACTGGGCTTCCCGTGCTCATTAATCCCCCACTTACGGCAATACTTTAACTTCAGAGACGCAACATAGCTGACGGCAGCAAGGCCCGCATGCGCAAATTTAATCAGATACTAACAATATCAATGATGGCGTGCCACGGAACAGTTGTATAGAAATGTCCTGGTTTAATCTGACTCAGGCCAGATCGCCTTTTACCAGCGGCACAAAGCGCACCGCTTCAACATTCTCAATCAGGAACTCATCGCCCTTACGGCGAATACGCTGCAGAACCTGCTGCTCTTCCCCTACCGGCAGCACCATGATGCCGCCCTCGTCGAGCTGTGACATCAGCGCAGTGGGGATCTCCGGCGGCGCGGCGGTGACGATAATCGCATCGAACGGGCCGCGCGATGGCCAGCCAAGCCAGCCATCGCCGTGGCGGGTAGAGACATTATGCAGATCGAGCTGCTTAAGGCGGCGCTTGGCCTGCCACTGCAAACCTTTAATGCGCTCAACCGAGCAGACATGCTCCACCAGATGCGCCAGAATCGCCGTCTGATACCCTGAGCCGGTACCGATCTCCAGCACGCGGGATGCCGGCGTCAGCTCCAGCAGCGCGGTCATTCTGGCGACCGTATAGGGCTGGGAAATGGTCTGCCCGGAACCAATCGGCAAAGCGGTATTTTCCCAGGCTTTATGTTCGAAAGCCTCATCGACGAAACGCTCGCGCGGCACCTCTTCAATCGCCTTTAGCAACCGTTCGTCATCGATGCCCTGCAGGCGCAGCTGCGCCAGCAACGTCTCTATACGACCACTCACCATTGGCGGCTGACCTCAACGCTTTCCAGCCAGGAGGAGACCACTTCCTGTGCGGCATGCGCGGTCAGGTCAACATGCAGAGCGGTCACGGAAACATAGCCTTCATCGACGGCAGCGAAATCGGTTCCCTGGCCGGCATCCAGTTTTTCACCCGGCGGGCCAATCCAGTACATCGTATTGCCGCGCGGGTCCTGCTGGGGAATCGCCCGATCGCTGGGATGGCGGCTGCCGCAGCGCGTCACGCGGATGCCTTTAATTTGATCCAGCGGCAGGTCGGGCACGTTGATATTGAGGATACGCCCGGTGCGCAGCGGCTCACGCTGTAGCGCTTTGAGGATCGAACAGGTCACCGCCGCTGCGGTGTCATAGTGCTGATGCCCGTCCAGCGACACGGCCAGCGCAGGCAGCCCGAGGTGGCGCCCTTCCATCGCGGCAGCGACGGTCCCGGAGTAGATCACGTCATCGCCCAGATTAGGGCCAGCGTTGATGCCTGAGACGACAATGTCCGGCTTTGGCTGCATCAGGGTATTCACCCCAAGATAGACACAGTCCGTCGGCGTGCCCATCTGCACGGCAATATCGCCATTCGGATAGTTAAAGGTCCGCAGCGGCGTCTCCAGCGTCAGCGAATTGGAGGCGCCACTACGGTTGCGATCGGGCGCGACCACCTGCACCTCGGCAAATTCACGCAGGGCGTTCGCCAGTGTCTGGATGCCTGGCGCATGGATACCGTCATCATTACTCAGCAATATGCGCATTTACACCTAACCTGTTGATAATTTTTTTGTACACCTGCCCCGGAAACTGTCTGAAAATTCCCGGGGGTTCCTGGGGCGGCTGAAGGCATTTTAGCTGGATGCGGTGGGTAGTGGTAGGTGTAAATGTCTGGTTAATCATGGTGGCCCGGCGAATGAGCTTACTCATCCACCTCGCTGGCACTGTTCTGCGTCTGCAGCAGTTCGCGCACCACGCTGGTGGCAAAACTGCCTGCCGGTAGCCAGAAATTCATCTCCAGCGTCGCATCATCCTGCCACTCCCAGCGCAAATCACGCGGGATAACCAGCATCGCACGGCGCGCCGCATCAACACGCTCACGATCCATCAGCGCGATCAGCGCTGCTTCACTTGCCAGGCTGTTCTGCTCAAAGGCCAGCGCATCCTCACGCGTGCCCCACTCGCCCGATCCCGGCAGCGGTGCGGTGACGCGCAGCTCATTGTTATCCACGCGCTGCTGCAGGCTCTCCAGCTCTGCGGCTTCCGCCACAAACCAGCTACCGCGCCCGGTCAGCTGCAGTGCATCACCTGCTAACACTTTGCCCAGCGAGCCCTGCTGCGCCAGGCGATCGCTGACCACCTGATTAAACATCGCACTGCGCGCTGCCGACAGAATAAAGCTGCGCTTATTACGCTCGCGCACTTTGATCTCATCCGCCGCCCAGCGTTGGGCCATCGTCAGGTTATTGCCTTCATGACCAAAACGCTGGCTGCCAAAGTAGTTTGGTACGCCGCCCGCAGCGATCCGTTGCAGGCGCTGCTCCACCGCAGCGCGGTCGGAGATCTGGCGCAGGATCAGCGTAAACGCATTGCCCTGTAGCGCACCGGTACGCAGCTTGCGGCGATGACGGGCGCTTTCCAGCACCTGCACGCCGCTCAGTTCAAAGGTGCTGAGATCGGGCGTGACCTTGCCCGGAATACGCAGGCAGAACCACTGCTCGGTGACCGCATGGCGATCTTTCATTCCGGCAAAGCTCACGTCCCGCGGGTGGATCCCGGCAAACTTTGCCAGCGCTTCCGCCACGAAACGGGTGTTGCAGCCGGTTTTACGAATGCGCACCAGCAGCTGTTCACCGTCACCATCCGGCGCGTAGCCAAGGTCTTCAATCACCACGAAATCTTCAGCGTTGGCTTTCAGTACGCCGCTGGCGGTGGGTTGGCCGTACAGCCAGCCCTGAGTGGTTAAATCCATCGTTATGCCTTCATCAACAGCGCAACGGCTTCACAGGCGATGCCCTCGCCGCGCCCGGTGAAGCCGAGCTTTTCAGTGGTGGTCGCCTTAACGTTGACCTCATCCATATGGATCCCGAGATCTTCAGCGATATTGATGCGCATCTGCGGCGAGTGCGGCAGCATTTTTGGCGCCTGAGCAATAATCGTCACGTCGACGTTACCCACGCGATAGCCTTTTTTGGCGATCTGACGCATCGCTTCGCGCAGCAGCTCGCGGCTGTCGGCGCCTTTGTAGGCATCATCGGTGTCCGGGAACAGCTTGCCGATGTCGCCGAGTGCAGCAGCCCCCAGCAGCGCATCCGTCAGCGCGTGCAGCGCCACGTCGCCGTCGGAGTGCGCCAGTAAACCTTTTTCATAGGGGATACGCACGCCGCCAATAATCAGCGGGCCTTCGCCGCCAAAGGCATGTACATCAAAACCGTGTCCGATACGCATCACGCGCACTCCTTAATCTTTGTGTATTTGGGTGAGATAGAATTGCGCCAGCGCGAGGTCTTCCGGGCGCGTCACCTTCAGGTTATCACTGCGGCCGCTGACCAGTTCGGGACGGTAGCCACAGTATTCCAGCGCCGAGGCTTCATCGGTGATGGTGGCGCCTTCCTCAATTGCTTTCAGCAGGCAGTCGCGCAGCAGGGTGAGCGGAAACAGCTGCGGGGTCAGTGCGTGCCACAGCGCTTCACGATCGACGGTGTGGTCGATATCTGCGCGTCCGTGGCTGGCGCGCTTCATGGTATCGCGCACCGGCGCGGCAAGAATGCCACCAACCTGGCTGGTCGCGGTTATCGCCAGCAGGCGGGTTAAGTCAGTGAGGTGCAGACAGGGGCGCGCTGCGTCGTGCACCAGCACCCAATCCGCGCCATCAGCCGCTTGAAGCCCGGCCAGTACCGAATCCGCACGCTGGCCACCGCCGATCACGGTAGTGATGCGCGGATCCCGCGCAGCCGGCAGCTGAGAAAAATGGCTGTCCAGCGGACTCAGGGCAACAATGACGCGCTTTACCGCCGGGTGCGCCAGTAACGCATCCAGGCTATGCTCGAGCAGGGTTTTTCCATCAATGGTGAGATACTGTTTTGGGCATTCTGACAGCATACGGCTGCCGATGCCTGCCGCAGGAACCACGGCAATCACATCCGGGAAGGAGACGATAGGAGTCATGAGTATCGTTACTGGTTAGCGGTTCGACCTTGCTGCGCGTTTCTTCTGTTTTGATCCGGCACAAGGCGATAGAAAGTCTCGCCGGGTTTAATCATCCCCAGCTCATTGCGTGCGCGTTCCTCAATCGCTTCCGAACCGCCGTTAAGATCGTCGATTTCGGCAAACAGCTGATCGTTGCGCGCTTTTAGCTTCGCGTTATTCGCCTGTTGCACCGCAACATCCTCATTAACGCGCGTATAGTCATGAATGCCGTTCTTGCCCAGCCAGAGCGAATATTGCAACCAGCCAAGTAGTACAAGTAACAGCAGCGTAAGTTTTCCCATCCCCGCCCCCTGAAAAACGGCTCAATCATCCCATAACTTTTGGTACGACTCCACACTACAGGTGAAATAGAACCACTTTCTCAGAATACGGCATAAAAACGCGTTAAAAAGCACCAGAAACAGCCCGGCAGCCGCAGGTCGACGGCAAAATTTTGTAACGCAGCGATGCGTTTGTTCATCAACGAGGAGAGGTTACCAGCCGCTGAGCAGCGTGAACAGCAGCCAGAACAGGCAAATCACCAGCAGGGCGGTGATCAGCATCGTCCACAGCAGCTGGCCGCGCAGCAGCACGCTGGTAGCAATACCGACCAGCACCGAGACCGGAAGTAACGCCAGGAAGAAAGGCCAGGTGTAGAGGAAGAAGAACAGCGTGTTGGAACCATACAGCAGGAAAGGTATCGCCAGCGCGACCCACCAGGAAACAAAGCCCACGACACCGCCGGGAAAAGACCATGAGGGCTCTTCGCGTTCGCGTTCGTCTTTTCGTGCCAGCATGGGGGTAACGTTTTGCATAAATATCCCGTTGAAGCTGGGCGGCTTCAGCCTGTTACGCCGTCGCCACCCGATCACCGCCCCCGCAGGGGGCGTTGGCCATAGCCATCTCAGGATTTGATGATATCTCGCTGACGCAGCAGGTCTAATAGCTGAGCGGTTAATTGTGTTACCAATTGTTCGCCATCAAGATGAATATCCGCAGGCTCTGGCGCTTCATACACCGCGTCAATGCCGGTGAAGTTACGCAGCTCTCCGGCACGGGCTTTTTTGTATAACCCCTTTGGATCGCGCGTTTCACAAATCGCCAGCGGCGTGTCAACGAACACCTCGATAAAGCGCCCTTCCCCCAGCATTTCACGCACCATCTGACGCTCGGCGCGGTGCGGAGAGATAAACGCCGTCAGCACCACCAGCCCGGCATCCACCATCAGCTTTGCCACTTCACCGACGCGGCGGATATTCTCTTTGCGGTCATCATCGCTGAAGCCAAGATCGCGGCATAAGCCGTGGCGTACGTTATCGCCGTCCAGCAGATAGGTGCTGACGCCAATCCGGTGCAGCGCCTGCTCCAGCGCCCCGGCCACGGTGGATTTACCGGAGCCTGACAGCCCGGTAAACCACAGCACCGCGCCCTGATGACCGTGCTGCGACTCGCGCTCCTCCCGGCTTACCGGATGGGCGTGCCACACCACATTTTCATCATGCTGCGCCATATTACTTACCGCCCAGCAGGTCGCGGGCATTCCAGTGCGGGAAGTGGCGGCGCACCAGCGCGTTCAGCTCCAGCTCAAAGGCGCTGAAATCGCCGCTGTGCTGCTGCATCTCCTCTGCCAGCGGCTGGCGGATCATGCCTGCGCCCACGGTGACGTTGCTCAGGCGATCGATAAAGATCATCCCGCCGGTTACCGGGTTCTGCTGATAAGCGTCGAGCACCATTGGCTCATCGAAAATGACATCGACCAGGCCAATACCGTTCAGCGGCAGCTGTTGAGCAACGTGCTGCGTCAGGTTATTGATCTCCACCTGATGCTGAATATTTTCGATGCGCACGCGGGTCTTCTTGCCGGCGATTTTGACGTCAAAGCTCTGACCCGGTGACAGCGGCTGTTCCGCCATCCACACCACGTCAACCGCTGCGCCGCGTACCGGCTTAAGATCGGCATCGGCCGCCACCAGCAGATCGCCACGGCTGATATCGATCTCGTCCTTCAGCACCAGGGTAATCGCCTGGCCAGCGGCTGCCTGCTCCAGATCTCCATCAAAGGTGACGATGCGCGCAATGGAAGATTCCACGCCGGACGGCAGCACTTTCACTCGCTGCCCTACCTGCACCACGCCGGAAGCCAGCGTCCCGGCATAGCCGCGGAAGTCGAGGTTCGGGCGGTTGACGTACTGCACCGGGAAACGCATAGGCTGCTGCTCTACCACGCGCTGCACCTCAACGGTTTCCAGCACGTCCAGCAGCGTCGGGCCGCTGTACCAGTTCATCTGCGCACTGGCTGACGCCACGTTTTCGCCTTCCAGCGCCGACAGCGGAACAAAGCGGATATCAAGATTGGCCGGCAGCTGCGCCGCGAAATCAAGGTAGTCCTGTTTGATCTGCTCAAACGTCTCCTGGCTGTAGTTCACCAGGTCCATTTTGTTGACTGCCACCACCAGGTGTTTGATACCCAGCAGCGTCGAGATAAAGCTGTGGCGGCGCGTCTGATCCAGCACGCCTTTGCGCGCATCGATCAGCAGGATCGCCAGGTCGCAGGTTGAGGCCCCCGTCGCCATGTTGCGCGTGTACTGCTCGTGGCCTGGGGTGTCGGCAATGATAAATTTGCGCTTCTCGGTGGAGAAGTAGCGGTATGCCACGTCGATGGTGATGCCCTGCTCGCGCTCGGCCTGCAGGCCATCCACCAGCAGCGCAAGGTCAAGTTTCTCCCCCTGGGTGCCGTGACGCTTACTGTCATTATGCAGCGTGGAGAGCTGGTCTTCATAAATCTGGCGCGTGTCGTGCAGCAGGCGGCCAATCAGCGTGCTCTTGCCGTCGTCGACGCTGCCGCAGGTGAGGAATCGCAGCAGGCTTTTGTGCTGCTGTGCGTGCAGCCAGGCTTCCACCCCGCCCTGATCGGCAATCTGTTGTGCAATGATAGTGTTCATGACGGCTCCTTAGAAATAACCCTGACGTTTCTTCAGCTCCATGGAGCCTGCCTGATCGCGGTCAATCATGCGCCCCTGGCGCTCGCTGGTGGTGGAGACCAGCATCTCTTCAATGATCGAAGGCAGCGTTTGCGCTTCTGACTCCACCGCTCCGGTCAGCGGCCAGCAGCCAAGGGTACGGAAACGCACCATGCGCTGTTCGATCACTTCACCCGGCTGCAGGTCAATGCGATCGTCATCGATCATCATCAGCATACCGTCACGCTCCAGCACCGGGCGCTCGGCGGCCAGATAGAGCGGAACAATTTCAATGTTTTCCAGGAAGATGTACTGCCAGATATCCAGCTCGGTCCAGTTAGAGAGCGGGAACACGCGAATGCTTTCACCTTTATTAATCTGGCCGTTGTAGTTGTGCCACAGCTCAGGACGCTGATTTTTTGGGTCCCAGCGGTGGAAGCGGTCGCGGAAGGAGTAGATACGCTCTTTGGCGCGTGACTTCTCTTCATCACGCCGTGCGCCGCCGAAGGCCGCATCAAAGCCGTACTTATCCAGCGCCTGCTTCAGCCCTTCGGTTTTCATGATGTCGGTATGCTTCGCGCTGCCGTGGACAAACGGGTTAATCCCCATCGCCACCCCTTCCGGGTTACGGTGCACCAGCAGCTCGGCGCCGATGTTTTTCACCATGCGGTCGCGGAACTCGTACATCTCGCGAAATTTCCAGCCGGTATCAACGTGCAGCAGGGGGAAAGGCAGCGTACCCGGGTAGAAGGCTTTACGCGCCAGATGCAGCATCACCGATGAGTCTTTTCCGATGGAGTACATCATCACCGGGTTGCCGAACTCTGCCGCCACTTCGCGAATAATATGGATACTCTCCGCTTCCAGTTGACGCAGATGAGTGAGTCGTTTTTGATCCATAACTTTTCCTCAAGCCAAATTCACAACGGGGGACTCGCGTCCATCCTGCTGCGCTGAATGTTGAAACCACGCCAGCTGCTGATGCAGATTGACCACTTCGCCAATCACTATCAGCGCCGGAGTTGGGGCGTTGCGTGCCAGTTCTTCAAGCTGTTGTAAGGTGCCGGTCAGAACCTGCTGGTCCTGACGGGTGCCGCGGCTGATTACCGCCGCTGGCGTGTGCGGGTCGCGACCGTGAGCGATCAGCTGGCTGGAAATCTCCCCGGCTTTCATTGTTCCCATATACACCGCCAGCGTCTGACTGGCGCGCGCCAGTGATGGCCAGTCCATATCCTCACCGTCTGCACGGCAGTGGCCGGTAATAAACAGGGCGCTCTGCGCGTAATCGCGGTGCGTCAGCGGGATCCCGGCATAAGCGGTGGCGCCCGCTGCGGCGGTGACGCCTGGTACCACCTGGAAGGGAATGCCCGCCGCCATTGCGGCCTGCAGCTCTTCGCCGCCGCGACCAAAGATAAACGGGTCACCGCCTTTGAGGCGCACCACGCGTTTCCCCTGGCGAGCCAGCTCTACCAGCAGGCGATTGGTCTCTTCCTGCGATACGCTGTGCGCATTAGCACGTTTGCCCACGCAGATGCGATCGGCATCGCGGCGCACCAGGTCAAGCACCTCATCGCTGACCAGATGGTCATACAGCACCACGTCCGCCAGCTGCATCACCTGCAAGCCGCGCAGCGTCAGCAGACCGCTGTCGCCCGGGCCCGCACCCACCAGGATTATCTCGCCCTGGGACGCTTCCGGGTCCGTGAGCTGCTGGTCAAGGGTGCGCTTTGCCCCCTCGACATTGCCGGAAGCCACCTGGTTGGCAAACAGGCCGTTAAACGCCTTTTCCCAGAAGCGGCGGCGATCCGACATCATGTTAAAACGTGCTTTGACCTTGTTGCGCCACTGCCCGGCGATTTCTGCCATCTGGCCGAGGTTGGCGGGCAGCAGAGATTCCAGCTTCTCGCGCAGCAGGCGTGCCAGCACGGGCGCCGTACCGCTGGAGGAGATCGCCACCACCAGCGGGGAGCGGTCAACAATAGAAGGGAAAATAAATGAACACTTCGGCTGGTCATCCACCACGTTCGCCAGCAGATGGCGCTCGGTGGCATCGATGAAAACCTGGCCGTTCAAATCGCCGTCGTCGGTTGCGGCAATCACCAGGAATACCCGGTCGAGCTGCGCGGCCTGATACTCTGTCGCCAGCCATTCGATACTGCCGCTGGACTCCAGTGCCGTCAGCTCTTCACACAGCTGCTGTGAGACCACCTGCACGTGTGCTCCGGCGCGGCGCAATAGCTCAATCTTGCGCGCAGCAACATCGCCGCCGCCTACCACCAGCACCGGCTTATGCCTGATATCAGCAAATAAAGGGAGATAATCCACGTGAACCCTGTCTTAAACACGTTAAGTTAAAGGGACTATACGTCCCGGCCAGCAAGCTTATGAAATTACTAATTGGAATGAGTAGTTACTGAATGGAATAACGTCCTGGTAAAGCAGCGAACAAAATGTGCTTAACGGATGATATTTGGGGGCTTTCAGAGAGATTGAAATTGTGTAACCCGCTTCACAATTTCATACTAGCCCGGCAAATATTTTCGCACATTACGTCACAGGATGACGATTAAGGATCGCAAATGTTCACTCTACTGCGTCTGGGAGCGCTGGCAGCGCTGCTCGGCTGCGGCCTCAGTCTGCCAGCTCATGCAGCCAGCCTTAAGAGCGGCAGCATGGCAGAACAGCAGTTACGTCATATCGCCACCTATTTTCCCGGCCGCATGGCGGGCAGCCCGGCAGAGATGCTCACCGCCGACTATTTGCAGCATCAGTTCAGCCAGCTGGGTTACTACAGCGACCAGCGCCGTTTTAATACCCGCTATCAGTATCAATATCAGGACGGGCATCAGGCGTGGCGTAATGTGAATGCCACCTCGGTGATTGCCGCGCGCGAAGGCAAAGTGCCGCAGCAGATTGTGATTATCGCCCACAGCGACAGCTGGATGCCGCACAGCGACAAAGAGATGCAGCAAAATCTCGGGGGACTGAGCGATCAGGGCGTTGATGATAATGCCTCAGGCCTCGGCGTGATGCTGGAACTGGCCGCACGGCTTGCCAGCACGCCGCTGCACTACAGCCTGCGTTTCGTGGCGCTCAGCGGTGAAGAGATTGGCCAGCAGGGCAGCGAAGATTACCTGTCGCGCATGACGCCGGAAGAGAAACATAACACCCTGCTGGTGATTAACCTCGACAGCCTGATTATCGGTAATCAGCTGGCGTTCACCAGCGGCAGCAAAACCCCAAAAGCGGTGATCCAGCAGACGCGCGACCGGGCAATAGCGCTGGCCCACCGCCACGGTATCAGCGCCATCAAACTCAACGCCGCGCAGGAGCAGGGGCCGTTCGATCGCGCAGGCTTCCCGCTGCTGCTGGTGAAGGCCAGCGATGGGGTCAACGGAAAGGCGCCACGGGCAGTCGCTGAGAAATTCCCCACCCTGCTGCGCCATCAGGCACAGCGTGATAATTTGGCCTATATTGACCGCTGGCTGCCGGGCCGCATCACGCGCCGCACGCACGACAGCGTCACCGTGCTGCTGCCGCTGATCCGCGAACTTGCTAATCCTTAAACTCTGGAGTTGCCGATGTATATCGTATTTCTGACCTACACCCGCCCAATGGAAGAAGTTGAAGTGCTGTTAGAGCCGCACCTTGACTGGCTCAATCGTTACTTCACCGCCGGGGCCTTTATCAGCGCTGGACGTAAAGATCCGCGCACCGGTGGCATGATCATGGTAAGGGAAATGGATCGGAAACAGCTGGATGTGATTCTGGCAGAAGACCCCTTCCAGCAGGTCGCCAGCTATGACGTCACCAAAGTGAATATTACCCGCTCCGCGAAGAAGTTTGCCGAGCTGACGGGGATTTGATTTACGCTGGCTGGATCAGCGGGTCGGGCGTGCCCGACCCGTGCAAAAAACCGAGTGCTCAGAATATCCCGACGGGGAGCACGCGTCAGTGCGCAGGGGTGAGGCATGCCTCACCCGGCCGGCATATTACTCGTGCAGCCCACACTCGCGCTTCAGGCCGAAGAAACGGGTCTCTTCTTCTGCCATACCTGGCTCCCACTTGCGCGTGGTGTGGGTGTCGCCCACCGACAGGTAGCCCTGTTCCCACAGCGGGTGATAACCCAGGCCGTGCTGCTGCAGATACTGATAAACCTGGCGGTTATCCCAGTCGATAATCGGCAGCAGCTTAAATACCCCTTTTTTGATCGCCAGCACCGGCAGATGCGCACGGCTGCCGGACTGATCGCGGCGCAGGCCGGCAAACCACGTCTGCGCTTTCAGCGTTTCCAGCGCGCGGTTCATCGGCTCGACCTTGTTGATCTGGTTGTAGCGTTCGATGCCCTCAACGCCCTGCTCCCACAGCTTACCGTAGCGCGCTTCCTGCCATGCCGGGCTGTGCTCAGCACGGAACACCTGCAGGTTAAGATCCAGCTTCTCAGTCAGCTGGTCAATAAACTGGTAGGTCTCCGGAAACAGATAACCGGTATCGGTAAGGATCACCGGAATGCCGGGTTTCTGTTTGTTAACCAGGTGCAGGCTGACCGCCGCCTGAATACCAAAGCTGGAGGTCAGCACCGCTTCGCCCGGCAGATTCTCCAGGCCCCAGATCACCCGATCCTCGGCGGAGAGTTTGTCCAGCTGGTTGTTAATTTTGGCGAGCGCCATCACGCGCTCAACCTTCGGTAACTCGTTCAGTGCAGAGAGATCGAGAACTGCCATATCACGCCTCCATCATTCCCAAAAATCACGGGCCGGATCGAGTACCGGCTTAACCACACCGGCACGGATGGTGAAGTCACCAAAGCCTTCATCGGCTTCACGCTCCTGCGACCAGCGGCCAATCAGTTCATCAAGGGTAGCCAGGATCTGCTCTTCGTTGATGTTTTCACGATACATCCGCGGAATACGCGTCCCGATGCGGTTACCGCCAAGGTGCAGGTTATAGCGGCCCGGCGCCTTGCCTACCAGCCCGATCTCGGCCAGCAGCGCACGGCCACAGCCGTTCGGGCAGCCGGTGACGCGCAGCACAATGTGCTCATCGCCGACGCCGTGCTGAGTCAGGATCCCCTCAACGCGGGTGACAAACTCTGGCAGGAAACGTTCGGCTTCGGCCATCGCCAGCGGGCAGGTCGGAAACGCGACGCAGGCCATCGAGTTTTCACGCTGGTGGCTGACGTTCTCCATCAGGCTATGCGATACCGCCAGCTGTTCAATTTTCTCTTTCTCCGACTCCGGCACGCCCGCGACAATCAGGTTCTGGTTAGCGGTTAAGCGGAAGTCGCCCTGATGGATCTTGGCGATCTCCGCCAGGCCGGTTTTCAGCGGCCGGCCAGGATAGTCAAGAATACGGCCGTTTTCGATAAACAGGGTCAGGTGCCATTTGTTATCGATGCCCTTCACCCAGCCGAAGCGGTCGCCACGCGTGGTAAACGCATAAGGACGGGTCGGCTCAAAGGTGATACCGGCACGGCGTTCAACCTCCGCTTTAAACACCTCAGGACCGACGCGCTCCAGAGTGTATTTGGTCTTGGCGTTTTTACGATCGGTGCGGTTGCCCCAGTCGCGCTGGGTGGTCACCACCGCAGCCGCCACATCGAGGATCTTCTCAACCGGCAGATAGCCGAACTCGGTTGCGGTGCGGGCGTAAGTTGCTTTGTTACCGTGATCGATAGATAAGCCCCCGCCTACCAGCAGGTTGAAGCCGATCAGCTTGCCGTTTTCAGCAATGGCAATAAAGTTCATGTCGTTGGCGTGCAGATCGACATCGTTATGCGGCGGCACCACCACGGTGGTTTTGAACTTACGCGGCAGATAGGTTTCGCCGAGGATCGGCTCCACGTCGGTGGTCGCGACCTTCTCCTGATCCAGCCAGATCTCAGCGTAAGCGCGGGTCTGCGGCAGCAGATGCTCGGAGAGCTTCTTCGCCCACTCGTAGGCTTCCTGATGCAGCTCGGACTCAATCGGGTTTGAGCTGCACAGCACGTTACGGTTCACGTCATTGGCGGTCGCCAGGGCGTCGAGGCCCACTTCATGCAGCATCTGGTGCGCCGGTTTCACGTTGCCTTTCAGTATGCCGTGGAACTGGAAAGTCTGACGGTTGGTCAGACGGATGCTGCCATAAATGGTGTTGTCGGCGGCGAATTTATCAATCGCCAGCCACTGGGTTGGCGTCATAATGCCGCCCGGCAGACGGCAGCGCAGCATCATGGCATGACGTGCGTCCAGCTTCTGCTCGGCGCGCTCGGCACGGATATCGCGGTCATCCTGCTGGTACATACCGTGAAAACGGATCAGCAGGAAGTTATCGCCATTGAAGCCACCGGTCAGACCATCATTCAGGTCTTCTGCGATGCCGCCGCGCAGATAGTTGCTCTCTTTTTTCAGACGCTCGGCGTCAACCAGCTTGCCTTCGACAACCAGCGGTCCTGGATATTTTTCATCGCTCATTAGTACACATCTCGCTGATAACGGCGCTCAATGCGCAGCTCACTCAAAAATTCATCGGCCGATTCGATGTCCATTGCACCAAATTCAGCTACCACTTCCAGTAATGCCTGTTCTACATCTTTCGCCATGCGGTTAGCATCGCCACAGACGTAAATATGCGCGCCCTCTTCAATCCAGCGCCACACTTCCGCCCCTTTGGCGCGGATCTTGTCCTGAACGTAAACTTTATGCTGCTGGTCACGCGACCAGGCTAAATCAATGTGGGTCAGCAGGCCATCTTTGACGTAGCGCTGCCACTCAACCTGGTAGAGGAAGTCTTCAGTAAAGTGCGGATTGCCGAAGAACAGCCAGTTTTTACCGCTGGCGCCATCGTTGTCGCGCTGCTGCATAAAGGCGCGGAACGGGGCGATACCGGTGCCAGGACCAATCATAATCACCGGCGTTTCCGGGTTGGCGGGCAGGCGGAAATTGTCGTTATGCTCGATAAACACGCGGATTTCCGCGTCTTCTTCAAGGCGGTCAGCAAGATAGCTGGATGCCCCACCCGCACGGGCACGCCCTTCAATCTCATAGCGCACCGCGCCCACGGTGATATGCACTTCGCTCTCGCTTTCTGCCTGGGAAGAGGCAATCGAGTAGAGGCGTGGCGTCAGCGGACGCAGCAGGCCGGTCAGCTGTTCGGCATTCAGTTCGGTCGGGGCGAAACGCACCATATCGACAATCGGCGTGTTCTGCGCGAAGTGCTGCAGTCTGGATTTATCGCCGGCCGTTTCCAGCAGCGCTTCATGACGGGAAAGTTTGGCATACTCCGCAACAATCTGCGGGGTATTCACCGTCAGTTCATAATGTTTTTGCAGCGCTTCAGCAAGCGTCAGGGTGCTGCCATCAACGGTAACGCTCTCGTCACCTTTCAGCCACAGCAGCTCCAGCAGTTCCTGCACCAGCGCGGCATCGTTCTCAAACCAGACGCCAAGCGCATCGCCCGGCTGGTAGCGCAGGCCGGAATCGCCAAGGTCGATTTCAATGTGGCGCACGTCCTTATCGGAGTCGCGGCCGGTAATTTTCTGGTTCACCGCCAGGCTGGCGGTCAGCGGCGCTTCTTTACTGTACGGGCTGCTGTGAATTTCATTCACGCTGCCCGCCGCGGCTGCCGCTGACTGGGTGGCGCTGGCATCCGGCACGCGTGCCTTGAGGATCTCAACGACCTGTTTGCGCCAGGCTTCCGCCTGCGCCGCGTACTCCACGTCGGCATCCACGCGTTCTAACAGGCGCTCACCGCCCAGCTCAGCCAGCTTGCCGTCGAAATCCTTCCCGGCCTGGCTGAAGAACTCATATGAGGTATCGCCAAGGCCGAACACCGCAAAGGCGCTGCCGTCCATTTTTGGCGCTTTTTTCGACATCAGGAATTTATGCAGCGCCACCGCCTCTTCCGGCGGTTCGCCTTCCCCCTGAGTGGAGGTCACTACCACCAGCAGTTTTTCCTGGCCAATCTGCTTGAACTTGTAGTCGCCGGCATTCACCAGGTTTACGTTAAGTTTGGCGGCCAGCAGGTCATCGCGCAGCTGTTCAGAGAGCCGGCGGGCATTGCCGGTCTGAGAAGCGGAAAGAATAGTGATGGTGGGTGCTTCAACCGCAGCAGGCGCCGCCGCAACAGCACTACCCGGCGCCTGGTTAACCATGCCCCAGAAATAACCGGAAAGCCACGCCAGTTGGGTCGCTGAATAATCACCGGTGGCTGCCTGCAAGCGGGCGAGCTGGTCCGGGTTTAACGGAAGCAAGTTATTGGGAGCCTGAGTCGTCATTGCGTTGAAAATTCCACAGTCGAAGTTCTATAGCAACAGGGTAAGGGCAAGCATAATAACCCTTAAATAAGGGTTGGAAATAATTAATAACCAAAATGACTAAACGGTTTTTCGGGTAAGCGTTAGCAGCAAAACAGATTAATCATCGTGTTATTTTTCAACGAGTTGGAAGCGTCACCATTTGATAACACTTTCACTTACTGCCAATAGCTGTGAAACGGGTGCGAAAAAAGCTGTTTTCCGGTATCCTGCGGCGGTTTTTAAGACAAAGACTGAGACTGCAATTATGGCGACCACGCTATTTAAAGATTTTCAATTTGAAGCCGCGCACCACCTGCCAAACGTGCCAGCCGGGCACAAATGCGGCCGCCTGCACGGGCATTCGTTTATGGTCCGGCTGGAAATTACAGGCGAAGTGGACGCGCATACCGGTTGGGTGATGGATTTCTCAGAGATCAAAGCGGCCTTTAAGCCGGTCTACGATCGTCTGGATCACTACAATCTTAACGATATTCCGGGCCTTGAGAACCCGACCAGCGAAGTACTGGCTGCCTGGATCTGGCAGCAGATGAAACCGGTGCTGCCGCTGCTTAGCGCGGTAATGGTGAAAGAAACCTGCACGGCTGGCTGCGTGTATCGCGGTTAAATGGTGGGCGAGGCATGCCTCGCCCCTGGATCCCTCGTTGTCATCTTCTGCTATCTCTGCACCTGTTCCCCACGAAACCACTCTGCCAGAAAATCCAGCAGCGCCCGCAGGCGCGGTGGCTGATGCTGGCGTGAGGTATAAATCGCATACAGCCCCAGCTCCTCTAACTGATACTGCGGCAGCAGCGCGACCAGCTGACCGCTGGCGAGCAAGGGAGTTACGCTGTAGGTTGGCTGCATTGAGATGCCCACGCCTGCCAGCGTCGCTGACAGCAGCATCACGGAGTCATTGGCACTCACATTACCACTGACTGCCACCGCCTGCTTTTCCCCCCCCTGACTGAAATGCCACAGGCTTTTGCCGAAGTGCGAATAACACAGGCAGTTGTGCTGCGCCAGCTGCGCCGGAAGCTGCGGCGTTCCCGCCTGCTCCAGATAAGCGGGTGACGCGCAAATCACCGAGCGGCAGGTATCCAGCCGGCGCGCGATCGCATTCGGGTCAAGCTGCGCCGTGATTCGAAGCGCCAGATCGAGACGTTCCTCTATCAGATTGACCCGCTCATTGCTGATGTGCAGATCGATATGCACCTGCGGGTGCCGCTGCTGGAATACCTCGATCGCCCTCATCAATACGCTCTGCCCGAGTGACAGCGAGCAGGAGATGCGCAGGCGGCCCGACAGCGCCTGGCCCTGCGGCGGCGGGCTGTGCTCTATCTCCTGCGCCAGCGCGATAATCTGCTCACAGCGAACCAGCGCATGTTCTCCGGCCGGGGTCAGACTCAGTCGGCGCGTACTGCGGTGGAGCAGGCGCGCCCCTGACCAGCTTTCCATCTGGGTAAGATAGCGGGTGACCATCGCTCGCGACATATCAAGGGTGAGCGCCGCGGCGGACAGGCTGCCGCGTTGAACAATGGTAATAAAGACGTGGGCTGCAGTGAGGCGATCCATGATTTGTCCGTTTTATGCAACAATCTGTTGCCTGATAGTCGGTTTATCTGCTGATTTATGCAACTTAAACTGGTTCTTTTCAGGCTTAAGGTGCCCATTATGAAAGCTCGTCTTACTCTGTTGCTGGCTATTGCTGCCAGCGCTCCACTTTATGCGGCTGAATCACTGAAGCTGGAAGTTTATAACCCTGGCGAATCGAGTATCTTTGCGGTCTCCAGCGAAATTATCTCCGGCCCGCGTGAAGTGGTGCTGATTGACGCCCAGTTTCAGCGCAATGATGCCGAAGCACTGGTAAAACGCATCAAAGCAACCGGCAAGCAGTTGACCACGGTGTTTATCAGCCAGTCCGATCCGGACTACTACTTCGGCCTTGAAACCATCCATAACGCTTTCCCGCAGGCAAAAATCCTTGCCACTGCCGCCACGGTCGATCTGATAAAACAGACTAAAGATGGCAAGCTGGCATTCTGGGGGCCGAAGATGGCGGAGAATGCCCCGCGGTCGCTGATTGTCCCGCAGGTACTGGAGGGTCACACGCTCAAGGTTGACGGCGAGGTTATTGAAGTGAAAGGGATCGATGGCCCGCAGCCGCAGAATAGCTGGCTGTGGATCCCAACGCTAAAAACCGCGCTGGGGGGCGTGCTGGTATCAGGCAATAATATTCACGTCTGGCTGGCGGACGCGCAATCGGCCGAAGAGCGCGCCGTCTGGCAGCAGAAGCTGGAGGATATCAAAGCCCTGCGACCACTGCGGGTGATCCCGGGCCATTTCCTGCCCGGCGCGGCAGAAACGATAACTTCGGTAAACTTTACTCAGCGCTATCTGCAGGCTGCGGAAAAGAACCTTGCCAAAAGTCAGGACTCGCGCGCGTTTATTGCCGCAATGAACGCGCAATATCCGCAGCTGAAGGATACATCCAGCCTGGAATTAAGCGCTAAGGTACTGAAAGGCGAAATGAAGTGGCCGATGTAGGCCATTGATAGCGGGCCGATCATCGAAACGATCGGCCCGAAAGAGGGTTAATCAGGCAATATTCAGATATTTATGGGTCTGCATCGACAGGCGCCAGTTACGCGCAATGCAGGTTTCGATGCACAGCCTGGTCGCATCGTCTTTCTGGCTGATCGGCTGCAGCGCGATAATCCGCGTTTTATCATCGCTGAGCGTCGCCAGCAAATCGTCCAACGCGTCAACATCACGCTGGCGTGCTACCGGGTGCTTCACTTCGTCGGCGCGGATTAATGCCTGGTTCAGCACATCGTAACCGCCGCGCATATTCACCTTCGGTGAGACCGTAACCCAGGTTTCCGGGGTACAGAGCACCTCGTGGGTCCCGCTGGTTTCAATCTGGCAGCTAAAGCCATTCTCCTGCAATGCTGCGGTCAACGGCGTCAGATCGTGAATACAGGGTTCACCACCGGTAATCACGACATGCTTAGCCGTCCAACCGTGCTGACGGATAACCTCAAGCAGAGCCGCCGCATCCGCCGCGCCCCAGGCATCGGTTTCTACGGTTTTCAGGAGAATATCCCCCAGCGAGGTTTCCCGATCGGCCAGCTTATCCCAGGTGTGTTTGGTATCACACCAGCTGCAGCCCACCGGGCATCCCTGCAGGCGGATAAAAATTGCCGGCACGCCGGTGTAAACACCTTCGCCCTGCAACGTCTGGAACATTTCATTTATCGGGTACTGCATGCACATCTCGACTGGCGGCTAAATTAAGGGCGCAGATTATGGCAGATTGACGGGATAAGGCCAATCACACTGTGCTTTTTCCCGCCATCAGACGTTAAAAGGTCTCCCAGCTGCCTTCATCGCTGGCCGTTACCTGGCGCGGAGCCGTCAGCTTTAGCGGCTTTTGCACCTTAACAGCGGGCGCCGTCAGGCTCTTTGCCTGATGCTGGCTGATTTTAAACACCGCTACCGCCTGCGACAAACGGCCCGCCTGCTCCTCCAGTGAGGCTGAAGCGGCTGCGGACTCCTGCACCAGCGCGGCGTTTTGCTGCGTCACGCGGTCCATCTCGGTAACTGCCTGACCAATCTGGTCGATACCGCGGCTCTGTTCGTCGCTGGCGGAGGAGATCTCCCCCATAATGTCGGTGACGCGCACCACCGCACTCACGATGTCGTTCATGGTCTCCCCGGCGGTGGTAACCTGCTGGGAACCAGCATCCACGCGGCTTGCGGAGGCTTCAATCAGCCCTTTAATCTCTTTCGCCGCCTGAGCGCTGCGCTGCGCCAGATTACGCACTTCCCCCGCCACCACGGCAAATCCACGCCCCTGCTCACCGGCACGCGCGGCTTCCACCGCGGCATTAAGCGCCAGAATATTGGTCTGGAAGGCGATGCCGTCGATCACGCTGGTGATATCAGCAATCTTTTTGGAGCTGTCGGCAATTTCGCTCATGGTTTTCACCACGCCATTGACCACACGCCCGCCCTTTTCTGCCGTTTCTGACGCGCTTTTTGCCAGTGATGAGGCCTGACGCGCATTTTCGGCGTTCTGCTTCACGGTCGCCGTCAGCTCTTCCATGCTGGCTGCAGTCTGCTCCAGCGAGGCAGCCTGCTGCTCGGTGCGCGACGAGAGGTCGTTGTTGCCCTGCGAGATTTCGCTGGCGCCGGTGTAGATGGCGTTAGCGCTGTCGCGCACGTTGCTCACGGTGCCGATCAGCGACTGCTGCATCTGCGTCAGACCCTCAGCCAGCAGCCCCATTTCACTGCGCCCTGCCACCACCAGCGTTTCTGACAGGTCACCGGAGGCGATGCGCTGAATATGTTCCAGCAGCTGTTTCAGCGGCGTCAGCAGCACGCGTTTAATCACCATCCAGACGGCAATAACCAGCAGCACCAGACTCAGTACCACCAGCGCCAGCGTCCACACCATATTACGATAACCTTGCTGGTTATCTTCGGTGCCGGTCTGCAGCAGTTTGCCATTCTGGACGCGCCAGGTATCGTAACTTTTTTCCAGATTATCCTGGGCTTCCTGCGCTTCCAGATTGCCGTAAGCCTGATAGTTATTGGCACCCAGATATTGCACTGACATTTTTAACGTTTCGGAAAATTGCTGATAGTGCTGCTCAACGGTGTTCGCAAGCTGTTCATTTTCGCCAACCTGCATCGGGAAGCTTTTATAACGGGCGAAGTGCTGGTTCGCATCATCCAGCGTCTCCTGTGCCTGGCTCAGCAGCTTACTGATGGCGGCCAGGGACTTCTCGTCCGTCTGATTTTTCAGCATGCGGATGGCCACACGGTTAATCGTGACGCGGGTCTTAACCAGCGTCTGCCACGCGTCGCTCAGCTGCCCCTGCTGCTGGGTCAGGATAGTGGCGCGGGTAAAATTATCCTTGTCCTTGCTGATGGCATTAAACGACAGCGCGCTGGAAACCAGCAGCAGCGTGCTGAAAATGAGCAGCATAATGATAATGCTGGTAACGACTTTGATATTTTTAAGCATGATGCCCACTCTGTAATAGGAAAACTCCTGGTACAGGTAGTATCGGCATAAGATGATTCTTACTTAAATTAATTACAAAAACCCCCGACGGCTGCCGGGGGTGGCGGGTTACATAAAGTTTTTGTCGTGCATCTGAATCATCGCCTGCTTTGCCACATCTTTCGCTCCGCTGAGGGTGAAATGGCCGTAATCGTTAGAGAGCGGATGGCCGTCGGAGGCGATTCCCCGGCAGACGTTACCCGGGCAGACAATCGAGTAGACCGAGATATAGCGCGTCCCCTGCGCCAGCATTGCCGCGTTCATCTGCGCATCCGTTGCACGCACCTCTTTCTTGACGGAGGAGGCGACCAGATCTTTGCGACCGTCGGTCTGATAGGCCAGCAGGTCCGGCAGGGCTTCGGTGTACTCCACGGTCGGCCCCATCACGATGATGTTATCCGAACGCGTTTTCAAATGGTCGAGCGTGGCGCGCAGCGGCGCAATATCTTCCGCTGCCCAGCGCGCGGAAATAATCACGCCATCAATTTTATGCTCGGGTATCCACTGGTCATACACGTAATCCACCAGCTCGCTGCACGGATTGCGCAGAGACTGCCTGGAGAGCGGCTTACAGCCCGCCGAGGTCGCCTGGATAACATTGATGTCACTGCCTGCCGCCAGGCTGACAGCACGCCACAGGTGCGCCGCATGGCTGTCACCGATCATCACGTAGTTCTTCTTTTCCGGCACGGTTTGCAGGCAGAACTGGCGGTCAAACGGTTTGTCCTCATGGCTTTTGCCATCGACAAAGCACTGCCCGCGACGGTATTGATAGTCAAACTCCGGCATTTTGCTGTACTGCGCATACTGCGCCAGCGACAGCGCCTGCGCTGAGAACTGCCCGGAGCCGTTGCTGAGATGGCCCTTATAGATCGCCCCGGCAGACATCACCGCCAGGCCAACCACCGATGCGGTCACAATACGCCCGGGGGAAACCCAGGCCAGTTTGTAGCGGAAAGGTATTTCAATCAGATAGCGTGACGCAATCGCCAGGGCAAACGTCAGGCCAAGGATCGTCAGCTCGCGCACGCCCGGCTCGAAGTTAAAGAACATGCGCGCATAGACGATAATTGGCCAGTGCCAGAGGTACAGGCAGTAGGAGATCATGCCGATATAGACGATCGGCTTCAGGGCCAGCACGCGCGAGACCACTGACTGCTGGCCGGCAAGGATAATCAGGAAGCTACCGACGCAGGGCCACAGCGCATTCCACCCCGGGAAAGGCATATCGGTATTCAGCTGGAAGAAGCCGTAGAGGATCAGCGCCAGCCCGGTCAGACTCATGCCGTGCTTCAACCCGGCGGTTAAGCGCGCCGTTTTTGCTTCCAGCCCGGCAACCGCAATAATCCCCCCCAGCGCCAGTTCCCAGGCGCGGGTTGGCAGCATGTAAAAGGTAAATGTCGGCTTGCGGGTCACGCCATAGATACTCAGCAGCAGCGAGGCGACAATGACCAGCAGCATCACCTGCGTCGTGCGGCTGCGGAACAGGCGCACCACCCACAGCAGTACGATAGGGAAGAGGATATAGAACTGCTCTTCAACCGCCAGCGACCAGGTGTGCAGCAGGGGTTTCAGATCGGCCGGGCCGTCAAAGTAACCGGTGGTTTTCCAGAAGAAGATGTTAGAGGCGGAGAGCAGCGCCGCCAGAGCACTGTTGCTCAGGTCGCTAAACTGCGCGGGTAGCAGATGGTAATAACCAAAGACAAGCGTAGCCAGCAGCACCACAAACAGCGGCGGCAGAATGCGCAGGCAGCGGCGCTTATAAAAGTCGAGGTAAGAGAAATTTCCCGCCATCGCGTTGTTATAGATAATCCCGCAGATCAGATAGCCTGAAATGACGAAGAAAATATCCACCCCGGTGAAGCCGCCGGGTATACCACCCATCCCCATGTGGTACGCAATAACGGGCAGTACGGCGAGTGCGCGTAGCCCGTCAACATCAGCACGGTATTTCATTTTCACGTTCCCGATTACAAATAGTACCAGGAATTTACACAAAATTACCGAAGAAAACGCCCCACCCGCCGTGAACCAGGACTTTTCCGCATCGGAAGAATTCTCATCTAACTCACTGAAAATAATATAATAAGCAAAAAAAAGCCCCGTCCGCAGACGAGGCTTTTCAGATAATCCTCAGCCCATCAGGCTTCAGATATCAGCAGCTTACTGGCCTTTAACTTCTTTCAGGCCGTTGAATGGCGCACGGTTGCCCAGCGCTTCTTCGATACGGATCAGCTGGTTGTACTTAGCGACACGGTCAGAACGGCTCATTGAACCGGTTTTGATCTGGCCTGCAGCAGTACCCACCGCCAGGTCAGCGATGGTGGCATCTTCAGTTTCACCTGAACGGTGAGAGATCACCGCAGTGTAACCGGCGTCTTTTGCCATTTTGATCGCAGCCAGGGTTTCGGTCAGTGAACCGATCTGGTTGAATTTGATCAGGATGGAGTTAGCGATACCTTTGTCGATACCTTCTTTCAGGATCTTGGTGTTGGTAACGAACAGATCGTCACCCACCAGCTGGATTTTGTCGCCCAGCACTTTGGTCTGGTAAGCGAAACCAGCCCAGTCAGATTCATCCAGACCGTCTTCGATAGAGACGATTGGGTACTGCTTAGTCAGGTCTTCCAGGAAGTGAGTGAACTCTTCAGAAGTGAAGGATTTGTTGCCTTCGCCTGCCAGCACGTACTTGCCGTCTTTGTAGAATTCAGACGCTGCGCAGTCCATCGCCAGGGTGATGTCTTTACCCAGTTCGTAGCCTGCTGCTTTTACCGCTTCAGCGATAACAGCCAGTGCTTCGGCGTTAGAACCCAGGTTTGGCGCGTAGCCACCTTCGTCACCGACCGCAGTGCCCATGCCTTTCGACTTCAGCACTTTTGCCAGGGTATGGAAAACTTCAGAACCCATACGCACAGCTTCTTTCAGCGTTTTCGCGCCAACTGGCTGGATCATGAATTCCTGAATGTCGACGTTGTTGTCTGCGTGCTCGCCGCCGTTGATGATGTTCATCATTGGCAGTGGCATAGAGAACTTGCCTGGGGTGCCGTTCAGTTCAGCGATGTGCTCGTACAGTGGCATGCCTTTAGCAGCTGCTGCTGCTTTAGCCGCAGCCAGGGAAACGGCCAGGATGGCGTTAGCACCAAACTGAGATTTGTTCTCAGTACCGTCGAGATCGATCATGATCTTGTCGATGTTGGCCTGGTCTTTCGCATCTTTACCGGTTACCGCGTCAGCGATTGGACCGTTAACGGCGGCTACCGCTTTGGTTACGCCTTTACCCAGGAAACGAGATTTGTCACCGTCACGCAGTTCCAGCGCTTCGCGAGAACCAGTAGAAGCACCTGATGGCGCTGCTGCCAGACCGACAAAGCCGCCTTCCAGATGAACTTCAGCTTCAACGGTCGGGTTTCCGCGGGAGTCGATGATTTCGCGACCGATGACTTTAACGATTTTGGACATTAGTTTTTCCTCAGTACAAGTTAACTTAAACTTAGACACAAACAGCCTGAAACGTTCAAATTTTCAGGCTGTTATGAAAACACTTATTTTGCCAAACGCTTCTGGTACTCGCTGGCGGCTTTTACAAAGCCGCTGAACAGCGGGTGCCCGTCTCGAGGTGTTGAGGTGAATTCCGGGTGGAACTGACACGCAACATACCAGGGGTGGTCAGGAAGCTCAATGATCTCAACCAGCTGGTCATCCCCTGAGCGGCCTGCGACACGTAATCCAGCCGCCTCAATCTGCTTCAGTAGCATATTGTTGACTTCATAACGATGACGGTGACGCTCAACGATGGTGTCAGAGCCATACAGCTTCTGCACCAGGCTGTTTTCGGTCAGCTGACACTGCTGGCTGCCGAGGCGCATGGTGCCGCCCAGATCGCTCTGCTCAGTGCGCTGCTCGACGTTGCCGTCTTCATCGCGCCATTCGGTAATCAGCGCCACCACCGGGTACTTACAGTCCGGGACGAATTCAGTCGAGTTCGCGCCTTCCATATGTGCCACGTTGCGGGCGAATTCCATCAGCGCAACCTGCATCCCCAGGCAGATGCCAAGGTAAGGGATGTTGTTTTCACGCGCGTACTGCGCCGTCATCAGTTTGCCTTCCACGCCGCGATAGCCGAAACCGCCAGGAATAAGGATAGCATCCAGATCCTTCAGCAGTTCCACGCCACGGGTTTCAACATCCTGTGAGTCAATCAGTTTGATATTCACGGTGACGCGATTTTTCAGGCCGCCGTGCTTCAGCGCTTCAATCACCGACTTGTAAGCATCCGGCAGCTCGACATATTTGCCGACCATACCGATGTTCACTTCGCCGCCTGGATTGGCTTCTTCGTAAATCACCTGCTCCCACTCGGCCAGGTTGGCTTCCGGGGCATTCAGGTTGAAGCGCTTACAGATATAGTCATCCAGGCCCTGCGATTTCAGCATGCCAGGAATCTTGTAGATGGAGTCGACATCTTTCAGTGAGATAACCGCTTTTTCCGGCACGTTGCAGAACAGCGCGATTTTCGCCCGCTCGTTGGCCGGTACAGCGCGGTCAGAACGGCAGATCAGCACGTCAGGCTGAATACCGATCGACAGCAGCTCTTTCACCGAGTGCTGGGTTGGCTTGGTTTTCACTTCGCCCGCAGCAGCCATATAAGGCACCAGCGTCAGGTGCATGTACATGGTGTGCTCACGACCTACATCAACCGCCATCTGGCGAATCGCTTCGAGGAACGGCAGTGATTCGATGTCACCCACGGTGCCACCAATTTCAACCAGCACGACATCGTGGCCTTCGCCGCCTTCGATGATGCGCTCTTTGATCGCATTGGTAATATGTGGGATCACCTGAATGGTCGCGCCCAGATAGTCACCGCGGCGCTCTTTGCGCAGCACTTCTGAGTAGATACGGCCAGTGGTGAAGTTATTACGACGGCTCATTTTGGTACGGATGAAGCGCTCGTAGTGACCGAGGTCAAGATCGGTCTCTGCGCCATCATCGGTCACGAAGACCTCACCGTGCTGAGTCGGGCTCATGGTGCCCGGATCCACGTTGATGTACGGGTCCAGCTTCATGATGGTCACATTAAGACCACGTGCTTCGAGAATGGCGGCCAGGGAGGCTGCGGCAATGCCTTTACCCAGAGAGGAAACGACCCCGCCGGTCACAAATATATAGTTCGTTGTCATGCTGAACCTGAGAATGTAGGTTTAAAGACGATGGAATGAATAACCAGGACGGGAAAATAGTATACCCGAATCCCCCGGGTGCGACAATTGATCGTTTCCGGTTGTGTGCCGTCCACCGCATTTACCGCCCTGACATTACCTGAATGGCGGGAAAATAAGGTTGATGCATGTCACATTTTTGTTGAATCGTGTCAGCCAATTATTCCTGAGATTTTACCACCTGCCACGCGTCTTCCATCTGGTCCAGGGTAGCCTGCGACATTTCCATCCCCTGACTGGCGATAATCTGTTCAACCTGGCGGAAGCGGCGTTCGAATTTGGTATTGGCTTTCTGCAGCGCGGTTTCCGCCTTACTGCCGAGGTGGCGTGAAAGGTTAACCGTGGCAAACAGCAGGTCGCCGATCTCCTCTTCCAGCTTGTCCTGGTCGATGACCGCCTGCTGCGCTTCGTGCATAACCTCATCAATTTCTTCGTGTACTTTGTCCAGCACCGGCCCGATGGTGGTCCAGTCAAAGCCCACGCTGCTACAGCGCTTCTGGATTTTATGGGCGCGCATCAGCGCTGGCAGCGCGGCAGGGATATCGTCAAGCGCCGAATGCTGTGCTTTCTGCGCACGCTCGTCGCTTTTGATTTTTTCCCAGTTAACCAGCACCTCAGCGCTGCCGCTCACCTGAGCATCGGCAAAGATGTGCGGATGGCGGCGCTCCAGCTTATCGCTGATAGCGTTGCAGATATCGTCGAAGTTAAAGCGCCCCTCTTCCTGCGCCATCTGCGCGTAAAACACCACCTGGAACAGCAGATCGCCCAGTTCACCGCGCAGATCGTCAAAGTCGGCGCGGTTGATCGCGTCGATCACTTCATAGGTTTCTTCAAGGGTATAAGGCGCGATGGTGGCAAAGGTCTGCTGGCGATCCCAGGGGCAGCCGTTTTCCGGATCGCGCAGGGTTTTCATGATGCCCAGCAGGCGATCGAGAGAAGTCATAATGATATCCATGTTGAATGGGCGGGCGACGCATGCGTCGCCCCTACGTAGAGGTCGGGCATGCCCGACCCGATTAATGCAGGCGTTTGGCGTCGATGATATCCGGCACCTGATTCAGCCGCGCAATCACCCGGCTCAGCACCTGCTGATTATAAATTTCAATATCCATATCTATGGTCGCCAGCTGCCTCTTGGTATCGCTGTGGCTGGAAACGCCCAGCACATTGACCTTTTCGTTAGCCAGAATGGTGGTGATGTCGCGCAGCAGGCCGCTGCGATCGTTGGCGGTGACGCGCACCACCAGCGAATAGCCGCTGGAATAAGACTCACCCCAGACGGCATCGACGATGCGTTCCGGCGCGTGCGACATCAGGTCCGTCAGCTGATCGCAGTCGGCGCGGTGAATCGAGATCCCGCGCCCCTGGGTGATAAAGCCGGTGATGTCATCGCCGGGGATCGGCTGGCAGCAGCGCGCAATATGGTGCATCAGATTGCCGACACCTTCGACCACCACGCGCCCGCTCTCTTTACTGCGCGGTACGCTGTTGGACGTTTTCTGCGTCAGCTTTTGCAGCGCCTCGCGGTCTTCCTCTTCCGCACTTGGCTTGTGCAGCTTCGACTGCAGGAAGTTGCTCATCTGATTGAGGCGCACATCGCCGCCGCCAATTGCCGCCAGCAGTTCATCCAGCGTGTTGAAGTTGTAGCGCGGCAGCAGCAGCTTCTCGGCATCTTTCAGATTGATATCGAGGTGGTCCAGTTCGTTGTCGAGGATCTGGCGCCCGGCGATAATATTCTTGTCGCGATCCTGCTTGCGGAACCAGGCGTGCACCTTAGAGCGCCCGCGGCTGGTGGTCACGTAACCGAGGTTCGGGTTCAGCCAGTCGCGGCTCGGGTTCGGCTGCTTCTGGGTGATGATGTCAATCTGGTCGCCCATCTGCAGCTGATAGGTAAACGGCACGATGCGCCCACCAATCTTCGCGCCGATGCAGCGGTGGCCGATATCGCTGTGAATATGGTAGGCAAAGTCGAGCGGCGTGGAGCCGGCCGGCAGGTCCACCACATCCCCTTTTGGGGTAAACACATAGACCCGGTCGTCAAACACCTGGCTGCGCACTTCGTCGAGCATCTCGCCGGAGTCCGCCATCTCTTCCTGCCAGGTAATCAGCTTGCGCAGCCAGGCAATACGCCCTTCATGGCCGGAGGCGCCGCGTGCGCTGCCGCCGGCTGCCGCGCCCTCTTTGTACTTCCAGTGCGCCGCCACGCCCAGCTCGGCATCTTCATGCATCTGGCGCGTGCGGATCTGAATCTCAACGGTTTTACCCTTCGGCCCCAGCACCACGGTGTGAATGGACTGGTAGCCGTTCGGTTTTGGGTTCGCGACATAGTCGTCGAACTCGCTTGGCAGATGGCGATACAGGGTGTGCACAATGCCCAGTGCGCCGTAGCAATCCTGCAGACGCTCCGCCACGATGCGCACGGCACGCACGTCGAACAGCTCATCAAAGGCCAGCGCTTTCTTCTGCATCTTGCGCCAGATGCTGTAGATATGTTTCGGGCGGCCATACACTTCCGCCTTCACGCCCTCTTTCACAATCTCGGTACGCAGCGACTGCACAAAGGTATCGATATAGTCTTCGCGATCGATACGGCGCTCGTGCAGCAGCTTGGCAATGCGCTTGTACTCTTCCGGGTGCAGATAGCGGAAGCAAAAATCTTCCAGCTCCCACTTCAGCTGGCCGATACCGAGGCGGTTAGCCAGCGGAGCATAGATATTGGTGCACTCTTTTGCCGCCAGCACGCGCTCATCTTCCGGCGCGTCTTTGACTTCGCGCAGGTGGGCGATACGCTCCGCCAGCTTGATGACCACACAGCGGAAATCTTCCACCATCGCCAGCAGCATGCGGCGCACGTTATCGACCTGCTCAGAGGCCATTGAGTCATTATGGGTGGCTTTTAACTGGCGGATAGCGTCCATATCGCGCACGCCGTGAACCAGCGAGACGATAGCTTTACCGTGCTGCTCCTCAAGCCGCTGCTCGGTAACCACGCCGGCGTCGGCCAGCGGGAACAGCAGTGAGGCACACAGCGTTTCACAGTCCATGCTGAGCATCGAGAGGATTTCAACCATCTCAACGCCGCGCCACAGCAGCAGCGCGGCATCAGGATGGTCTTTAGTGGTCGCCTCACAATAGCGCCAGGTTTCGGCCAGTCGTTCACATGACTGCTGGTTGGAGATCCCCAGACTGGTGATCCATTGGTCGAGCGCAAACTCGCCAGCCGTATTCAAATGTGCACTTCTTACCGCAACCATATCCTCTCCTGGCGTAGCCCCCGTTCAGGGACCTATTTTCGGCTAAACAGCACCATGGATTCCAGATGCCCGGTATGTGGGAACATATCGAGCATTGTCACCCGTTCCAATTGGTAGCCGGACGTCAGTAATGCCTGACTATCCCGTGCCAGCGTCGTCGGGTTACAGGAAACATAGACCACCCGCTGCGGCGCAAGTTTAATGATATGCGCCATCACGCCGGCGGCACCGGCACGCGCCGGGTCCAGTAACACCTTGTTAAATCCCTGAGCAGCCCAGGGCTGGCGGCTGACATCCTCTTCGAGGTTATGCTGCCAGAACGACACGTTATGCAAATTATTCAATTCTGCATTATACGCACCCTTCGCCACTAATGCTGCAACACCCTCCACACCTGCGACATTTTCAGCCAGTTTACCCATTGGCAGGCTAAAATTTCCCATTCCGCAGAACAGATCAAGCACCCTGTCGTCCGCTTTCAGCTCCAGCCACTCCAGCGCACGGGCCACCATCTGCTGATTGACCTCATCATTGACCTGAATAAAGTCGCGCGGGCTGAAGGTCAGCGTCAGGTCGTGAGAACGATAGTGTGGCATCTCTCCCGAAATCTGCACAAGCGTGTCACTGTCAGGGGCAAGATACAGTGCCAACTGATGCTCATGCGAAAACTGTTCCAGTTTTTGTCGGTCGCTGTCAGCAAGGGGGTCAAGATGGCGTAAAACCAGCAGCGGGCCGTTATCCGCCAGCACCAGTTCAACGTGCCCGAGGCGCCGCACCGCCTGCAGATCATTGAGCACGGCGCGAAGTGGCTGAATCAACGCATTAAGTTCGGGCTTCAAAATGGGGCATTGCGTGATATTGACCAGCTCGCTGGAGGCCTTTTCGCGAAACCCCATCTGCAGGGCTTGGGTTTTCGGCTGATAATTGAGGCTGAGACGGGCGCGGCGGCGGTAGCCCCAGGGCTGCCCGGCAATCACGTCGTCGACGCTCACGGCAAAGCCGCTTTCCCGCGTCAGCAGATGCGCCAGCGCTTTTGCCTTACTCTGCTGCTGGAGTTCGCTGGATGCATGCTGCTGCTGGCAGCCACCGCAGCGGCTGAAATGCGGGCAGCGCGGCACCACTCGCTGCGGGCTGGCGCTAATAATACGCTGCGCTACTCCGCGTGAATACTGGCGCTTATCCTCCTCGATCCTGACTTCGACCTGTTCGCCGGGCAGCGCGCCCTGCACAAACAGCGCCTTGCCATTGTGGCGTGCTACGCCCTGACCAAAAGCATCCAGATCATGAACCGTTACCGTTATCGTCTGGCGGGTCGTCACGCGCCGTTTTGCAGAGTAGAATTGCGCCATTATTTCTTTGCTTCTCAAAAGTCAGGGTTATTGCCGGAAAAAATCGGGTGTAGCCTGGCATAGCGGCAGAAAAAATTCGACTGATTCAGGATAATAGGCAACACGGACGGCAGAGCTGCACGCCGCGCACAGGGAATATTATGACCAAATACAGCCTGCGGGCACGCATGATGATCTTAATTCTGGCGCCGACGCTGATGATCGGGCTGCTGCTGTCGACGTTTTTTGTCGTCAATCGCTATAACGAGCTGCAAACCCAGCTGACCGATGCCGGGATAAATATTATCGAGCCGCTGGCCGTTTCCAGCGAATACGGTATGACCTTCCACAGCCGCGAATCGGTGCGCCAGCTGGTCAGCCTGCTGCACCGCCGCCATTCGGATATCGTGCGCGCTATCTCAGTGTTTGATGACCACAATCAGCTGTTCGTCACCTCGAATTATCATCAGTCCCCTGACCTGCTGCGCCTGCCGGATAACACGCCGCTGACGGCTAGATACCTGAAGCAGCGCCAGGGTAACTCCGTTATTCTGCGCACGCCAATCCTTTCTGAGAGTTACTACCCCGATGAGTCTCCGGGGCAGGACGCCAAACCGACCGGTAATCCGCTCGGCTATGTGGCGATAGAGCTCGACCTGCAGTCGGTGCGCCTGCAGCAGTATAAAGAAGTGTTTATCTCCACCCTGCTGCTGCTGCTGTGCCTGTGTATTGCGATGCTGTTTGCCTACCGCCTGATGCGCGACGTTACCGGGCCAATTCGGAATATGGTCAGTACCGTTGACCGCATTCGCCGTGGGCAGCTCGACAGCCGCGTTGAAGGCTATATGCTCGGCGAGCTGGACGTGCTGAAAAACGGCATTAACTCGATGGCGATGTCGCTGACGGCCTATCACGAAGAGATGCAGCAGAATATCGACCAGGCGACGTCGGATCTGCGCGAAACGCTGGAGCAGATGGAGATCCAGAACGTTGAGCTGGATCTGGCAAAAAAACGTGCGCAGGAGGCGGCGCGCATCAAGTCCGAGTTCCTCGCCAATATGTCGCACGAGCTGCGCACCCCGCTCAACGGCGTCATCGGCTTTACCCGCCAGACGCTGAAAACCACTCTCAACTCGACGCAGCGCGACTACCTGCACACTATCGAACGCTCGGCGAATAATCTGTTAAGCATCATCAATGACGTGCTCGACTTCTCCAAGCTGGAGGCGGGCAAGCTGATTCTGGAAACCATTCCGTTCCCGCTGCGCGCCACGCTGGACGAGGTGGTGGTGCTGCTGGCGCAGTCGGCGCACGATAAAGGGCTGGAGCTGACGCTGAATATTCAGAGCGACGTGCCGGATAACGCCATCGGCGATCCGCTGCGCATGCAGCAAATCATCGTCAACCTGCTGGGTAACGCGATTAAATTTACCGAGCGCGGCAATATTGATATTCGCGTGGAAAAACGGGCGCTGAGCAATAACCGCATGGAGCTGGAAGTACAGATTCACGATAGCGGCATCGGCATTTCCGAAAAGCAGCAGTCGCAGCTGTTCCAGGCATTCCGCCAGGCCGATGCCAGCATCTCGCGGCGCCACGGCGGCACCGGGCTGGGGCTGGTGATCACCCAAAAGCTGGTCAACGAAATGGGCGGTGAGATCTCCTTCCACAGCCGCCTGAACCACGGTTCCACCTTCTGGTTCCACATTAATCTGGCGCTGAACCCCAACGCGGCAAGCGATCCGCGCCTGATGGACTGTATTGAGGGGCAAAGCCTGGCCTACGTTGAGCCTAACGCCGCCGCCGCCAAAGCGATGATGGAGATGCTCAGCATCACGCCGATGAAAATCCACTACAGCCCAACGCTGGCCGAGCTGCCGGACCCGCACTACGATGTGCTGCTGATGGGGCTGCCGGTGGCCGATCGCCATCATCTGGAAATGACCGGTGAGCAGCTGACGCCGATTCTGCAACGCGCCGACAGCGTGATTATGGGTCTGCCGTTCCAGATGCAGGTGTACACCGAAGAGCTAAAAGCGCGCGGCGTGACCGCCTGCCTGATCAAACCGATTTCGATGACGCGCCTGCTGCCGATTCTGGTCGATCACCATGCCAGAGATGTTCAGCAGTTGATTGAGCGCCCGCGCCTGCCGCTGCGGGTGATGGCGGTTGACGATAACCCAGCCAACCTCAAGCTGATTGGCGCTCTTCTCGAAGAGCAGGTGGCGCACATTGTCCTGTGTGATAGCGGCGAAGCGGCGATCAAGCAGGCCCGGCTTCAGCATCTCGACATTATTCTGATGGATATTCAGATGCCGGAAATTGACGGCATCCGCGCCAGTGAAGAGATCCGCGCCCTGCCGCAGCACGCGAATACGCCGATTGTCGCCGTGACCGCGCACGCGCTGGATGGTGAACGCGAACAGCTGATTAAAGCGGGGATGAATGACTATCTTGCCAAGCCGATCGACGAGAAAAAACTCAGCCGCCTGCTGGCGCGCTATTCGCCGGGTGCGCGCCAGGCGCTGCCGCCGGTGATTGAGGTCCCGGCGTCCCTCGACTGGGCGCTGGCGCTGCGCCAGGCGGCTAATAAGCCCGACCTTGCCCGCGATCTGCTGCAGATGCTGGTGGATTTCCTGCCGGAAGTGCAGTCGCTGATCGACCAGTATATTGGCGAAAATAATATCCCGGCGCTGCGCGATATCATCCATAAGCTGCACGGCAGCGCCAGCTACAGCGGCGTGCCGCGCATGAAACAGCTCTGCCTGCAGCTGGAGCAAAATCTGCGGCACCATGAGGATATCAGCGCCGTTGAGCCTGAGCTGTTTGAGCTACTGGATGAGATGCAGAATGTGGCGAGACTGGCAACGGAACGCTTAAAACATTAGCCGCGGGTTGGGGATCGCGGGTCAGGCTTGCCTGACCCCTACGGAATTTCCCGCACGCCAGCGGGCGCGGCCGCCATTAACGGGTATGCATCCCAATGGCTAGCGTGGCGGCGATATTGCGCGCGGCAATACGCACATTTTCTGCCGCTTCGTCTAGCGCCTCCTGCAGGCTGCAGATGCGGTAGATCACGCTGAATACCGCGTCCAGCCCGTGCTGATGAACCACGCCCGCATCGTGCGTCAGGCTGCCAGCAATGGCGATCGTCGGTATGTGATAGCGCTTAGCCACCCGCGCCACGCCAATCGGGACTTTACCGTGAATAGTCTGGCTGTCGATACGCCCTTCGCCGGTGATCACCAGCGTGGCATCCTGCACCAGCGCATCCAAACCTAAGGCATCGGTAACAATCTCAATGCCCGGGCGCAGGGTGGCCTGACAGAACGCGAACAGCCCTGCGCCCATCCCCCCTGCTGCGCCGCCGCCGGCCACGCTTAACACGTCACACTGCAGGTCACGCTGAATAATGCGGGCAAACTGCGCCAGCGCTTCATCCAGCTGTTTCACCTGCTGCGGCGATGCCCCTTTTTGCGGGCCAAACACCGCCGATGCCCCCGTCTCTCCAAGCAGCGGATTGGTCACATCACAGGCGACGTCGATACGGCAGCTTTTGATACGCGCATCGAATTCACTGAGGTCAATCGAATCCAGCTGCGCCAGCGCCGCGCCACCGTAAGCCACGGGATTACCGCTGGCGTCGAGTAATTTAGCCCCCAGCGCCTGCACCATTCCCGCGCCGCCGTCATTGGTGGCGCTGCCGCCAATACCAATAATCAGGCGTTCTACGCCCTTATCCAACGCATCGCGGATCAGCTCGCCGGTACCCCAGCTGGTGGCGTGCAGCGCATCACGCCGATCGGCAGGCACCTGTTCCAGCCCGCTGGCGGCGGCCATTTCGATAATGGCACTGCGCCCGTCACCGGACAGCCCGTAAAAGGCATCAACCGGCGTGCCCAGCGGACCGGTAACGCGCAGTGGAATAATACGGCCCCCCGTAGCAGCAACCATAGCGTCAACGGTGCCTTCACCACCATCGGCGACGGGCAGTTTGACGTAGTGTGCATCGGGAAAGATGTCGCGAAAACCCAGTTCGATTTGGGTGGCAACCTGTAACGCAGAGAGGCTTTCTTTATAGGAATCCGGGGCGATAACGATTTTCATAAGTTATCCATCAGGTTGGCGTTGGACGTAAACTCCCGGCACGGGGCGAGCGGACATGTGGGGCAGACCTTCTTTTTCGCTCCGCCCCACATCAATCATCCGATTAGCTTAGCCCACTGCTCAACCCACGGGGAGGTGACCTCCTCCGGCTCCGGATTTTCGCAGGCATCCACCGTCAGCATCTCGCCGACGCGCTGCGCGCCGTGCTCCTGCAGCAGTTCAGCAAACTTTTTACCGCCGCCGCAGAAATCGTCGTAGCTGCTGTCGCCCAGCGCAATCACGCCGTAGCGCAGCCCTGGCTGGTGGCCGAGCTTATCTTTAATCGCGTGGAAGAGCGGCGCGATGCTGTCCGGCAGATCGCCCTGCCCGGTGGTCGAGGTGATCACCAGCACCACTTTATCCGCGTAGTGCTGCCACTCTTCCAGCGTTGCATCTTCATAAATCTTGACCTGATGCCCGGCTTCAAGCAGCAGAGTTTCGGACTCTTCGGCTACCAACAGCGCGTTACCGTAAACCGTGCCAACAAAAATGCCTACCTCAGCCATACCCTCTCTCCTTATCAGAACTCAATTTTCTCACTATCCTGCGGGCTTTCAGCAGCAAACTCAACCCGGGGGATATGCGGGAGCGTGTTTTGCCAGCCGCAGTGCGTCATCGCGCGCTGCCATACTGCATCCAGCCCGGCTCGTAACAGCAGCGGCTCGCCGCTCACCGGATGGTTCAGGCGCAGCTCGCTGGCATGCAGCATCAGGCGATTCATAGCAAAGTTGGCTGCCGCTGAGCGGTTCTGCTTCAGGTCGCCATGGGCGCTGTCGCCGATAATCGGATGACGCAGATGCCTCATATGACGGCGTAGCTGATGCTTGCGCCCCGACTCCGGCAGCATTTCCACCAGCGAATAGCGCGTGGTGGCGTAAGGTCCGACCGCGACCGGCAGCTCTGCCGTTGCCACTCCGCGCCAGTGGGTTACCGCAGGCTGCGGGGCTTTTTCCGGCTGGCTAAACTTGTCGGCGATTTTATCCAGCTCTTCGGTCAGCGGATAGTCGAGCGTCTCTTCGCCCTCCAGCCAGCCGCGCACCACGGCATGATAGGTTTTTTGTATTTTATGCTGTTCAAACTGCTGCGACAGCAGGCGCGCCACCTCGCTGGACAGCGCCATCAGCAGCACGCCGGATGTTGGGCGATCGAGCCGGTGTACGGTGAAAACATGCTGGCCAATCTGGTCGCGCACGGTCTGCATCACAAACACGGTTTCATGGCGGTCGAGCCAGCTACGGTGCACCAGCCAGCCCGAGGGTTT
Organism: Erwinia sp. V90_4; assembly: GCF_029967685.1. Taxonomy (NCBI): domain Bacteria; kingdom Pseudomonadati; phylum Pseudomonadota; class Gammaproteobacteria; order Enterobacterales; family Erwiniaceae; genus Erwinia; species Erwinia sp. V90_4. The sequence goes on along the minus strand of NZ_JASCAQ010000045.1, from coordinate 12,088 downwards.
GTTTACCGCAACCAGCCACTCATCCTGATAAATAATCTCCAGCATTAGTTGGGCGACTCGAACAGCTGATCAAAAGCGTTTAAGCGGTGCAGCAGCGCGGCGCGCTCCGGAATTTCGCCCTCCAGCCAGACTTCATAGTAGGGAGCGATGGCCAGCGCAACGGGCAGAGGTGCAGCCGCATCCAGCAGGGCCTGCATACGTGGCAGGAACACCCACTGCAGCCACTGCAGCGGCGTCATGGTGTCAAGGCAGAAAGGTTCAGTGCTGGTAAAAGCTTCGCTGTTAGGCGCAACGGATTGCCATAGCCCCGCCTGTTTAAGCAACGATTCAATTGCCAGTAATCGTTCCTGAATCTGTTGTTCACGGCTCATAGGGATCTCCCACTGTGGTTAAGGGCGCAGAGCATAGCATTCACACGCTGCTCAGTGAAAAGTATGCACGAAAAAAAGGGGCACTGTATTAACAGTGCCCCCGGTTCGTTCGCAGCTTTCCAGCTACCTTTATGCTCCCTGCTCTTCCTTGAAAACTGTTCCTGTGCTCTCCTGAGCAAACATCATCCTGATGTTATCCGTTCACTTCCCTGCTAGCCGTCATCCTGTACGGTTCACGTTCTCCTTCCTGGAGGTGTCCATTACCTCATCCTGAGGTTTCCCTGCTTCAATCCCGAAGCCTGTCCCTGCGACATCATCCTGATGGGTCCAACTCATTCCATGAGTACGTCACTCCTTGACGTTAATCCTGTTCCTGAATGCCTTTCCGATGAGGTAATTCTGCCTGATTGTCATAAGCAAACAAGATACTTCTCACGGCTTTTTGTGGCATAAGCTTAAGATAATTCGCAACAATCTGGCTAACTTAATGATCTACAATATTTTTACAATTGAATGCTAGCAGACATTAAGTTCATTCGTAGCGATCTCTCACAACCTTTGTGAGAGATCTCGCACAGGACGGGCAGAGAAAAGCGCATTACAGGCCATTAAGCGGCTGTAAATGAATAAGAAAGTTCTGAAGAGATGGGGCGAGAATCTGACGTTTTAGCGTTCCCAACTGCTCAAGGATCACTTCGCCGCTCAAATTACACACCGACACCACTTCCAGCTCAGAGTCTGTTGTGGCGACAAATAAAGTCGGGGAGTGCTTCAGCCGACGCTTCATGACCAGATGACCAATCAGGTTCTCCTGCACGCGCTGAAAATCATCTTCACTCCAGACCTGTACCAAAGACACGCGCTGACCGGAAAAAGTTCCCGACATATCTGCGGCAAATTGTGCGGTATAAAAGCCGCTAACGGACGGCTGCAGCTGGATATCCAGCGCACGCTCTACCGACTCCAGATTTTTGGCCAGCGTAAATGGCTGCGGCTGCCACCAAACGGCATCGCCCTGCGTAGCCACGACACACGGCGAAGGGATGCCGAGCAGCTCCTCGCTGGCGGGAAGGTGGCCGCTCTCTTGCTGCCAGAGGTCACAGTAGCGTTGGCTAAAATCGCGTAGTGCCTGGGCGGTTTCTTCGATCATTCTTTTTTCACTCTTAGCTGGCTGGGTTACACTTACAGGCCATTGTAGCCTGAATGCTAATCAGGCTAACGAATTCGTCATCTCGCCTGTCCCGACGGGCGCAATAAGGTATCAGCATGTCTTCATACGACCATCATCAGGCACTGGAAGGCCTGACTCTGGGGAAACCCACAGAATACCACGACAGCTATCAGCCTGCGCTGCTACAGGCAGTGCCGCGTAGCCTCAATCGTGAACCGCTGGGGCTTTATCCGGATACCCTGCCATTCACCGGAGCCGATATCTGGACCCTGTACGAGCTCTCCTGGCTCAACAGCAAAGGGCTGCCGCAGGTGGCGGTGGGTGAAGTGGCGCTGGATGCCGACAGCGTGAACCTGATCGAGTCGAAAAGCTTTAAGCTCTACCTCAACAGCTTTAACCAGACAAAATTTGCCGACTGGGGCGAAGTGCGTCAGACGCTGGAGCGCGATCTCAGTGCCTGCGCCGCAGGCAAGGTCAGCGTGGCTCTGTTCCGCTTGCAGGAAATTGAAGGGCAGCCCATTGGCCATTTCGACGGCAGCTGTATTGATGAGCAGGACATCGTGATTGATGATTATCAGTTCAATGCTGACTACCTGCGCGACGCGGCCGCTGGGGAGATCGTTGAAGAGCAGCTGGTGAGCCACCTGCTAAAATCTAACTGCCTGATCACCAATCAACCCGACTGGGGTTCGGTGCAGATCAGCTATCGCGGCCCGCGCATTCAGCGCGAAGCCCTGCTGCGTTACCTGGTCTCATTCCGCCATCACAATGAGTTTCACGAGCAGTGCGTAGAGCGTATTTTCAGCGATATTCTGCGCTACTGCCAGCCGGAAAGCCTGAGCGTTTACGCGCGCTACACGCGCCGCGGCGGGCTGGATATCAACCCGTGGCGCACCAATGGCCAATTCAAGCCGGGACGCTCGCGCCTGGTTCGCCAGTAATCTCCGGTTTATCTCTGTTAATCTGTTGTTAAATCAAAGGCGAAAAGGCTAATCTGGACACGGGTAGCAGCAGCACGCTGCCCAGGGAAATTTTGCCCCGTTGACCGCCATATCACGGGGTTACTGCACACCCAGGCGGGTGTAAAGGAGTTCACTTGATTACACATATCAGCCCTCTTGGCTCGATGGACCTGCTTTCACAACTGGAAGTCGACATGCTGAAGCGCACGGCCAGCAGTGATCTCTACCAGCTGTTTCGTAACTGCTCACTCGCCGTGCTCAACTCCGGTAGCCAAACCGACAGCAGCCATGAGCTGCTCTCCCGCTTTGAAAGTTTTGATATCAACGTGTTGCGCCGTGAGCGCGGCGTCAAACTGGAGCTGATAAACCCGCCGGAAGAGGCGTTTGTTGATGGCCGGATTATCCGTGCGCTGCAGGCTAACCTGTTTGCCGTGCTGCGCGATATCCTGTTCGTTAACGGCCAGATCGACCAGGCCGGTCGCTTCCAGCGGCTGAAAATTGAAGATCCGGTTCATCTCACCAACCTGGTATTCTCCATTCTGCGCAATGCGCGCGCGCTGCACGTCGGCGAGGAGCCGAACACCGTAGTGTGCTGGGGTGGTCACTCGATTAACGCCGTGGAATATCAGTACTGCCGCACCGTTGGTGCCCAGCTCGGCCTGCGCGAACTGAATATCTGCACCGGTTGCGGACCGGGCGTGATGGAAGCGCCGATGAAAGGGGCCGCCGTCGGCCACGCCCAGCAGCGCTACAGAGAGGGCCGCTTTATTGGCCTGACCGAGCCGTCAATTATCGCCGCCGAGCCGCCAAACCCGCTGGTTAACGAGCTGATCATCATGCCGGACATTGAAAAACGTCTGGAAGCCTTTGTACGCATGGCGCACGGCATCATTATCTTCCCGGGCGGCGTAGGTACGGCGGAAGAGCTGCTCTACCTGCTGGGTATATTGATGAACCCGCATAACCATGACCAGGTGCTGCCGCTGATCCTCACCGGGCCGAAAGAGAGCGCCGATTACTTTAAGGTACTGGACGAATTTATCGCCAGCACCTTGGGTGATGAGGCGCGTAAACACTACACCATCATTATCGATGATGCGGCGGAAGTGGCGCGGCTGATGAAGAAAGCGATGCCGAAGGTGAAAGAGCATCGCCGCGAAACCGGCGACGCCTACAGCTTTAACTGGGCGTTGCGTATTGCTCCTGACCTGCAGATGCCGTTTATGCCGAGCCATGAAAATATGGCAAACCTTAACCTGTCGCCGGATCAGCCCGCCGAGGATCTGGCTGCGGCACTGCGTCGCGCCTTCTCCGGGATCGTCGCCGGTAACGTTAAGGATGTCGGCATTCGCGCAATCAAAGAGAAAGGGCCATACAAGCTGCACGGCGACCCGCAGATCATGCGCCGCATGGACGATCTGCTACAGGGCTTTGTGGCTCAGCACCGCATGAAGCTGCCGGGCAGTGCCTACATTCCCTGCTACGAAATCATCAAGTAACCGACGAGCGGCCTGCGGGCCGCTCAGGATTAACGATTTTGCACCATTTACTGATTATCGATGCGCTGAATCTGATTCGCCGCATACACGCCGTCCAGGGTTCTCCCTGCCAGGACGCCTGCCTGAATGCCATCCATCAGCTGCTGATGCATACCCGCCCGACGCATGCTGTAGCGGTGTTTGACGATGACGACCGCGCTGACAGCTGGCGGCACCGGCTACTGCCGGATTACAAAGCCGGGCGCTCGCCGATGCCGGATGCGCTGCACAATGAAATGCCGCTGCTGCGCGCGGCCTTTGCCGGCGTGGGGGTTAACTGCTGGCACTCTCCCGGCGATGAGGCTGACGACCTCGCCGCCACGCTTGCCAGTAAAGTGGCCGCCGCCGGGCATCAGGCCACCATTGTCTCCACCGATAAAGGCTATTGCCAGCTGCTGGCACCTAATGTGCAGATCCGCGACTACTTCCAGAAACGCTGGCTTGACGTGCCGTTTATTGCCGCCGAATTTGGCGTGGCGCCAGCCCAGCTCACCGACTACTGGGGGCTGGCAGGGATCAGCAGCAGTAAGATCCCGGGCGTGGCCGGTATCGGCGGCAAAAGCGCCACGCAGCTGCTGCAGCAGTTTGGTAGCCTGGCAGGAATTTATCAGCAGCTGGATCGGGTGCCGGAGAAGTGGCGCAATAAGCTGGAGCAGCATCGCCAGATGGCGGAAATCTGCCAGCAGGTCGCCACGCTGAGAACGGATTTGGTACTGGCGGGGAATTTAAAGGATTTGCGATTGCCGTAATTCGCGGGCGGACCAGAAAAGCGGTCCGCCCCTACTATAGGGGCCGATCATCTTTTTTGATCGGCCCGCGCGCGATTGACGATGGAAAAATTAACGCTCGTCGCGGCGGCCCGGCGTGGCGGCCCAGATACGGCGAATATGCACCGTCACTTCTTCGCGATCGTGGTACAGCTGACGCGCCTGGATCTGCGCGTTAATGCCGTTTTCCACCAGCTTCTCGTGGATCATCTGCAGATTCTGCGACACTTCCTCATAACGCTTCTTCATCGGCAGTTTGAGGTTAAAGATCGCCTCACGGCACCAGCCGTTCACCAGCCAGTCCGCCATCAGATTCGCCACGCGCACCGGTTTTTCCACCATGTCGCACACCACCCAATAGTTATTGCTGCGCGTCGGGCGGTACTTAAAGCCGTCCTCACGCTGGTGGAATACCTGCCCGGTATCCATCAGGCTCGGCGCCATCGGGCCGTTATCCACGGCGTTCACCATCATGCTGCGCTGCACCAGCTGATAGGTCCAGCCGCCCGGGCAGGCCCCCAGGTCCACCGCCCACATCCCGCTTGCCAGGCGCTCATCCCACTCGTCGGCAGGGATAAAGACGTGGAAAGCCTCTTCCAGCTTAAGCGTGGAGCGGCTTGGGGCATCGGAGGGAAACTTCAGGCGCGGGATGCCCATAAACAGCGGCGAGTTGTTGCCCGGCAGCGAGTAACCCACATAGCAGCAGCCCGAAGCGATAAAGAACACGTGGATCACCGGACGCTTGTTGGTCTCATAGTTCAGCAGAATATTCGCTTTACGCAGGCTGGCGCGCAGCGGCACGGTGAACTTGCGGCAGAATTTCAGCAGCTCTTTGCTGGCATTGGTGTCCGGCACCTCAACGCGCAGCTCGCCGCCCTTCTCTACCGCGCCGGTCAGCATCCCCACCACCGGCGTGATGCGGTCCTCGCTCGGTAAATCGCGCAGCAGCTCACCGACCACCATCATCTGGCGGGAGAAGATCAGCTCGCTAAACGGCAGTGAGGCCAGCAGCTTCTCGGCTTCCCCCTGCTGATAGCACTCAAACAGCACATAGGCAGAGTCATCTTTCACGCGGGCGAAACCGAAAATCTCGCGCTCGGCGGCCTTAGCGGTGATCTCCGCCGCGCACTCTTTCTCAAAACCCTGACGGCAATACAGTAAAATCTTATTCATGGCGATCTGCCCTTTTTTTCAGACGCAGCGCGCCAACCAACATCAAAATCCAACCGATCAGGAAGCAGGTGCCTCCGATCGGCGTAACATACACCCAAATTTTCAGGTGCGACAGCGCCAGACAGTAAAGACTGCCGCTGAATAACACCGTGCCCAGCGCCAGAAATGCGCTGCTCCAGTAGAACCAGATATCGGCGCGGCGCAGCATGGCCGCAGCCAAACCCAGTACCGCAAGAGTATGAAACGCCTGGTAATCCAGCCCGGTTTTCATCCAGGCCATTTCGGCGCTACCCAGCGACCGGCTCAATACGTGGGCGCCAAAAGCCCCCAGCGCCACGTAGAAAAATCCACTGATGGCGACGAAAATCAGCATTGCACGACTGGACATAACAACATCCTCTGAGAACACGGAGCGCGCTCCGTGGTGCTTAATTACTGCCCGGCGGTATCGGCGCGCCAGGCGGGGTTATTGTTCATAACGAAAGCGGAATTTTTCCTGTTCGCTTGCGGCTTTCGCAAGGATCCACTGCCGGAAGGCGGCTATTTTACCCAGTTCTGCCTGACTGTCATGACAAACCAGATAAAAAGCATTTTTACTGACCAGCACATCGTTAAACGGGCAGACCAGACGCCCCGCTTCTATCTCACTCTGCGCCATCACGTTATTGGCCAGCGCCACGCCCTGGCCGTGGATCGCCGCCTGCAGCACCATCGCGCTGTGGCTGAATATCGGCCCCTGCTGCACATTGATACTGCCCAGCCCGAGCTGACGCGTATACGCCTGCCAGTCACGGCGTGAAGCATCGTGCAGCAGCGTATGATTGGCCAGCCCGGCCGGGGAGGTCAGCGGGCGCTCGCCGGTTAGCAGCAGTGGGGAACAGACCGGCAGCAGATATTCCGCATACAGTTTTTCCACCCGCAGCCCCGGCCAGTTACCGCGCCCGTAGAAAATCGCCACGTCGACATCATCAGCCAGCTTCTCCTCATCGCGGTCGACGGCGGAGATACGCACGTCGATACCCGGATAAGCTGAGTTAAAGCTGGTTAGCCTCGGTACCAGCCACTGAATAGCAAAACTCGGCAGCAAACTGACGGTGAGTGCGCCTTTGGCACTGCGCGCCTGCAGTTTGCGCGTGGCGTCGTTCAGCGCGGTAAAAATCTCTTTGATATCGAGGTAATAGCTCTGCCCCTCTTCGGTCAACAGCAGCGAGCGATTGCGTCGGCGAAACAGCTTCAGGCCGAGGAAATCCTCCAGCGACTTGATCTGGTGGCTGACGGCGGCCTGGGTGACAAACAGTTCCTCAGCCGCTTTCGTGAAGCTGAGGTGACGCGCTGCGGCATCAAAAACGCGCAGGGCATTCAGCGGTGGTAAACGTTTAGACATGGTAGATGGGTGCTTTTCGCTCAAGGCCGGGTACAGCTCTGACAGTCAGAGTGACGTATTAGTTTTTTTTATCCGAGCCATTATAATTTGTCCGTTGAGGAACTACCAGCAAATACCTATAGTTGCGCCACTTCCTGAGCCGGAACGAAAAGTGCATTGAAATTACGGGTTAACTCGCGGAATTTTGAGGGGCTTTTGGCTTGTGGTCGTGATGTTGTGTTTGCAATTGACCTGACGATTTTCGGGTCTGGTAGCTGAGCTACCTTTTATTCCTGTAGATTTACCCTGTCTGTCCAAGTGATTTTAATAGCACCGCTTAGCGCGGTGCTTTTTTTTGCCTGTCGCTATTACTGGTTGGTCTCAACCATCTCTTTCACGTCAGAACGGTTGATCTGCTGCTTGTTGCCGTTGGCATCTTTGTAGCTGATCATGCCCGTATCGTTGTCGACCACTGGCTTACCATCGGATACGATAGTGCGACCATCATTGGTATGCATAACATAATTGCTTGAACACGCGGCCAGAGTAAAAGTCATGGCACAGGCTGCAATAACTGCGGCTAATTTTTTCATTTTTATATCTCCATGCTGAGAGTGAAACTACCTGCATACGTTGCTCTTAATGACAGGTAATCGTTTAAACTTTACTTGAATTAGCATAACGCGCTTTGCCGTCTTTGCCAGAAAAGTACATAAATTTCAGCCTGGTCCTAAATTACGAGAAACAGATGACGTCATTTAACCCGCTGCACTTTCGCCAGCAGTTTCCCGCGCTGGGCGATGCCGGATGTTACCTGGACAGTGCCGCTACCGCGCTAAAACCACTGGCGGTGATCGAAGCCACCGAGCAGTTTTATCGCCTGAGCGCCGGGACGGTTCACCGCAGTCAGTTCGCGGCCGCGCAGCAGCTCACCGCGCGCTATGAAGACGCGCGCAGTCAGGTGGCAAGGCTGCTGAATGCCTGTGATAGCAGCAACATCGTCTGGACCAAAGGCACCACCGAGGCCATTAACCTGGTCGCGCAAAGCTATCTGCGTCCGCGCCTGCAGCCGGGGGATGAGATCCTGGTTAGCGAAGCCGAGCACCACGCCAATCTGGTGCCGTGGCTGATGGTGGCTGAGCAAACCGGCGCCAAAGTGGTGAAGTGGCCGATTGGCGCCGACCGCCTGCCGGATCTCAGCCTGCTACCCACACTGCTCAACGACCGCACCCGCCTGCTGGCTGTCGGTCAGATGTCGAACGTGACCGGCGGCTGTCCGGACCTGCAGCAGATTATTGCACTGGCCCATGCGTGCGGTGCAAAAGTGATGGTCGACGGCGCCCAGGGCGTGGTGCACTGCCCGCCGGATGTACAGGCGCTCAATATTGATTTCTACGCTTTTTCTGGACATAAGCTGTATGGACCAATGGGCATCGGCGCGCTGTACGGCAGGGCGGACCTGCTGGCAGAGATGGCGCCGTGGCAGGGCGGCGGCAAGATGCTGAGCCGCGTTGACTTTAACGGATTCACCCCGCAGGCAGTGCCGTGGTGCTTCGAGGCAGGCACGCCAAACGTTGCCGGCGTCATTGGCCTGAGCGCCGCGCTGGAGTGGCTGAGCGGCGTTGATATTGCCGCCGCCGAGCGCTGGAGCTGCGACCTTGCCGACCTTGCTGAAGCGCGGCTCGCTGCCCTGCCCGGCTTTCAAAGCTACCGCTGCGGCAACGCCAGCCTGCTGGCGTTTGATATCGCCGGTATTCATCACAGCGACGTTGTGACGCTGCTGGCGGAAAGCGGCATCGCCCTGCGCGCCGGTCAGCACTGTGCGCAACCGCTGCTGGCTGCGCTCGGCGTCAGCGGGACACTGCGCGCCTCCTTCGCCCCCTATAACACGCTGGAAGATGTGGACGCGCTGGCCGCGGCGATGACCACCGCTCTGGCGCTACTGGCTGATTAATTATGAATTCATCTCCGATCGCCCCGCACCCGTTTGGCACAGCCATAACTGCCGACTCGCTACTGACGCAGTTCGCCAGCTTTCGCCAGTGGGAGGATCGCTATCGCCAGCTGATCCTACTGGGTAAGAAACTGCCGGCCCTGCCGGAGGCGCTGAAAACGGCGGACATTGAGCTGAGCGGCTGTGAAAACCGCGTCTGGCTTGGCTATCAGCAGCTTGAAAATGGGCAGATGCACTTTTACGGCGACAGCGAAGGGCGCATTGTGCGCGGGCTGTTAGCCGTACTGCTGTGTGCGGTAGAGGGAAAAACTGCCGCCGAGATCCGGGGATCGGACCCGCTGGCGCTGTTTGACGGGCTGGGATTGAAAGATCAGCTGAGCGCCTCGCGCAGCGCGGGGCTGCAGGCGCTGGCCGATGCGGTGATGGCGAGCAGTCACTTGCCGTAGGGACGGCAGCTTTTCTGGTCGTCCCGGGCAAACCGGGCCGACCTGACAAGAGGGTCGGCCAGTGCAGTTGCCCGAAATCCGCGTTACGCCTGGCGTGCCGCCTTCGCCATCATCTTCTTCAATACGTGCGACACCGCGACAAAGCCAAAGGTGGCGGTGACCATGGTTGCCGCACCAAAACCTGCGGCGCAGTCCATGCGTTTTGGCCCCTCAGCGGTGCTGCGTGACGCGCATACCGAGCCATCCGGCTGCGGGTACATCAGCGCCTCGGTTGAGAACACGCAGTCAATGCCCAGCTTACCCTTGCTGCTTTTGACGATGTTAAAATCGTTTTTCAGCCGCTCGCGCAGCTTCGCCGCCAGCGGATCCTGAATCGTTTTTGCCAGATCGGCGACTTGGATCTGCGTGGGATCAATCTGCCCGCCCGCCCCGCCGGTGGTCACCAGCGGCATCTTATTGCGACGGCACCACGCCAGCAGCGCCGCTTTCGGGCGCACGCTGTCGATAGCGTCGATCACATAGCTGTAGCCCTGGCTCATCAGCTCTGCGGTATTGTCCGGGGTAATAAAGTCATCAATGCAGGTGACGCGGCACTCCGGATTAATTTCGCGGATCCGCTGCGCCATCACCTCGGTTTTCGCCTGCCCGACGTTATCTTTCAGCGCATGGATCTGCCGGTTAGTATTAGTGACGCAGACATCATCCATGTCGATCAGGGTGATCGCCCCAATTCCGGTACGCGCCAGCGCTTCCGCCGCCCACGACCCCACGCCGCCAATCCCCACCACGCAGACATGCGCGTCGGCAAACAGCTGTAGCGCAGACTGACCATATAGACGCGCCGTACCGCCAAAGCGCTGCCGCCAGGCGTCTGAAAGAACCATCATGGATTAATTCCTTAAAAGCAGCGGGCCGCAGCAAGCGGCCCGTCGGGGTTTACTGACTGACCAGTAATGACCCCTGAGAAGAACTGTTCTGTGCCGATGAGAATACCGGCTGGCCCGCGCCCGGTGCGGCTTTTAATACCCACACGCGGCCGTAGTGATTAAACCATCCGGCCATATGACCGGCGTCCGGGCCGATGCCCTGGTAAATATCAAAATGCTGACCCTTGATTGCGCCGCCGACGTCCAGCGACACCATCATGCGCATCTCATATTTTCCGGTAAATTTACCGTTGTTGTCCAGTAAAGGAACTTCTGCCAGCAGCGCCGTTCCCGGTGGGATCAGCGAACGGTCAGAAGCTACCGAGGCTTTTGCCACCAGCGGCACCGCACTTGCCCCACGTACTGGCGCAAACGTTTCGGGCTTGAAGAACACAAAGGATGGGTTCTGCTCCAGCAGTTCGCGCACCTCTTCCGGGCTGTGCGTTTCACCCCAGTGGCGAATCGCCTGCATCGACATATCTTCACGCTTCACTTCACCGCGGTCGATCAGCACTTTGCCGATGCTGCGATAGGCATGGCCGTTTTTCCCGCCGTAGCCGAAGAAGGTCAGCGGGCGCCCGTCGCCGTAGTCAACGTAGCCGCTGCCCTGCACATCCATAATAAAGTTATCCATCAGTGAGTTGCTGTAACCCACGATATAGCGTTCACCCAGCGCACCGCTGTAGATATCTGCACGGCTTGGCAGGCGGCCACGTTTTGGCGGCATGCGGTACAGCGGATACTGGAACTCACCCTGGCGGGTATATCGTGCTTCAATCACCGGCGTGTAGTACCCGGTAAACTGCACGTTGCCATAGTTGTCGGTGCCTTCCATCTGATAAGCATCCAGTCCGAACTGGCGCAGCTGGCGCGTATCGCCCCCGGCCATCAGCCAGCTCTCAATCGCGCTGTAGGTGCCCGACTGGCGCGAATACATGCCCGATGAATATGAACGGATCTGCCCCACCTGGTCGGCAAAGTCTCTGCCATTAACCGGGCGGCCTTTAGCGTTAGGCTGGTTGACCAGCCCGAGCGGCTGATCCAGTTTCCCGTCTTTATACTGTTGCCCACGATCGGTGGGTTTTGACGAACAGCCCGCCAGCAGTGCCAGCAGCGTGCCGGTCACCAGATATTTCGCCCAACGTCCTTTCATGCCTTGTTTACCTTTATACGGGAACCCTGCGCGAAGATAGCAAAGGCGTGGTCAGATTTAAACGTGCCGCCGGAAAAAGTACGCATTTGTGCAACAATTCAGCAGCTGGGTTAAAAAATGAGTTATAAGCACGATTTTACCCACTTATCCGCAAAAAGGGGTTGCAACAAAACGCATCAGGCGTATAGTGCGCTTCCACGGACGCGGGATGGAGCAGCCTGGTAGCTCGTCGGGCTCATAACCCGAAGGTCGTCGGTTCAAATC